>JBMOMO010000103.1:0-2682 GCA_049324135.1 Chloroflexota bacterium
GTGGTGCGGGATGGCATCCCGCAATGCCAGATATAGCCAGAAACTTGCTGCGATCGCCAGATATGGTAGGCGGATTGCCAATCCGCCCCACGAAATTAGGTCTGTTAAATTTTGGCGAAGGTATTGACAAAAAGCAAGAAAATCCTTACCACAGAGTACACGGAGTTTTTTTTAAAGGTTTTCTCAGTGATCTCTGCCTGCACCGTGCGCAGGCACGCGTGTGTTCTCCGTGGTTAAATCTCTTTCGGCTTGTCCGAGTTAGGGTGCTTCGCAAGGTAATTATGTGGCCGTCCCAACAGCGAGATTGCTTCGTCGCGCTGTGCGCTCCTCGCAATGACATGAGAAATTCTTGCGCATAAATTTCACTTGTTCAATCAGAAAATGCGTGCTATAATCCCCCGTCGCGTTTGAAACCAACCCAAAACAGAACCGTAAGGAAGAACGAACATGACCGATCTGCTGAAGGCCGTCGAGGCCAAACCGAACGAAAAAATCCCTGAATTGCGCCCCGGCGATACCGTCAGCGTGCACGTCCGCATCAAGGAAGGCGACCGTGAGCGTATTCAGGAGTTTAAGGGAATTGTGATCCGCCTGCGCAAGGGCGGCAACCAGTCCTCCGTCACCGTCCGCCGCACTGCCAGCAACGGCATCGGCGTGGAGCGCACCTTCATGCTCCGCTCGCCGCGCCTGGACAAGATCGTGGTGGAACGCCACAACATCGTCCGCCGCGCGCAGTTGTACTTCATGCGCGAGCGCACGGGAAAATCCGCCCGCCTCAAGCAAAAGTTCGACTAATCCCACAAAAGGGCGCAGGCAACTGCGCTCTTTCTCTTTAAGGAGCCAACATGTCCAGACCGTTGATTGGCATCAGCACCCGCACCGGCAGGGATTCTGACCGCCATCCCATCGTGGCCTTGCAGCATTCCTACGTCAACGCGGTGACGGAGGCGGGCGGCGTGGCCATCCCGATTCCATGCAACCTGCCCGAAGACATCCTGATGGAACTGTATTCCCGCCTGGATGGGATCCTCTTCTCGGGCGGCGGGGATATTTCCCTCGACCATTTCGCTGGGGAGGACCATCCGCGCATCGACGGCGTGGACCCGCAGCGGGATGCCGTTGAACTGGCCTTGCTGCGCGCCGCAGCGGTGGACGGCAAGCCGATGCTGGGAATCTGCCGCGGCATCCAGGCGATGAACGTGGCCCTGGGCGGGACCTTGTACACGCACCTGTATACCCAATTCCCGAACGCGCTCGACCACGATTACCCCGGGCACCTGCGGCGCGCGCTGGTGCATCCCGTCCAGGTGGATGAGGCGTCTCGCGCCGCGGCGATCTTTGGCGGGACGCTGCTGACCGTCAACTCGCTGCATCACCAGGGATTGAAGGATATCGCGCCCGCGCTCCGGGTGGCGGGACGTTCTCCCGACGGCCTGGCCGAGGTGGTTGAGATGCCCGATCATCCCTACGCGCTGGCCGTGCAATGGCACCCCGAGTGGCTGACCGACCAACCGTCGATGCAGAGGCTGTTCAGGTCGCTGGTGGAAGCGAGCGGCAGGGGGTAATTGGTGCCTGGTAATTTGTAATGGGTGCGAGTGAAGATGGCTTCCTTGTGGACGCGGGTTCGTGAGCGCTTCATCAATTTCTATCCGCCCTTGTTGGGGGCGGGAATTCGCTCGCGCAGCGTGGACGAGCGCACCATCGAGGTGGAGATGAAGTTGACGGCGCTCAACCGCAACATCGTGGGCGTGCATTTCGGCGGTTCGCTGTATGCCATGTGCGACCCGTGGTTCATGTTGATCCTGATGCGCGCGCTGGGCGAAGACTACATCGTCTGGGACAAGGCCGCGGGCATTCGCTTCGTCAACCCCGGGCGCGGGACGGTGCGGGCGCGTTTCCACATCCCGCAGTCGCGCGTGGACGAGATCCGCGCGGCGGCGGATCAAAACCGCAAGGTCGAGCCGACCTTCACGGTGGATGTGCTGGATGCGGAGGGAAACGTGGTGGCGCAGGTCGAGAAGTTGCTGTATGTGCGCAGGAAGAACAAGCCGTAGGTACGCTTGTTTTCTTGCCAGCCGCCCGCGTCAAGCATATAATTGCCATCCACGTAACTGTTCAGGTATGTCCTTGCAATGTGGATCTCGTTAGTGAAATCGAATCCCTGAAAACAAGGCGGTATTATGGCTAAAAATAAGAGAACGTGGGTACTCAGCCCATCCAAATCAGCTGCGCCCAAGGTATCGGCAAACACCAAGGCGATCATCCAGCAAAGGGCGAATGAACTTGTGGAGCGTGTCTTGAAACCAACCCATATCAAGCCGCCTCCCGCCCCGACTGAATTTCAACACAATTACATCGCCGATATTTATACAAAATGGTATCGGCACTATCTCTACTTTTGCGCCAAATATAATGTTCCCGGTCCGAACGCACTGGTGCCATTTTTCGAATCGAAGTTTGCCCGGTTGGAATATGTCAGGGATAATTGTTTCACGATGGCGTTCATGCGATATACTGGCAACGAATGGGTGGAAGTCTATTTTGATTTGTCGCTTGAAGAGTGCCTGGAAGCGGTCGAAAAAGATCCCTATTTTATGCCGTAAGCAAAAACAGGCTGCCTGTTCATCAGTCTTGCAAAAGTTGGGTCTTGCCGGCGAAACGGCGCAGCAGTTCATTCTCTTT
>JBMOMO010000104.1:0-20153 GCA_049324135.1 Chloroflexota bacterium
AGGTCGCTCGATGGGAGAGGCAGGTCGCTCGGTGATAGAGGCAGGTCGCTCGGTGATAGAGGCAGGTCGCTCGGTGATAGAGGCGAGCCGCTCGGTGGAAGAGGCAAGCCGCTCGGTGGGAGAGGCGAGCCGCTCGGTGTAGGTTCCAACGGCGTGGATCCACGTCCCCGCGTAGGGTTCGAGCGAGTCGAATTTCAGCCGCTGGTTTTTGACGGTGTTTTGCACGCCCGCGCTCTTGAGGTTTTCGAGGATCATTTGGGTGAAGTCGTGGGTGTTGAGTACGTCTTCTTTGAAGGCGGTGGCGGGGTCGTCGGGGGCAAGGACGCGGTGCGGGGAGAGGCTTTCGACGGTGAAGGGACCCGAGACGCGCACGCGTTTGTTGTCCTGGTAGGGTTTGTCGTAGAGGAATTCGGTGTCGGCGCGGCGGGCGATGGAGGCGTCGATTTCTTTTTGGCGGGCGCGGCGCAGGTCCCAGTATTTTTTGAGGAGGGGTGTGATTTCTACCCTTTCGGGCACACGTCCCTCACCCTGCCCTCTCCCACTGGGAGAGGGGGATTCGCGCGGGAGTTCCCATTCTTCCCACTTCTGTTTGGCGGCTGTGTTGATCTGCGCGCGCAGTTCGTCCAGTTGACCTTGATACTTCGCGTGGATCTCGTCGATCTCTTCATTGTTGGCAATGGACTTCAACGTGACATGCGGCACGCGTTCGTAGACGAAGCCTTTCTTAATATCATCCGCAGATGACGCAGACCCACGCAGATTTTCTTTTTGATTCTCTTCCACCTGCGAAATCTGCCCAATCTGCGGATTGATCTCGCGCTCTTTGCGCCGACCTTCGGCTGAATCAGCCAACAGGTAGTATGGATACCGCCCAGACATGAGCCGCGTGCGCGCCAGCGCAATGGACACGCGCGAGGTGTCGATGGTGATCCAGCGACGCCCCCAACCCTCGGCGACGTAGGCCGTGGTGCCAGAGCCGCAGGTGGGGTCGAGCACCAGGTCGCCTGGGTCGGTGGTCATCATCATGCAACGTTCAACAACTTTGGTTAGAGTTTGAACAACATAAATTTTGTCATCTGCTGTGTCGCCTGAAAAACCGCCACGAACAGTATCGAACCAACCATTCGATAGATTTTGAAGCGGGAAATCTTCATAATAAGGTTTGAATCGTGGACGCCTGCCTTTTATCATCAATCGGTTTGCTAATTTCAACCGATTTACTCCAACTTGGCTTGTAGACCATCCGCGACCTGGAAGTGGACCAACTAAGTTTCCTTCCAACTCAATTTTGAAACTACTTGACTCTCCACCTGTAGCAGAGAAACATGATCGATCACTGTGCAAACGCAAATCTTTAAATGGTTGTGATGGATCATAGGTTGAACGATTGCCAGTTGAATCTTCAAGCCATCTGTCACCCGTTGAATACCAATCTTGTGGGTCAATCTGGATAAATACACGTCTGACTTTTACTTGCTCTTTATTCTTTGCAACCCAAAGAATGTAATCGTAAGTATTGGCAATAAACTCGCCAGTTTGAAAACCGCCTCTTCGATAAAGAATTTGACTTATGAAGTTTTCGCTACCAAATACTTCATCCAAAATATTGCGAACTAAATGAACATTCTCATCGCCAATCTGAATAAAAACACTTCCGCTTTCCGTCAGTAATTCCCGCGCCGTCACCAAGCGGTCACGCAAATACGCCAGGTACGAGTGAATGCCCAACTGCCAGGTGTCACGAAAGGCTTTCACCTGTTCGGGCTGGCGGGTGGCGTCTTCGGCTTTGCCGTCCTTCACATCCCGTTTCCGTGTGGAAACCTGCCAGTTCGAGCCAAACTTGATCCCATACGGCGGGTCAAAGTAGATCATCTGCACTTTGCCTTTGAGTCCCTCCTTTTCGGCAAGCGAGGTCATCACCAGCAGCGAATCGCCCAGGATCATGCGGTTCGACCAATGCTGTTCGTGGTGGTAAAAGTCCACGCGGTCTTCGAAGGGCAGGCCGTTGAAGTCGGCGAAGAGGGTGGGTTGGAATGCGCCCTCACCCCCGGCCCCTCTCCCGGTGGGAGAGGGGAGCGAGCGTACAAGTTCGATGATGGCTTGCGGCTTGATATGCTCCTGGATGTAGATCGGCACGGCAGGCACGGCTAAATCCTGCGCATCCTGCTCGTCCTTGCCCTTCCACACCAACTGCGGGTCGAGAGACGGGTCGCGTGGATAGAGGACGGTCTTGGGGGATTTCTCCTCGTCCGCGATGAAGTCGCGCAGTTCCTCGGTGGGGATGTTGGCGCGCTTGTCTTTGTGCTTCACCGCTTCGATGGGCGTCGGGAGTTTGGGGGTGGAGGGTTTCTTTTTAGGAGGCATTGAAAATTCCTTCAAAGTTGTTGTATAATAAACCTGCCAGCGGACGTAGTCCAATGGTCAAAAGCGTTTCGATCGCTCATCCTGTCTCGCGAAAAGTGGCCGTTTGGCCGCCTGCCCCCTTCTCCGTTGAAGGATACGGGCTAGCGAGGCGGGTTATTTTTAATAGGGGCGGTAAATCTCCAGCCGCTGAATCTTCCTCGAAATCATGTCGAACGCTTCCGAGTCGTTCTGCGAATCCCTGCGCATGATAGAGCCAGCCACCAAATCGGCCACCTGAATTAACGATTCCCTGTGTGAACTGCGGATGATTACCCGCTTGAAGAGGCGCGGCATGTGGCGTTTGATCATCGTGCGGCGTAATTCGGTTCGCAGGTCGGGTGTGGAGCCGAATTCATCGAGGATGAGGGTCGCGTCTTTTTGCAATTCCACAGGGATGATATCAAGCAGTTCGGTGATGAAGTGGGTATAAATCTCCAGGCTTTCCGTGGTCTCGAAGATTTTTGGCAGTCTGGTTTTGTCCACGATCAGCGCCCAGGCCTCGAAATCCGCATGGGAGAGCGCAGAAAATACTGCATTGCGAATTTCAGAAGACCCCATCTTGTGGAATTTGAATTCATGTGTTTCACTCAAGCCGAGCGATTGGCGCAAGGCCGCCAGTAGTTCCCGCAATGGGTCGGGTTTCTGCGTGGCGATAAAGGCGGGTACAAAATACTGTGAAGCGCCTTTCTCGAAATTCAAACTGACATCGCCTGCTTCATCGCCCGCAAAGGTGAGGGTAATCATTTAGTCAACTCCATTTCCCTTTTCCTTTTGAAGCATCGGCGCGACACCATCTACATTCTTTCCCTTCAAGAACGCCCGAATTGTATTCTTCGCATCCCACGGATCCACGATCTCCAAAAACGCCCAGCGGCCAAACCCGCCGTGATTGTTGATGGCGGGAATCCACAGGTTGCGCGCTGTTTCCACTTTGGCGGCTTTGTCCTTGCGCGCCTCGCCGCTCACTTCCAGGATGAGATTCAGCAGGTTGCCCTTCCCATGCCCATCGTCCACGTGCAACAGATAATCGGGCAGGTAGGCTTTTTCCTGTCCGTTGAACGTGTACGGAATGGTAAATCCCAACTGGAAATTTTTGACATAATGGATCACTTCCTCCATCTCGTCGTCCAAAATCTCGGCCAGTTTGCCCTCCCAGCCGCTGTCCAAGACCACGTGCGAGACATGCGATTTGTCCGCCCGCGTGCGATAGACATCGCGGGCTGTGTCGAAGTCCACGTAGCGGGTGGAGCCGAGCGCGTCATACCGACGCAGGATGGGGAGCAGGGTCTTCCCCCCTCTCCTGTCAGGAGAGGGGCCGGGGGTGAGGTCCTCGCTCGGAACCACTGCCTGATAGATCTTCTCTGCCGCGTTGTGCGCGAAGGCCGTCACCAATACCATCTGCGGGAAGGCGTTGTCCTTGCAGATCAAATACTTCTCGCGCCACTCCCGCGCCACGTTCAGCAATTGCGGGAACAGCCACGGCTTGCCCTGCCCCTCCTCTGAGAAATATTTTCCCATCATCAACGACGCCAGGTGGAAATCCACCGTGTTCAGGCGTTTGTCTTTCAAGCCATAAATATCGTGATAACTCGACTCGCCGATGATGGACGACATTTCCGTTCGGGTGGGAATGTCCGCAGGCGAGATGACCATCTTCGAATCGTCCGTGAACCTGGCCGTCAGTTTCTCGCTCTCGAACTTGTAGCGATACCCGGTCACGCGCGGGAATTGGATTTCACACGCCAGACGGTCGTCCAGCGCCCGCACCCGCGTCGGCGTCGGACCTGGCTTCGGGTCCTTCTCCGACCCCGCGCTGGGGATGAACGAAAACGGCACGCCATACACCTCGGCATATTCCGCCTCGAACTTCCCTTCCGCGTTGACCGCGTAACTCCTCCGCCTCAAGCCTCGACCGACAACCTGCTCGCACAACAACTGCGTCCCGAACGCCCGCACGCCGAGGATGTGCGTCACCGTGTTGGCGTCCCATCCCTCCGTGAGCATCGAAACCGACACCACGCAGCGCACGCTCTCGCCCAATTTGCCCGCCTTGCCAACCGTGTTCATCACCTCGCGCAGAATATCTTCATCCGAAATGTCACCCACATCGCGGCCTGGGAAACGAGCGCGATATTCCTGCTTGAATTCCTCGATCTCCACCGCCGCCATGCGCTTGAATTCGTCCGTCATCCCCTCGCCCGATTCCAATTGCTGGCTGTCGATCAGGATCGTATTCGGACGGGAGAGCCACTGTCCGCCTTCCACGTTGCTGAACAAGGAAAGTCTGCCTGGCACGGGAACGGTCGTCTGTTCCCCTCTCCCCGCAGGAGAGGGGTTAGGGGTGAGGGTTTTCTCCCAACCCGCGATGTAATCGAAGACCATCTTGGAAACATTGGTGTTGTTGCAGACCACGATGAACACAGGCGGTGCGGGACGGTCGTAGTGATGGTCGTAGTGACGACTTAAGTCGTTACTAGCCTCCCATTGCCTGAACTTCTTTTCGTAGTTGCTATACAGGCTGTTCAGCGCCCCTTCCAATTCAGGCGGGATGACCAAAGCGCCGCCAGAAGCATCCTCGGTCTTGCGTCCCTTCTTGGGAAGTTGCTCGCGGATTCTCAGCCACAGGTCGCGATAGGTGGGTTGCTCGCCCACCATCGAGTCGTCGGCTACTGGCACGCGCGGCACTTTGACAATCCCCGATTCAATCGCGTCGATCAGCGAAAAATCCGAAACCACCCACGGGAACAAGGTGCCTTCATCATAGCCTGAGCCGCGCAAGAAGAACGGCGTGGCCGAAAGATCGTAGACCACCTTCACGCCCAATTTGGCTTTCACGGCTTCGATGCCCGAGATCCAAATCCGCGCTTCCTCTTCGCGCTGTTGCGCTTCCTTGCGCTCGTCGCCCTTGAGCGTTTCTTCCTCTTCCGCGCCCTCGGGCTTGCGGCGGTAACAATGATGCGCCTCGTCATTGATGACGATGATGTTTTTCTTGTTGCCCAGTTCGCGGCACACGCGCCGCACCATCTGGTCGGGCGTCTCGGTGAACGGATTTTCGTAGTGACGACTTAAGTCGTTACTACGGAGCAGTTGTTTGGTCAATTTTCCCGCGGCCACCCGTTCGCGCATCTTGAAGGCATGGAAATTCGTAATGACAAACCGGGCCTTATCCAATTCAGGCAGCAGGTCAGCGGGGACAATATCGTGCTGCTTGTAATAGTTCTGCGGGTCATTGGGCAGGAGCACGCGCAGACGATCTTTAATGGTGATGCCCGGCGTGACGATGAGGAACGTATCCGAAAAACGCGCGTCCTGCAAGTTGGCGATCTTGTTCAACGCCTGCCATGCGATCAGCATTGCCATGACAACCGTTTTGCCCGATCCCGTTGCCATCTTGAACGCAATTCGATACAGCAGCGGATTGGATTGCGCATTCTTCTCGCGCAACAAATTTTCCACCCATGCCTCGCCATACTTCGGCGCGACCTCCGTGATCCAAATCGCCGTTTCCAAAGCCTCGATCTGGCAGAAAAACAACCTGCGCTCACGGCTTTCGCGTTTCCAGTATTCCAATAATCGCGCCGTTGTTTTTGTGATGCCCACATATCCGCCCCTGCGCCAGATTTCCACGCGCTCGCGAATACGATTGATGTCCTTGTTTTCCTCTACGCGGTCAGCGGTCCATTCGGTCTCGAAGGATAACTGCTTCGGGCTTTTCTTTTTCGCGCGCGGAATCGGCACGAAATATTGGCTGATACGGCGTCCTTCGACCACCTCGTCTGTGATGCCGTCTTCCGTAAACTTGAAGTGACGACGAGGTTCTTCGAAAGGTGAGTTGATGACCGGGTTTTCGATAACGACTTGTTTCATACAATTCTCTACCCGCAAACTTCTTTTTACCCAGATGAATCTCTATCATAAGTATACAAGAAAACTCGTTTTAGGCAATAAGCAAAATTGGAAATCAAAACAACACGCATCACACCCATTTTACACATGGCAATTGACAGACCTTTCCATTCCATGTAGTATTACAGGAATTCTCGCATTAGACCTATCCATGATGTCCTGGCAGCCTTCCCCCTACACGGTAACTTTACTGGTCTCTGCCGCCATTTGCGCGGTTATTGCGCTGCTTGCCTGGAATCGGCGTGCTGCGCCAGGCGCATTGCCGTTTGGCCTGGCAATGACCGCTGTCGCGCTTTGGATGATTGGCTACACGATACGCTGGGCAGGCGCAGATGCGGCTACCCAATTCATCGGGGTCAAGATCGTATACCTGGGCATCGCCATCGAACCAAGCGCGTTCCTGGTGTTCGCAATTCAATACACCGGCAGGCATTCCTGGCTCAACCGCCGTAACCTGGGCTTGTTGGCCGTCATTCCAGGTATTACCCTGCTGCTGATCTGGACGAACGACTGGCATGGCCTGTTTTGGGAAAAAATGTGGATGGAAACTGCCAACGGGCTGTCCCTCCTGCGCTGGGAGCGAGGCGTCTGGTCTGCAGTGAACGCCATCTACTCGTATATCCTGGGCGTGTTGGCGTTCCTGCTCCTGGTCCAGGCATTCTTACGCGCGCCGCGCCTGTATCGCGCCCAGGCCAGCGCAGTCCTGTTCGGCGGGGTGCTTTTCTGGGTGGTGGCGCTCGTCAACTCGATCAACACTTCAGTGGAATTCCAGGCGCGGTTGCTCAACCTCACGCCCTGGTCCACGGCGCTGTTTGGCTTTTCCATCCTGTACGGCATCCAGGGGTTTCGTCTGTTCGATATCGTTCCCATTGCGCGCGCAACCGTCATCGAAGGGCTGGGCGACGCTGTGGTCGTCCTGGACGCACAGAAGCGCATCGTGGACGTCAACCCGGCCGCGCAAAGTCTGTTCGGGCTTTCAACAGGAAAGGCCATTGGGAGGCAGATTGGCGAAGTGATGGCCGAATGGCCCGCCCATTTCCGGCCGGGAGAAGAACTCGCTCCCACCCGCACAGAGATCTCCCTGGAGCGCGCCGGGAGGCAGAAGGATTTCGACGTCCACATCTCCCCCCTGGCCGACCGCCGCGGCCGAACCTTCGGCCAGGCCATTGTCTTCCGCGAGATGACGGAACTCAAACGCACGCAGTCCGAACTGCTCCAGCAACAACACGCCATGGCCATCCTGCAAGAACGCGAACGACTGGCGCGGGAATTGCACGACAGCCTCGGACAGGTACTTGGCTATATCATCCTGCAATTACAGGCGCTGCGCGGCTTCGCGGCGCAAGGTAAAATAGAGACTGTGGACACCCAACTGACGCGCCTTGTACAGGTATCCCAAGAAGCCCAGGCCGATGTGCGCGATTTTATCTACAGCGCAAAGAGCAGCCTGGCGTCTGGGCAGGCGCTCATTCCAACCCTGGAACAATACATAGCGCGGTTCAGCCGGAACTATGGCATCCCGGTAACCCTGGACGCTCCCGAGGCTGAAGTCCGCTTCCCGCCCGCCACACAAGCGCACATCCTACGCATCGTGCAAGAGGCGCTCAATAACGTCCGCAAACATGCGCATGCGCGTTCAGCGCAAGTGGGCATCCGCCAAGCGGCAGGGTGGACCGAGATAACCGTAGCAGATGACGGGATCGGGTTCGACCCGGAAACTTTCCCACCCGGGCAGGGAGAACATTTCGGCAGCCGGATCATGCGCGAACGGGCAGAAGGGATCGGGTCGAAACTGGACCTGCAATCTGCCCCCGGCAAAGGGACGCGCCTGACCCTCAGCATCCCACGATTACCCGATGGGGGAACGCAATGAAAATCCTGCTGGTAGACGACCACGCCCTGTTCCTGGAAGGTTTGAAAAACCTGTTGCTTTCGCGCGGCATCCAGGTGCTGGATACTGCCAGCGACGGTTTCGAGGCGCTCGCCAAGGCGCGCGCCCTGCGGCCAGATGTCATCCTGATGGACGTGCAGATGCCGCGTTGCGACGGGCTGACGGCCACGCGCCTCATCAAAACGGAAATGCCCGAGACCAAGATCGTGATGCTGACCATGTCCGATGACAGCGACGACCTGTTCCAGGCCATCAAGAGCGGCGCATCCGGCTACCTGCTCAAAAACCTGGACGCAGACGAGTTCTTCGACCTGCTGGATGGCATCCCGCGCGGTGAAGCGCCCCTCTCCCGCAGTCTCTCGCAAATGATCTTGCAGGAATTGGCGGGCAAAAAAGAAGGCAAAAGCGACCAGCCTGCCCATCAACTCACCAAACGGCAACTGGAGGTGCTCCAACTGGTTGCCCAGGGACTCACATATAAACAAGTAGGCGAAAGTCTGTTCCTGACCGAACGCGCCATCAAATATCATATGGGGCAGATCCTGTTGCGCCTGCACCTGGAAAACCGCGCCCAGGTGATTGCTTACGCTGCCCGCGCGGGACTGCTGCCGCCTGAAAAAACCAAACCAACCGAGTAAGAACTACCATCCCTGCGCCAAAGTACAGTCTCGAAGGATCGAGACTGTACTTTTTTTGCCTCGCGACTGTCCGTGCGGACATTGGAAAAACGCCCTATATAGATTATTATCATCTTATATATCCAAATAATGAAAACACAAAACAGCGTTCTTCTTTTGGGTAATTCGGTATTCATCCTGGGTTTGTATGCCAGCCTCAAGGATCAAACGAAACTGCGCGTGCTTCATCTCGATTCGGTCGATCAGGATGCCCCGTCCCTTTTGGAAGGCGAATGCCCAAAAGTAGTCATCTTCGACGTGAACGCGCCCCAAACACCTGTCGTGGTCAACCTGCTTCTCCGCTGCGTACAGAGCGTTGGGATTGCATTCGACCTGAACCAAAATACGGCTCTCGTTTTGACCGGTCAGCGGCGCAGCCTCCCGTCAGCCAGGGAACTGGTTGACTTCATCCAGCGCATAACGTCAGAACGCAAAAAAGACTTTCAAAATCAATCACAAGGAGAATCACTATGAGACATTCCATCTTCATCTTGGTCCTGTTTGCGCTTTTCCTGCAAGCATGTGGAAGCGGCGCATCTACCCCACAGGAGGAGACCCCTACACAAGCGCCGGCAACACAGCCGGCCCCAACAGACGTTCCCACACAAGAACCGATTGTACATACCACCATCCCGGCAGGCGGACTGCGGCCTCGCGCATATGCTCACGACCACGAGCAAAGCGCTACGCCTGAGAACAAGAACGTGCAAAGGGGCGATGACTTCCGCAAGAACCAGTTCGAGCGCCCGTTCACAGCCAACGAAATGGCCTACCTGCCGCACCTGGACATCGTGGACTTTGGCATTACCAGCGATGACCAGTTCTTCTACATCAGCGTCATCCTTACGGGGTTGAACCCCGAAACCCAAACGCTGGACGGCGTGTATGGCGTGGAAATCGACCGCGATGCAGACGGACGCGCAGAACTGATGTTAGCCGCGCTGCCGCCCTACGCGACCGAATTTTCGGCGGAAAACGTGGTCGTGCTGGCCGACCTGGACGGCGACATCGGCGGGACAACCGCCACCCGACCAGATCAAGACTTCGAAGGCAACGGCTATGACGGCATCATCTTCGACCTGGGCCAGGGCATCCACCCTACCGATCCCGACCTAGCGTGGGCGCGGCTGGTAGAGGGTGAAAGACCTTCGATAGAGATCGCATACCGCAAATGGATCTTCCGCGGCGGCGACGAAAAATTCATGTGGAGCGTGTTCGCCTTCGACGGCCAACAGGGACTGGATCCCGCGAAGTTCTACCTGCACGACACGCTCAGCGAGATCGAGGCCGGCTCGCCCGACAAGGGCAATCCCAATTACCCATTGAAGGCGCTGGCGGCGCTGGACAATACCTGCCGCGTGCCACTGGGCTTCGACGCAGTAGGCAACGAGCCGCTAGGCTGCCTGGTAGGCGGCCCGGAGAAGGAAGCGCCCGTGGAAGAAGAAGGAGGCGGGGAAAACGGAGCCGGTGAGAATGGCAGCGGCGCGTTCTGTAGCCGCTTTGCAGAAGTCTGCAACCGGCAGCCGCCAAGCAAGCGCCCGCCTGGTTTCTTCCTCATTCCTGCTAAGTAATTTGATGACGCCTGGAGGAGTGGAATAGCATCCGCTCCTCCCTCTTACTTTCAAAACGGAAACTCGCTATGCTCTCGAAAACCTCCCGCTGGCTCGCCTATACCACCGCCTTGTTGTATGGGGTAACCGGTTTCTGGCTGTATGTTTTCCCGGAACCAATTGCCCCGGTCTTTGCCTGGAAAGTCACCCCGTTCATGAGCATGACAATTGGAGGCTGGGCCTTAGGCAACGCCTGGTTGGCCTATCTTGCCGCCCGCCGCTGGGCCTGGAGCAGGGTATATACCACCCTGCTTTACCTGTGGTTGTTCGGGATCAGTGAAATGATGGTCGTGTTCTTCTTCCGCGATAAACTGGCGCTCGCGCACCCAATTGCCTGGTTGTACCTTTCGACGCTGGTGATCAATGTCATCACTGCGCTGGCCGGAATGGCAGACTGGCTGCGCCTGCGCCCATCCATCCATCGCGAAGGCAGGCAAGTCCAACCATTGCACCGTTGGCTTGCGCTGGCGTTCGTGCTGTTCGTCGGTTTCCTGGGCATCTATGGATTGACTGCCCAGATTGGCTGGCCGGGAACGAATGGCGGGATCTTCCCCGAAGTGATGTCGCTCTTTACCTTGCGGAGTTTCGGCGCATTCTATTTTTCATTGGCGCTGGCGGCCCTGCCCTTCCTATGGGAAAAGAACCTGGAGACCGTACTCCATCATGGTTTCGCCGCCTTCGGGCTGATCGCCTTCGTGACCATTGCCGCGTTCGCATACCTGCGCTTGTTCGATTTTTCTGCCCGGCCGGGCGGCATCCTGTATATTGCTGTATACCTGCTCGTCGGCATTCCGTTACTGTTTGCATTTCGAAAACTGGGATTTGGCAATGCGTAATCTGTGGGTCATCGTACTCTTGGTTTTACTCGTAGCGCCTGTCCACGCGCAAACGATGACACCCCTGGTCGAAATTTTGGACGCGCAGGGGCAAGTCGTTACCCAAACGGTGGACGGGAACCGGGTTCGGCTGCGCGTCACGCTGACCCAACCGGCTGCATCGGCTATCCAAGCGGAATTTTTCCTGGACGGGGAACGCATCAGCGCGTGCGTCATCGCCAGGGGCGACAAAGCCTGTGTAACCGATCCCATCGAGACGCTTGGCTGGGCCTGGGCTACAGGCGGGATACCAACTCCTTCGCGCAGGATTCAGGCCCAGGCGGGGAACGAAGCGGGCGGGGCCGTCCTGCAAGTTTCGCCGCGCCCGGTGGCGCTGGTCCATGGGCTGATTTCCACTGCGAGCAAATTCAGCCCTTATCTTGGGTATCTTGCGGCCGCCGGCATCCCAGGCTACGCGGTCGGCGACGGCCAATTCGAAGGGAAACTGGACATGGGCAACCTGACAGATCCCGCCGCGCCCACGCTCACCATTGCAGAGAACGCTGCCCAACTGGGCGTGTATCTCGAAGGCGTCAAAAACGCTACCGGCGCAGAGCAGGTGGATTTGATCGCGCACAGCATGGGCGGCCTGGTTTCACGCTATTACATCCACCAATTGATGACCGAGGACGACGTAGCGCAACTGATCATGCTCGGCACACCCAATGGCGGCTCTTCGTGCGGCGGCCTGCTGGCATCCCTGGGGTTCTTCCTGCCGGCCAGCCTCGAACTACACCCCGCCTACCTGGACGAGATCTTCAACCCACAGGTCACAAACGCGCGCGGTGTGCCATTCCATGCGGTAGCAGGCGCATTCATCACAGAGCCGGCCTTCTCGCCCTGCTCCGATGTACCATCCGATTCGTCTGTCTCGCAGGCAAGCGTGGAGACGATTGCGCTCCAACTTGCGGGCTTGCCGCCCTTGGAACACAACTTACTCGCCACAGACGAACAAACCTTCCGGGGATTCGTCCTGCCGCTGTTGCAAACCCCCAGGGACAACTTCGCCGCTTCCCCCGCCTCCCAACCTGCTCCCGCTCCCAAGCCCGGGCAATTCACCCAGACCTTTTCAGGCCGCCTCGAAAAAGGCGCTTCGACCTCCATCCCAATCGAAATTGACAGCGGCGTGAACGTGGCAAGTTTTGGTTTGTACGACTCGACCCGGTCGCTGCAAATTTCGGTGCAGGGCGCCAGCGGCAAAACGCTCGAACTCGATTTGGAGAACAAGGGCATTGTCATCACCGAGCCTGAGACCATGCTGTACCTCGGCTATGGCTTTGAGTCTCCCAAGCCCGGCAAATGGATGATAACCCTTTCCACCTCCGAGCGCACCCCTGCCAGCGGCGCAGACTACGCCTTGTATGCCCGCTTCACGGGCGGCGCAAGGCTCAACGCGCAAGCGGATGAACTGCTGCCTGCCATCGGCCAACCCGTGATGTTCTCCGCCGACCTGGATGGTGGACAGATCGAGGCGGCGCGGGTACGCATCCTGTTACCGGACGGCGCTCGAAAGGAAATCGAATTCACCGCCTCCAACGATCAATTCACGGCTGTATTCACCCCCGCGCAAACCGGCTTGCACGGCGTCGAAATCATCGTCACAGGCAAAACACCCGAAGGCTTTCGCGTCGACCGCGCAGCGTCGCTCGTCATCACAGCGCAACCCGAAGCCCCCTCCCCCATCCGCACGTGGGCTATTTACATCAGCATCCTGGCAATCGTTGTTCTTTTGTTTGGCTTTATCCTTCTCCGTTCCACGACGCCACTAGCGCGTATTGTGAAACGAGCCAGGTAAATCCAACGCGATAGAAAGCAAAGATGTTTGCACAAGCCATACCTATTGACCTTTCCACGAACCCATTGGAAACCCTGTACGAACTCGGCGTCGGGCAAGATTACGTCTTCCTCAAATTGGGCAAACGCGACGTGTTTTTTGTCAACAAACCTGACCTGATCCAATGGACGTTCACGCACAATGCCATCGGGCGCGGACGATTCTTCAAGGTTTTTTCACGCTGGCTGGGGAATGGTGCGCTTGTCTCTGAAGGGCAAAGCCACCGCGTTATGCGCCGCATCCTGCTCCCCGCATTCAACGCCGAGGCGCAAAAGTTCTACATGCAAATCATCACACGCGATGCGCCCAGCCTGCTTGACGAATGGCGCGAAGGTGAAATCGACCTGGCCGCGGCCCTGTTCGACCTGGTCTACCAGGCCACCATCCGCGCTGTATATGGATTGACCCGCCTGACGCCGGGCGAGACACACGAACTGCTCGGCGTCCTTGCGCGCGGCTCGGAGACTTTCCTCGGGCGCGCCATGCTGCCCGAAGGTCACTACTTCGAGTCCGGGCGCGTGCGTCACCCCATTGTGGATGAAGCCCTCGAATACATGTGGGCGCACTGGCAGTCCACGCCGCTCACCCGCGTACTCGATTCCCTGCCTGCCCAGGAAAAATACGACCAGACGCTTACGATGATCAGCGCCAGCCTCGATACGAGCATGGCGGCGTTGGTGTGGATGTTCCACCTCTTCAGCCAGAACCCATCCGCTTTCGAGGCTTTTTGCAAGGATGCACGGACAAGCCCGCTCGAGGAAGCGGCCCGCGGTTACGCCGCCCTCGCCCTACACGAGACGCTGCGCCTCTTCCCCACCGGAGGCTGGCTCAACACCCGCGAGTTATTCGAGCCCTCGAGCGTTTGCGGCTTCGACCTGCCGGCCGGGACGAACGTCTTCGTCAGTTCGTGGGTCACACAGCGCAACAGCCGTTACTTCGACATGCCCGAACGCTTCCAACCTGAACGCTTCTTGCAACCAATCACCCCCTGGACGTACTTCCCCTTTGGCGGCGGCGCGCATACCTGCCTGGGACGTCCGCTCAGTCTGGTGGAATTACCCTACCTGGCTGCGCTGGTCGTACATCTGTTCGACGTTCAATTCTTACAAGGCAACAACATCCAACTTCACTATCGGATCGGATTAACCCCCAATGGTCATATTCCAGCCAGGGTACACAGAAGGGACGGGAAAACCGCCTCCCACGAAGGCTTTGGCTCGGATTAGACGCTCACATCAAATCGTTCCATAAACAAGGAGAACCATGAAAAAAAACCTGTTCCTGTCCCTGATTACCCTGGCGTTGGCCCTGGCCGCCTGCGCCCCCCAAGCCGCGCCCAGCCCAGAGGCTGCGGCTGCCGGCAAGTTCGATGTAAACAAGATCGTCGGCGTCTATGAAGGCGCCTGGACGAACCAGTCGACCGGCGCAACTGGTCCGGCGGTCATCACCATCGTTGCCGATGAACCCACCAAAACCGCCACGTTGACACTGGACTTCGGCGGCAATTACCTGGGACTCAACGATCCCCCGCCCGCCACGATCACCACAAAATATGATGACAGCGGAGCCCACCTGTCTGGAACCAATGTGCTGTTCGGCGCGATGGATGTGACCATCGACGCCAATGGCAACATCGTAGGCACGTTCGAGAACCTGGCCGGAGGCATGATTCCCGGCATGACCTACACGGGAAAGATCGGCGACGGTCGCCTGGACGCAGAGTACATCGTCACATTATCAGATGGAAAGACAACCACCGCCGTGCTGGAAACTGTGAAGAAATAGGCTACCAGGAATACAGCCCCCTGGATCGGTAAAATGATTCCATGAGCCTTCGGTTCGCCCGCTTAATAAGCCGTCTGATCCTCGACCTGGTTGCCAACGTGCAGATCACCGGCATGGATAACCTGCCACTGGGTAATTTTGTCATTGCGGCCAATCACCTGGGCCGGTTGGATACCTTATTGGTACTGTATGCCCTTGAATATGACGATATCATTCACCCGATGACAGACAAATACAAGTCCCACCCTCTCTTTGGTTTGATGGGGCGTCTGTTGCGCGTCACCTGGCTCAAGCGCAAAGGAACGGATTACGCTGCCATGCGCGAGATGATGACGCGACTGGCGAAGGGAGGCGTGCTGGTCATCACACCAGAAGGGCAGCGCTCGAAAAGCGGCGGCCTGCTTCCCGGTCAACCAGGTGTGGTTTACCTGGCCAGCAAAGCGGGCGTACCGATCGTCCCGGTTGCCATTACAGGGACAGAGGACGAGGATGTCTGCGCCAGCCTGAAACGCCTGCAACGTTTGCAGATCACGATCACCGCAGGCCCATCCTATATGCCGCCACCCTTGAGCGGCAAGGGACGGGAAAAGGTCTTGCGCGAAGCAACCGATGAAATCATGTACCGGATTGCGGAATTACTCCCAGAAACGCATCGAGGCGTATACGCAAATCGCGGGGTGACCCGTCACCCAAACTCGTAGAAATACAGGTTCGTCTCCCAGCGCTTGAAGCCCAGGCGCTGGTACAGGCGGTTGGCGGCTGCGCGTTTGGGGTTGGAGGTGAGCGCCGCGCCGTCTGCCCCGGCTTCTTGCGCCATGTGTAGCGCGCGTCGCACCAGCGCCTCGCCGATGCCCTGCCCGCGCATGGTCTCGTCCACCACCACGTCTTCGATGCGCGCATGCACGCCGGTCGGGACGCGGTACACGATCAGGGTCAACAATCCCACGATGGGCGCGCGCTCGTCCGGATAGCGGGCTGCCAGCAGCACAGAGGCATCCGAAGCCAGCAAGCGCGCCAGTCCCTCCCGCGAAAGCGGCGGGAGGGACAATTTCAATTGCGGGATCAGGCGCGCAAAGGCCTCTACAACTTCATCGGTCAGGGCGGTGATGCGGAAGATAATCATGCCATCATTGCGGGGTCGTATCCACGAAACAGGCATCCACCCCCGATTCACCCGCGTCGTTGTAGGCGCGCACGTCGAAGTGATACTGGACGCCCTGTTGCAGGTTGCCGATGGTAGCCTCGCGCGACGGCGGCCCGACCCACTGCTCCAGGCTGGTGGTTCCCTGGTAGACGCCAAAGCCTTCGATATTGGCTTCATCGCCGGGAAAGTCCCAGGCGATGGTGACGCTATTCATTGACCAGCCCGAGACGCGGCAGCCGGTAGGCGCGGGAGGCGGTTCCTGCGCTACCGCCGCAGCGACGGCGATCTCGCCCGACTGGCGGTTGTTGCCCTCATCAGACTCGGCTACTTCGCCATCCGCGTCGACGGTCACGCCCCAGTTGAAGTTGCCCGCCTGGGGATAACCCTGGTAATCGCACAGCATGTCTACGGCTTCGCCGGGCGGCAAACCAAACACGTCCCAACTGCAGCCCACGAAATTCGCGCCCTCCGGGTTCCAGCGGATGTTGAACGCGCCCGCCTGCCCGTCGCCCACGTTCTGCACCGTCACGGCCACTACCATCGGCTGGCCCTGCTGCGGCGCTTGCGGCTGCATGGACACGCCTGCCACCCTCAGGTCGGGCTGCCCGCCGGACGGTTCGTCCACGACCGGCGCTTCTTCCGGTTCCACTTCCACCACCTCCAGCCCGCCCCCGTCAGGCGGGGCAAGGACGGCCGGATCGGGCGCGGCGACGCTGGGCGGCGGCGCCTGCACAATACCGCCAGGCAGCGGCGAACCCAAACTCATCACCAGCACATTGTCCACCGTCACGCGAGAACCACCTACGGCAGAGACAGCAACCGTCCCCCCCGCCAGCGGCGCGTTGTCGGTATAGTCCATCCACAAAACATTATCCACGTAGACCTGCAAGTGGCCGCCCTGGCTGGCAATCGCGACCGAATGCGGCGCATTCGCAGCCAGCGGGCCGGTCTGCGCCAGCAGGGTATAGTTCCCGGCTGGTTGCTCCTTCAATAAGTATGCCCCGTCTGAACGCAAGTGCAGCAGGTAACGCCCGGCCTGGCTCAAGTTCGAACTCAGGAACAGACTCCCGGCCTCCACGCGCACGCCGGCCCGGAAGGCGTAATCCCGCCAGGCCTGGCCGCCGTTCACCCACGCGCCGCCCTGCCCTTCGGCACGGAAGACGTATACGTCCCCAGATTGCTGCACGTCCCAGGCGCTGTTGACCGTCCAACCATCCGCCCGCCCGTCCTGGAAATCATCCTGGAAAAGCGCCACCCCGCTTACACCCGGCAGGCCCATTTCCGGCGCACTCCCCGCCTGGGGCGGCGGCGCGGAACTGGCAGTACTGCGCCCCAAACGGCAGGAACTGGCGAACGCCAGCAGGGACGCCGCCGCCAGCGTTACCAACAAGCGACGAACGACCATCTTTGTTTCCATGCTCTCCTCCTCCACCAACGATTATCGAGCGCCCGCCCTCGGCAGGCGACCATCTACAAGACCATTATACAACCCGGCAGGCAGCCTACAAGCAGGAAAAAAGAACCAGGCAACAGGGAACCCCGCTGTAGCGCAAACGGTGGTCAAAACAACTTGCTGATTTCCACTTCCTTGTCGGGCTGCATGGGCTGGCCACAACATCTATCAGAATCAGGATTTTTAACCACAGATTAACAAAAAGAACATAACTTCTACCCCAAAAGGCTGTTAAACTAGTAGAATTGACTTATCCCACACCGCAGAGGTATCCATGACTGTAAATGCACTGGCAAACAAAAACAGGAACCGCAACCATTGGGCCTGGTATCTATATGATTTTGGGAATTCAGCCTATGCGGCTGTGATCCTTTTGGCGGTTTACTCGGCCTATTTCAAGGGACAGGTGGTCGGCGGGGCAGAGGGCTCCCGGCTGTGGGGCTTCTCGCTCGGCGCGGCCATGCTGGTGGTTGCCATCATTTCCCCCTTCCTGGGGACCATTGCCGATTACAGCGCCGCCAAGAAGCGCATCCTGTTCGTGTTCTCCGCGCTTTCGTGGGTCTTCACGGCGCTGCTCTTTTTCGTGGAAAAGGGGAATATTTTTACCGGCATGTTATTCTTCATCCTGGCAGAGATCGGCTACCGGGGCGGGCAGGTCTTCTACAACGCGCTGTTACCGGATATTGCTGAGCCAGAAGAGATCGGGCGCGTTTCGGGCAACGGCTGGGCCATCGGCTCGGTGGGCGGCATCGTGTGCCTGTTGTTCATCCTGCCCGCCATTGTGATCAGCAAAAACGACCCGCTGGTGGTGCGCGGCTCGTTTGCCTTCACCGCGCTGTTCTTCATCCTGTCCACGCTGCCGCTCTTCCTATGGATCAAGGAACGCCGCGAGGGACGGGCGTTGCCCCCTGGCGAGACCTATCTCAGCCTGGCAGTGAAGCGCCTGTTGAAAACCTTCAAAGCCGTGCGCCGCTTCCGCGAGTTCATTAAATTCATCGTTTCCTTCCTGGTCTACAACGACGGCATCCTGATGGCATTGGACTTTGCCGCCATCATCGGCGCGGTCTTGTTCGGCATGACCCAGACCCAACTGATCATCTTCATGATTATCGTACAGATCACCAGCGCCATTGGCGCGTACCTGTTCGGCATCCTGGGCGAAAAGGTCGGTTTCAAACCGGCCCTGGTGTGGTCCATCCTGCTGATGATCGTCGCTGTCATCTGGATGATCTTCAACCAGAGCCTGACCGGGTATTTCTTCATCGGCGCGTTAGCGGGCTTTGCGCTGACCGGCGTGCAGTCCCTGAGCCGCACCATGACCAGCCTGTTCGCCCCGGAGAACAAGACCACCGAATTCTTCAGTTTCTTCGCCGTTGCGGGCAAATCGTCCTCGTTCATCGGCCCGACCATCTTCGGCATCCTGGCCTACCGTACGGCGCAGTACTTCGAGAGCCAGGGAGTTGGGATCAGGCTGGCTGAACAATACGGCCAACGGGCGGGCATTGTCACGATTGCTATTTTCCTGTTCACCGGCTTGCTGATCTTATTGCTCGTCAATGAAAAACGCGCCCGCCAGGTAGCCATCGAACAGGCAGCCGCAGACTGAACATGACGCCGCAGACCGAGTTCAAATACCCGCGCCGCAGGCTGCTGCGCGCCTTTTTACGGCTCTTGTCCGTGCCGGCCTTTGCGCTGACCAGCCGGATGGAGATCATCGGGCGGGAGAACCTGCCCAAGAAAGGCCCCCTGCTGCTGGTGGGCAACCATTTCTCCTACATCGACCCGGTCACGTTCGTGCGGATCGCGCGCTGGCCGATCGAATTCCTGGGAGGGGCAGAATTTGCGCACGCGCCCGGCTGGGTGCGGACCATCCCCTGGCTGTGGGGCTACTACCCGCTCTATCGCGGCACCGGCTCGACCTACGCCCTGAAGGCTGCTGAGGCCATCCTCAAACAGGGAGGCGTCCTGGGCATCTTCCCGGAGGCCGGCAACTGGGCCGAGGTGCTGCGACCGGCGCGCCCCGGCGCGGCCTTCCTGGCCGCATTGACCGGCGCGCCGCTGCTGCCGGTCGGCATCCACGGCCTGAACGACATCTTCCCCTTCCTGAAAAGAGGCCAACGCGCCAAAGTCACGCTCCGCATCGGCGAACCGTTCGGCCCCTTCAAGGTCAGCGGGCGCGGGCGGGAACGCCGCCGGCAACTGGACGAGATCGGGCATGAGATCATGCGTCACATCGCCGCGCTTCTTCCGCCCGAAAAGCGCGGGCATTACTCTGACGACCCCGCCATCCGCGAGGCGGCCAGGGGAACCGAAATCTACCCCTGGGCGGATAAAGTGGAGGGCGAGTACAGGGGAGAAATCCATTAGGCAAGCGCGAGTCCCAATCAAAAAGCGGCTTCCCGGAAAATGGGAAGCCGCTTTCGAGTTATCGAGAATCGGTTTTCATCAGTGTTTATCTACGTCCTGGTTTCAAACGACAATCATCGTCAGTCGGAACGATGTGCTTGATCACGATCTCATTTTCTCCGACAACGACGTGGTCAATTAACAACCGAAACACTTCCTGCTGGACTTG
>JBMOMO010000105.1:0-2671 GCA_049324135.1 Chloroflexota bacterium
TACAGGTCGTAGACGCGGTCGGTCAGCGCGCGCGGCCCGACGCAGGCAAAGCCGAGCACGTCTTCCCCCTCCCGCTCGACGAAAAACGTATAACCGCTGGCCTCGACGCCCAGGCGCAGGTATTCCTCCCAGATGTCGGCCACGCATTGTACTTCCACGGCGTTGAAGACGCCCGTAGCGGCCGCAATCCGACGGATGGCGTCGCCGTCGCCGGGCGCGGCCAGGCGCCACCAGGCGGTGTGGCAGGTGATCGATTGGTAAGCAAGCGCCATACGCGGTCTATTTTTTGACCCAGCCCAGCCCGATGCGCCCGCGTTCCGGCTCGATCTTCAGGATTTCCACGTCCAGGATGTCGCCGACCTTCAAGACGGTTCCGTGCGGGACCTGGGACTTGTGCAGCAGGCCGTCCTGCTTGACGCCGATGTCCATGAACGCGCCGAAGTCCACCACGTTGCGGACGGTGCCTTTCAGGACCATGCCCGTGACCAGGTCCTCCATTTTCAGCACGTCCGAGCGCAGGATGGGAACGGGCGTATCGGCGCGCGGGTCGCGCCCCGGGCGGACGAGTTGCTCGAGGATGTCTTGCAGCGTGGGCAGGCCGCAGCCCAGTTCGGCGGCCAGCGCCTCGGGCGGGGTTTTGGCGGTCAGGGCTTCGAGGGCGGGAATCCGCTCTTGGATAGCGGAAGCAGGCGCAAGTCCGGCGCGAGCGAGCACGGCTTCGGCGATGGGGTAGGATTCCGGGTGGATGGCGGAGGCGTCCAACGGGTTGATCCCGTCCCGAATCCGCATGAATCCGGCGCCCTGCTCGAAGGCCTTGGGGCCCAGGCCGGGGACGTCCCGCAGCCCCTCGCGGGAGCGGAAGGCGCCGTTGGCGTCGCGGTGGGAGACGATGCCCGCGGCCAGTTTGGGGCCGACGCCCGCCACGTGGGTGAGCAGGGCCGGGCTGGCGGTGTTGACGTCCACGCCGACGGCGTTGACTACGCTCTCGACCACGCCGTCCAGGGCATGCCCCAGGGCGGCCTGGTCCACATCGTGCTGGTACAGGCCGACGCCGATGGATTTGGGGTCGATCTTGACCAGTTCGGCCAGCGGGTCCTGGGCGCGGCGGGCGATGGAGACCGCGCCGCGGATGGAAACGTCCAGGTCGGGGAATTCGGCGCGGGCGAGGGATGAGGCGCTGTACACCGACGCGCCGGCTTCGTTGACGATCAGGTATTTTGTTGCGCGCTGCGCGTCTCGTTTGTCCTTGTCTACCTGTTTACCTGTTTCCGCATCACGGGTCAGCCCTGCGACCAGTTTTTCTGTTTCCCGCGAGGCGGTGCCGTTGCCGATGGTGATGAGGGTGACATGGTGGCGGTCGAGCATCCCTGCGAGCGTTTGCAGCGCGCCCCCCCAGTCGTTCTTGGGTTCATGCGGGTAAATAGTACCGGTGTCGAGTAATTTGCCGGTCGGGTCCACCACGGCCACCTTGCAGCCGGTGCGGAAGCCTGGATCAATGCCCAGCACGGTATGACCGGCCAGCGGCGGCTGACCGAGTAGGGCGCGCAGGTTGGTGGCAAAGACGTTGATAGCGTGGCCGTCGGCCTTTTCGCCCAGCGCGCGGCGCACGTCGCGCTCGATGGCCGGCAACAGCAGGCGCTCGGCGGAATCCTGGATGGCTTCTTCGAGTTGGTCTGCAAACGGGCTGAGGATGTCCGTTTCGAACTCGGCCTGGATGGGATTCAACCAATCGCGCTCGGCGATGTGGACGCGCACTTTCAGCACGCCTTCTTTTTCGCCGCGGTTGATCGCCAGCACCTGGTGCGGCTGCAAGCGGTCCACGCGGGCTTCGAAGGCGTAATAACTCTCGTAGACGCGCTTCCCATCGGCTGCGTCTTCCACTTTCTCGGCGGTCACTTTGCTGAATTTCAGCGCCTTTTCGCGCGTCGCTGAACGCACGTTGGCATTGTCACTGATGATCTCGGCCACAATGTCGCGCGCGCCCTGCAGGGCTTCCTCGACCGTAGTCACCTGCTCGTTGAGGTAGAACTCGCGGACGATGTCTTCCACCGTGCGGTCGGTGAGGCTTTGCCGCAGGATGTGTTCGGCCAGCCCTTCCAGTCCCTTTTCGCGGGCGATGCTGGCGCGCGTGCGGCGCTTGGGTTTATAAGGCGCGTACAGGTCTTCGAGCGCGGTCATGGTCGCGGCGGCTTCGATAGTGGACTTGAGTTCGCCGGTCAGTTTGCCCTGCTCCTGGATGGACTTCAGGATGGCGGCGCGGCGCTCGTCCATGGCGCGCAGGCGGGCGATCTCATCCGCGACGATGCGCACCTGCTCGTCGTCGAGCGAGCCGGTCATTTCCTTGCGGTAGCGGGCGATGAAGGGGACAGTGTTGCCTTCATCTAAGAGGCGGACAGCGGCCTCCACCTGGGAGGCCTTGGCGTGGATCAGGGAAGCGATCGTTTCGGCATGGGTCATGGCTGGATTTTACCACCACAGGCCAGTTGGACTATAATAGGCCCATGATCGAATTGACCATCCCCGGGCGCGGTTCCCTGCGCCTGCAACACCTCGTCACGGACGTGAACGGCACCCTGGCGATAGATGGCGTACTGGTGGACGGCCTCGCCAAACGCATCGCCGCCCTGCGCGACCGGCTCACGCTCCACCTGCTGACCGCCGACACGCACGG
>JBMOMO010000106.1:0-2646 GCA_049324135.1 Chloroflexota bacterium
AGTACCCCCGGACAGACTCGAACTGTCCTCTTCGGCTCCGGAGGCCGACGCTCTGTCCACTGAGCTACGGGGGCGAATGTCCTGGCGAATGCCCAGGATTGCAAGCGCAATTTTATCATAGTCTGCGCGCATCCTGGCCTGGACGCGGGAATGGCAACCCTGGCCAGCGGGTTTGGATGGTCATTTCGGACATTTCTCCATCTCCCACATCCGCTGTATAATGAAGCCAGATACCGAGACTGGAGTTCCTATGGCTTCCAAAAACAATCGCAACCCCGGCGCGCCCCTCGACCTGGACTGGGTGATGGGCGCGCACATCAACAAGAGCGCGGTGGAGCGACGCGTGGCGCAGTTGCCCGCCCGTCGCACCGTGAAAAAAGAATGGCAGGCCGCCTGGCTGTTGCGCGCCGTCACCTGCATTGACCTGACCACCCTCGGCGGGGACGACACCCCCGGACGAGTCGCGCGTCTGTGCGCGAAGGCCAGACAGCCGATCCGCCCCGACATGCTGGAACGCCTCGGCCTGACCGAGGAGCGAGTGACCGTTGGCGCGGTCTGCGTCTACCCGAATCGCGTCGCGGACGCCATCCATGCGCTTCAAGGCACGGACATTCCAGTTGCTTCCGTTGCGACGGGTTTCCCCGCGGGACAGACTCCGCTCCCGCAGCGCATCCAGGAGATCGAGCAAGCCGTGGAAGCGGGCGCCAAAGAAATTGACGTGGTCATCGCCCGCAATTACGTTCTCACCGGCGACTGGCGTTCCCTCTACGATGAACTTCGCCAGTTCCGCGAGGCTTGCGGCGACTCGCACATGAAGACGATTTTGGCAACAGGCGACTTGGGAACATTGAAGCAGGTCTATCAAGCCAGTCTGGTTGCAATGATGGCAGGCTCGGACTTCATCAAGACTTCGACCGGCAAGGAATCGGTCAACGCCACGCTGGAAGTGAGCCTCGTCATGACGCGCGCCATCCGCGACTATCTCGACCGCTTCGGCTGCAAGATCGGCTTCAAGCCCGCGGGCGGAATCAGCAGCGCCAAGCAGGCGATGAACTGGCAATTCCTGATGAAGGAAGAACTCGGCGACGAGTGGCTGAAGAATGACCTGTTCCGCTTCGGCGCGTCCAGTTTGCTGACCGATCTGGAGCGCCAGTTGTATCACTTCATCACGGGTCACTACGCCGCGAAACACCACATGCCGATGGGATAAGAACCTTGACCACGAAGGACACGAAGTGTCACAAAGAAAGGAAAATAAAAATGGCTGAACAAATTGTCGTTTCAAATCCAAAAGTGATGATGGGACAGCCCGTTGTCTCAGGAACTCGCATTACCGTTGACCTGATTCTCGAGGAACTTTCGGCGGGTGAATCTTTTGGGCAATTACTGAAAGCCCATCCGCGCCTGACGAAAGAAGGCATCCAAGCCGCTTTGAATTTTGCGCGGGAAGCCCTGCGTGCCGACGTTGTGTATCCCATTTCTGAGTTGGTCTAATGAAAATATTAGCCGATGAGAGTGTGGCAAGCGATATCGTCCTGCGCTTGAGGAGCGATGGACATGATGTTGGCTATGTGGCAGAAATGTCCCCAGGGATCATGGATGAAGAGGTACTGACTTTGGCGGCCGACGAAGACACCCTGCTTCTGACCGCCGACAAGGATTTTGGCGAATTGATCTTCCGCCAGGGATATGTCAAGCGCGGGATCGTCTTGTATCGCCTTGCGGGACTTCCCTCGCAGGAAAAAGCGCAGATTGTCTCGTTGGCGATTTCAGCGCATGGAAGCGAATTGCTTTCATCGTTCAGTGTAATTACCGAGAAGGCTGTGAGAGTTCGAAGAGTTTGATTTGGAGCGCCAGTTGTATCACTTCATCACGGGTCACTACGCCGCGAAACACCACATGCCGATGGGATGATTCAACAGGTGTATAATTTTGGAAAGGTTTCAAAATGGCGCTTAATACCTATTCTCATGTAGTGTTGAATAAAGTCGCGAATTCGCTGGTGGCGGCGAAACGCTATCCCACCGTGGAAGATGCCCTGTGGGATATGGCCGTCTCTACCGTACGCAGCAAGATCACTTATTACCGCCGCCGAATCCGAAAAATGGAGAACAAGTACGGGGTGGATTTCGACAAGTTCACGGCGCGCCTGAAAGGTAACGCCAAACCCGCGCAGGAAGATGACTGGCTGGCGTGGCGTTCTGCCCGTTCCTTGTTAGCGGACTGGCAGAAGACCTATCAGGATCTGCTCCATGAGCGCGCTCGTTGATGATGTTTTAGGCATACTACGGACAAACGCGCTGGTCAAAAACACGCGCGTGGTTCACATTGACGAAACTCCATCGGGAAAACTGGAAGTCAAAATTCGCTGTCAGTTGCTGAAAAGCCATCAGCTCCAGATTTGGATTCACGTCGAGCCAGAATTTCAGGATTACGCGTACCAGGTTTTTACTACCGTTCCTCTCCTGCGCTGGGACAATGCTCCTCACTACAACCATCTTTCCAGCGCCCCGCACCATTTTCACGATGAACGCGGAAAAGTTCATGAATCTTCCCTGTCTGGAAATATCCAACAGGATTTGAGAACGGTATTGCAGGAGATTGCAAATTGGGTGAAAGCGTAATGAGATACGCCGCGAAACATCA
>JBMOMO010000107.1:0-2628 GCA_049324135.1 Chloroflexota bacterium
CCCAAGCCGATCTCGCACAGGCACCGGCCCCCCTCGCGTGCCGGACCGCCTCCTCCCACTGCCCCGATACGCAAGGCCTGCAGGTGACAGATGCAAGCCGTTGACCTATCGCAATTCCTGCAAGGCAAGTACCGATGCGCAATATCCTGACCTTCGGATCCCTCGGCCTGACGCTGGCCGCGACCCTCCTCCTCGGACCGCTATGGGGCGCCGGCCTCGGTCTCCTGGCCTATGTCGCCGGCAGCAACGTACTGCTCATGCGCGAGTCGCAGAAGCTCAAGGCCCAGCTTCACAAGAGCTTCAACGACCTGCCCGACCTCGTGAGCGAGCTGGTGAAGCAGCGACTCCAAGAACTCGGGCAGGCCGAGCCTGCCTCCCCGCCGCCCAAGGCCGAACAGATCGGCGTGGCCGCAACCGGAAGGCAGACCGAACCTGCGCCCGTGCTGGAACAGCGACTCTCGGCCCTGGACAGCAAGTTCGAAATCCTGGTGCAACTGCTGACCACAAGGGAGCAGCAGGCGCTGCCCATCCCCGCCGAGCAAGCCAAAATGGCCGCGGAAACAGCCGAGCAGCCACCTTCCGCCGAGCCCGAGCAGGCCACCGCCACCGACACGCGGGCTGGCGCAAGCGAACACAATGCGGATCTTGCCGCCATGCGCGAACTGCTCGGCAAGATGGCCGCCATGCTCGCCCCGCAGGGTGAGGCGATTCCGGACGACAAGGAAGCTCCAGCGGCCCCGCGCGAGGTCATGCCGAACGCCAGCACGCTTGCCCCGCGGCCCACCGTGGACGAGTTGCGCGCCGAACTGAACAAGCTCGCCCTCGAACTGCGCAGCGAACTCGATCGCCCCCAGCCCTGATGGACATGAAGCGCCTCCTGCCCCGCCTCGAGAACCTGCTCGCCCGCCAGGGCATGGTGCTGTGGGTCGCGGCTGTCTTCGTCCTGCTCTGGCTGGCCTACCAGCCTCTCCCGCGCGACTCCCAGGTACTCCTGGCCTCGGTGTTCGTCGGCATTCTGTTCCTGATCATGTGGGGTGTGGACCGGCTCGAAACCCATCAGGCCCGCGAGCTGAGGTGGCTGCGCCTGATCGCCATCCTGCTGGCCGCCTACATCAGCCTGCGCTACTTCTCCTGGCGCCTCAATTACACCATCAGCTATCACGACCCGCTCAGCACCATTGGCGCCATGCTGCTTCTCGGCGCCGAACTCTATGGACTCGCCATCTATCTGGTCGGCGCCTTCGTCAATGCCTACCCCATCAACCGCACTCCGCCCAAGCTCCCCGATGACCCGGAGCAACTACCGACCATCGACATTCTGATCCCGAGCTACAACGAAGATCCGGAACTGCTGGAACTGACCCTGCTGGCCGCCACGCAGATCCGTTACCC
Source organism: Chloroflexota bacterium (assembly GCA_049324135.1). Lineage (GTDB taxonomy): Bacteria > Chloroflexota > Anaerolineae > Anaerolineales > Villigracilaceae > JAABUE01. Next base: position 1,393 of record JBMOMO010000107.1, read on the forward strand.
GCGCCATCGTTTCAAAGTCTATTTGTGCGACGACGGGGGCACCGTTCAGCGCCGCAACCGCCCGGACATCTCGGAGCAGTCCTGGGAGCGCCATCACACCCTCAAGGCCTTATGCGAAAAGGTTGGCGCGATCTATGTCACGCGCGAGCGCAACGAGCACGCCAAGGCTGGCAACCTCAACACGGCGCTCAAGGACCACTGCACCAGCGAACTGGTGCTGATTCTCGACGCGGACCACATCCCTACCGTCGACATCCTGGAAAACACCGTCGGCTTTTTCCTCAGGGACCCCGAGCTTTTCCTGGTCCAGACGCCGCACTATTTCATCAACCCGGACCCGCTGGAGCGCAACCTGCGCACCTACGAATCGATGCCCAGCGAAAACGAGATGTTCTACACCGTGATCCAGCACGGCCTGGATTTCTGGAACGCCTCGTTCTTCTGTGGCTCGGCCGCCCTGCTGCGCCGCAGCCACCTCGATCGCATCGGCGGCATCGCCGGCGAAACCATCACCGAGGACGCCGAAACCGCCATGGCCCTGCACGGCCAGCATGGCCTGAACAGCGTATTTTTCGGCAAGCCCATGGTCGCCGGCCTGCAGCCCGAGACCTTCTCCGGCTTCATCGTGCAACGCACACGCTGGGCACAGGGCATGATGCAGATCTTCCTGCTCAAGAATCCCTGGCGCCAACCGAAGATGAATATTGCCCAGCGTCTGGCGTATACCTCTTCGGTGTTTTTCTGGTTTTTCCCGTTCGCGCGGATCGTCTTCTTCATCGCGCCGTCACTCTATCTGCTGTTTTCCCTTCAGATCGTCGACGCCTTCCTGCCGTGGGACCTGGTGGCCTACGCGCTCCCCCACGTGATCGGCGCGATGATCCTCACCAATATCCTCTATGGACGCACGCGCTGGCCGCTGATCTCGGAGCTGTATGAAACCATCCAGTCCGTGCATGCGCTGCCTGCGCTCATCAACGTCCTGCGCAGCCCGCGCTCCCCCGCCTTCGCCGTGACCCCCAAAGGAGAGCGCCTGGAAGAGAACTTCATCTCCCAGCTGGCCTTGCCCTTCTACCTGATGCTGGTGATCGACGTCGTCTGCCTCATCGCCAGCGTGATCCGCCTCTATGTCGTGCCCGAGGATCTCGGGGTCATCATCCTGACCATGACCATCACCGTCGTGAACATGGTCTATTCGCTGGCCGCCATCGGTGTGATGTTGGAGAAGGCACAGAAGCG
>JBMOMO010000108.1:0-2623 GCA_049324135.1 Chloroflexota bacterium
GGTTAACGAACAGGTTCTAAAAACCAATCGCCCAACGCAACTGCGGAGGGCGATTTATTTTGTACATTGCAAGTGTCATTGCGAGGCGGTGCACTTCCGCCGAAGCAATCCCTTGTTGCAAGTGTCACCGCGAGGAACGCCTGCCCTGAGATTGTCGAAGGGAAGCGGTCTCCCAATTCCAGGAGATTGCTTCGCTCGGTCTCGATACGGCGAAGAACACGCCTACTCGACCATCGCTCGCAATGACAACCACATTCTCGGAGGTGCGACATGTATAAATCGCATACCTGCGGCGAACTGAGGGCTGCCCACGCCGGCCAAACTGTGACGCTGGCCGGCTGGGTGCATCGCCGCCGCGACCATGGCGGGGTGGTCTTCTTCGACCTGCGCGACCGCTTTGGACTTGTTCAAATTGTTATCAACCCTGATCTTCCCAAAGAGACCCTCGACCTGGTCGCGGACGTGCGCTCGGAATGGGTGCTGCAGGTCGCCGGCCAGGTGCGCATGCGCCCGGAAGGCATGGTCAACCCCAAACTGCCCACCGGCGAGATCGAGGTCATTGCCACGGATGTCAAGGCGCTCAACGCGGCCAAGGCGCTGCCCTTCGTGCTGACCGAGGACGACAAACTGCCCGAAGAGAACATGCGCCTGCGATACCGCTACCTCGACCTGCGCCGCGAGAAGATGCGCCGCAACCTCGAGTTGCGCCATAAGGTCATCAAGTTCATCCGAAACTATCTCGACAACCAGGGCTTCCTCGAGATCGAGACCCCCATCCTGTTCAAGACCACGCCCGAAGGCGCGCGCGACTACCTGGTCCCCTCCCGCGTCCACCCCGGCCAGTTCTACGCCCTGCCGCAGTCGCCGCAGCAACTCAAACAGATGCTGATGGTGGCCGGCATGGAACGCTACTTCCAGATCGCGCGCTGCTTCCGCGACGAAGACCAGCGCGGCGACCGCCAGCCGGAGTTCACCCAACTCGACATGGAAATGTCCTTCGTCGAGCGGGACGACGTCATGGCGCTGGTGGAGGACATGTTCACCAGGATGGTGGCCGAGGTCGTCCCGCACAAACGACTGTTGCAGACGCCCTGGCCGCGCATCACCTGGCAGGACGCGCTGGAACGCTACGGCAAGGACAACCCCGACATCCGCTTCGGGCTGGAACTGGTAGATGCCACCGATTTAGCGGCCGGTTCCGGCTTCGGCGTTTTCGAGAACACGGTCGCAGCCGGCGGGCATGTGCGCGGACTCAACGCCAAAGGGCTGGGCGACTACACCCGCAAGCAGATCGACGAGTTGACCGCCTTCGTGCAAGACCTGGGCGCCAAAGGGCTGGCCTACATCGCGCTGACCAGCGAGGGGGAAACGAGGTCCTCCTTCGCCAAGTTCCTGTCCGAGGAACGGTTGCAGGCCCTCTTGTCCAGGATGGAAGCGCAGAAGGGCGACCTGCTGTTGTTCGTGGCCGACAAACCGTCCATCGCCTTCGAGTCGCTGGGACGGCTGCGCGTCCTGCTGGGCGACCGTCTCGGCCTGCGCGACAAGGACGTCCTGGGCTTCTGCTGGGTGATCGACTTCCCGTTCGTGATGTGGAACGAGGACGAGCGGCGCTGGGACCCCAGCCACCACCTGTTCACCTCGCCCATGCCCGAAGACATCCCGCTGTTGGAGGCGGAACCCGGCCAGGCGCGCGGCGCGCAGTACGACCTGGTGCTGAACAACTACGAGGTGGGCGGCGGTTCGATCCGAATCCACAACCGCGCCCTGCAAGAGAAGGTGTTCGCGCTGATCGGCCTCGACCCGGATGTGGCGCGCGAACGCTTCGGTCACATGCTGGAGGCCTTCGAGTACGGCACGCCGCCGCACGGCGGGATTGCGCCCGGCATCGACCGCATCGTCATGCTGCTGGCCGACGAGCCCAACATCCGCGAGGTGATCGCCTTCCCGAAGAACCAGGCCGCCAGGGATATGATGGCCGATGCGCCGTCGGTGGTGGAAGAGCAACAGTTGAAGGATTTACATATAAAGATCAGGGAGTAGCTAAGTAGAGAGTAGTAGAATGGAACAACTATTCTCTACTCTCTTTTCTCTGCTCTCTTTTGGAGGAGATCATGCCAGAAATCATCCAAGTAAGTGACATTGCCAAGTACGACGGCCAGGAAGTGACCGTCCAGGGCTGGGTCTACAACCGCACCGACAAGGGCAAACTGGTCTTCCTGCTGGTGCGGGATGGGACGGGTTTCGTCCAGTGCGTGGCCTTCAAGGGCGACCTGGACGAAGCGGTTTTCGACCAACTGGTGCGCCTGCCGCAGGAATCGTCGCTGGTCATCAGCGGCCCTGTCCGCGCCGACCAGCGCGCGCCCGGCGTCCCTGGCGGCTACGAGATCGGGGTGAAGCAGGTCGAGGTCGTGCAGGAAGCGGGGCTGGATTATCCCATGTCGCTCAAGGATCACGGCCCGGACTTCGCGCTCGACAACCGTCACCTGTGGATCCGCATGCCCAGCCAGTGGGCCATCCTGCGCGTGCGCGCGACCGTGATGGCGGCTGTCCGCGAGTGGCTGGACAGCAACGGCTTCATCGCCATGGACACGCCCATCCTGACGCCCGCCGCCGCCGAAGGCAC
>JBMOMO010000109.1:0-19554 GCA_049324135.1 Chloroflexota bacterium
AGAACTTCTCCACCGACCAGTCCCAGTGCGGCTCCTTGAAGCCGCTGGCCAGTCCGCCCACGAAATCGGCCGATTCGAAGATGGTCACTTTGTGACCGGCTTTGCGCAGGTCATAAGCGGCCGCCATACCGCCGTAGCCTGCGCCGATGATGGCAATGTTCATGCTTGACTCCAATTCCTCAAAGGTGTATGATAAGTGTGTAACCTGGCGTAGACGTGCGAAAGCGCGGGTTGGGTTGCAGGCGCTTGGAACCTGCATAAAAGCATCCCCAACTAGCCAGGCTTTTTGTTTTATGGTGGATATTCCAGGATTTTCAAGTTCTTGAGGCGAACTGATTTTGCATTTGTACGGATCAGACCCGCGAGCATATCGGCGATTTGTAGCCCATCGTTTTGGCTTGCAGGAACTGCTTTTACTTCGCCCAGATAGATATCAGGCTTCAACGCATCAGATAACGCCTTTCGCAGAGTATTCCTGAATGATTTTTGTTCCTTTTTGCCGTCATAAATCAAAATCGCATTTTGCAACAAATGCGCCGGTAGACTCTTGACGCACAGGGCAACGAAATCCGCAATGATCTGCTCACTGGTTTTAAGGCGGGACTCTTTTGGCAGGAGTTGCTTGTTGACGTTCAAGACAACTGCGCCTGGGATTTCGATCTCGGCGCTAATGTAAGAGCAGAACTCTTGACGAATTCGGTGATCCACTTTCGAAAAATGGAATTCGAAATCAGTCGGCATGGAAAGCCTATCCCGCAAGGGAGCGACTGTGATTTCATCATCTGTCATCACTGTAGCAATGATGAGCAACTCTGACGAGCCTCGCCTGAAACGAAAACCGGGATCGCCGGACCAGTCCACATAAATTCTAATGGTCATTGTCAGCCCACCAGACAGGCTATTTTGGATCTACTTTGCACAAGGCGTAAGCGGCCGCCATGCCGCCGTAGCCCGCGCCGATGATGGCAATGTTCATGCTTGACTCTCGTTTCTACAGGGTGTATGATAAGGATAGTGATCGGGTGGCCCAGGGACCTGCCAGCACATCACTGGCGGCTGAACTGGGATTTCCCTCCGAAAGAGGTCCCCGATCCCTTTTTTATTTTTTGAACTCCATCAAAATATCATCCTCTTGGATGATTTTATCAGGAGGGGTCATTTTCTTGAACGTCTGGAGCGCAACCCAATGTGCTTCTGACTTTTTCCCGACGGAAGCAAAATGTATTTTTGTTGGGTCAATATGTATGCCAGCGCGGCGCAACAGGTTGAGCAGGTGCTCTTTAATCTTTGCTTCATGGCCGGGATATTCCTGGTCAATAACAACTTGATCGAGTTTGCTGATCTTGCTTTTTAATAGCAAGTAGAGTCCAATTGAAAAGAGTTGAATATAGTACCTGGTTTCCAATCTCTTTTTTTCGCTGCCACGTAAATTTTGTATGCAAGCGCGTTTCACCGTTGCAGGTATCAAAATAGAATATTGTTGGTCATTGGAAAATGCCAACGCCGTGTCCATTTTCGTATCGCCTATTTTCCCGCTTTGATCAACTTCAACCCGCATCCTTTTCCCCCAATTCGTCCCGAATCTGATCGCTCCACTTGATACCCTCGCGCGCCAGGTAATACGCGCCCAGCAATGTGATCGGCAGCCACAGCGCCACGTGCAAAACCAACGTGTAACCGGCGGCGGTGGCCTGCTCCACGCCGTAGGCCGAGAGTACCGCGATGCCCGGCGCATCGAAGGTGCCGATATACCCCGGCGCCGACGGGATGGTGGTCGCCAGGTTGACGATGCCGTTCATCAGCATCAGCGCAAAGAACGAGACGCTGAAATCGAAGGCGTGCATCACGAACCAGTATTTTCCCGTCTCCAGCAGCCAGATGATCACCGATGTGAAGAACACCATCAACACATTGAACGGCGAGCGTAACGAAGCCAGACCGTCGAGAAACCTGCCCATGAGGCCGATGATTTTGCTTTGCAGCCGTTGGGGGACAAAGCGGGCGATTCCCCACAACCCCACTCTGGCCGTCACCTGCGGGAACATAGCGGCCACCAGAAAGACGACCAACGCCCCCAGGAACACCACCGTGCCAACAACTGCTACCTGCTGAATATTGCCCACGAAGCCCGATTCGCCGGTCAGTTTGGCCAGTTCGGGCAGGTTGACGAACACGAAGGCCAGCATCACCACGCCGTCGAAGATGCGCTCCACGATGATGGTCGCCAGCGAAGCCGAGACCGGCACCCCCTCCTTGCGCTTCAGGATCACCGCCCGCAGCACCTCCCCGGCGCGCGCCGGGTAGATGTTATTTCCCATGTAGCCGATGGTCGTAATCGGGAACATGGTCTTGGTCGGGATCTTCTTGATGGGGCCCAACAGGTAATGCCAACGCCAGGCGCGCACCCACACGCCCACAAAATAGACCGCCACCCCCGGCAGCAGCCACCAGTAGTTGGCCTGTTTCACTGCGTCCCAGAATTGGTCCAGGTGCAGGCCGCGCAGCGCCAGCCAGATGAACAGGATGCTGACCAGCACCCCAAGCCAGAATTGCCATTTTTTCATAGGCCGTGATTGTACCGCAGACTGGGCAGTTTATCGCTGCCCTGCTTGCCCATCTCACAACTATCTTTGCAGCAATATATTTATGCCATAAAATGGCATAAATACCCCTTACAATATGGACAGAAAGCGACCTATGACCAAACCCGCCTCCCGCCTGCTGACCCTCATCCTGCTCCTGCAGGACCGTCCCAACCGCAAAGCCGCAGAACTGGCCTCCGAACTGGGCGTCTCCGTCCGCACCCTGCACCGCTATTTCGAGATGTTGGATGACATGGGTATCCCGGTCTACTCGGAGCGCGGCCCGTATGGCGGCTTCTCGCTGGTGCGCGGATATAAGATGCCGCCGCTGGTTCTCTCCCCCGAAGAGTCGGTCGCTGTGGCGCTAGGCGCCGGTATGGTGGAGGAACTGTGGGGCCAGTTGTACCGCGATTCCGCGCGCGGCGCGCTCGCCAAACTCGAAAACCTGCTGCCCGACGAGCAGCGCCGCGAAGTGGCCTGGGCGCGCCGGACGCTGGTTGCCACCGGGATGCACCGCGCCGATTTACAGGCCCAGTCCCCCTTCCTGGAAAAACTGCGCCGCGCCATCCGCGAGCGCCGCCAGGCGCGGATGGAATACCACAGCGGCAGCCAGCCGCACCCGGCGCAGCGCGACTTCGACCCGTACGCGCTCGTCCACCGCTGGGGCTGGTGGTACGTCATCGGCTATTGCCGTCTCAGGCGGGCTGTGCGCACCTTCCGCGTGGACCGCATCGCCGGACTGGAACTGCTCGACGAAGGCTTCGACCTGCCCTCCGACTTCGACCTGGACCTCTACCTGGCCAGCGAGCCGCACGGACAGGCGCAATTCACCGCCCGGCTGCGCTTTGCCCCCGAATCTGCCAGCGCCGCGCTGGGGAACCGCTCGTATTGGGAGCGCATCGAGGAGGCGGCTGACGGCTCGGTCGAAGTGACCTTCTCCACACCCACACTGGAATGGGCCGCCAGCACCTGCCTGGCTTACGGCCCGGCGGTCGAGGTGTTGGAACCGCCCGAACTGCGCCGCATGGTGGTCGCATGGGCGCAGGCAATTGCAGGAAAATACACAGGAGAAAAAAAACGAACATGAGCACCCCCTTTGAAATCATTGATGTCAATCCCAGCAACGTAGACCAGGCCGGCTTCTTCTGCTACATGTCCAAACGCAAGGAACCCGGCTACAAGCAGAAACGCGCCTGGCTCGAAGCCCGCTTCGCCGAGGGCCTGAAGATCAAGATCATCCACGAACACGACGGGCGCGACACGGCCTTCATCGAGTACATCCCCGGCGAATACGCCTGGCGCGCCGTCCACGCCCCCGGCTACCTGGTCATCCACTGCCTGTGGGTGGTCGGCAAGGGCAGGGGCAAGGGCTACGGCAAGCGCCTCATCCAGGAATGCCTGGACGACGCCCGCGCCCAGGGCAAACATGGCGTGGCAATGGTCACCAGCGACCGCGTCTGGATGGCCCACAAGGACATCTTCCTGCGGGAGGGGTTCGTGGAAGCGGACCAGGCGCCGCCGTCGTTCCAATTGATGGTAGCCCGCTTCGGGTCCGGGCCCGAGGCGGGCTTCCCCAAAAACTGGGATTCCCGCGCCCGCGACTTTGGTCCCGGTCTCACCGTCGTCCGCACCCCGCAATGTCCCTACATCGAGAATGGCGCCAACGACCTGCTGGCCTTTGCGCGGGAACGCGGCCTGCCCGCGCGCGCTGTGGAACTGGCCTCCGCGCAGGAGGTACAGGAGCGCTCGCCCTCCGCCTATGGTGTCTTCGGCGCGGTGCTGGACGGCAGCCTGTTGGCCTATCACTACCTGCTGCGCAAGGATTTCGAAAAGTTACTGCTCGAACGAGAGAAAGGAGTCTGACATGCAGACACTCGACTTGAAGAAAGAATTGAAATATCTCTACCAGCCCTCGGCCAAGAAGATCGAGGTGGTGGACGCGCCAGCTATGAATTTCATTATGATAGACGGCGGCATCGAACCCTATGAGAAGCCGGGCACTTCGCCGCTCTTCCAGGAGAACATGGGAGCGTTGTACGGCGCGGCCTACACGTTGAAATTCTCCGCCAAACTCCGCAAGGAGAATCCGTTCGATTATCCCGTCATGGCCTCGGAGGGATTGTGGTGGGTGGAGGATGGCCTGTTCGACATCACCCAGCCGGGCAACTGGAAGTACACGCTGATGATCATGCAGCCCGACCTGGTCACGCCGGAGATGTTTGCAGACGCGCTGGCGCAACTCCGCAAAAAGAAAGGCGACCAGCCGGCTTTTGCCCGCCTGCGCCTGGAACGCTTCTGCGAGGGGCTGTGCGTCCAGACCATGCACGTCGGGCCGTACGCCACCGAACCGGCCACCCTCGAACGGATGCGGGCCTTCATGGCCGAGAACGGCCTGCGCGACCTAGTTGGTTCGGCGGTCGGTCCGGGTGGCAAGCACCACGAGATTTACATGGGCAACCCGCTGCGCGCCGACCCGTCGAAGTTGAAGACGGTGCTGCGGCATCCGGTGGAAAAGGTCGGGTAGATATGTCTGTTCTAACCCAACTCGCCTGTTCCCTGGGCCGCCGCGACGAAGTCCCCAACCAGGAACTCGCCCGCCGCCTGGCCTCTGCGCGCGACACGGACGGCATCCGCGAGATCGCCGAAGCCCTGTGGAGCAAGGACAAGAACATCCAGGCCGACTGCGTCAAAGTGCTGTACGAGGTCGGCTACCTGGCGCCTGACCTGGTCGCGCCCTACGCCCTCGATTTCCTGAAACTGCTCAAGAGCCGAAACAACCGCCTGGTGTGGGGCGGCATGATCGCCCTGTCCACCGTGGGCGCGCTGGCTGCCGCTGAACTCTATCCGCGCTGGGACGAGATCCGCAAGGCCATGGACGCTGGCTCGGTCATCACCAAAGACGCCGGGGTGTTGGCGTTGGCCGGCGTCGCTTCGGCAGACCCGGCCTACAATCGGGACATTTTCCCCTACCTGCTCGAGCACCTGCGCACCTGCCGCCCAAAGGACGTGCCCCAGCACAGCGAGAAGAGCCTGCTGGCCGTCAACGCTGCGAACAAAACAGAGTTCGTTGCCGCGCTCGAAAAGCGCCTGGAAGACCTGCAAGGCGCGCAACTGAAGCGCGTGCAGAAGGTGATCCAGGCTGCCCGCAACAAGGCGACTTCAAATGAGTGAAACTATACAGGAATACAATGGCCTGGTTCCCCCGTGCGGCGTCTTCTGCGGCGGCTGCCCGAACTACCTGCGTCCGCGCAATCCCTGTCCCGGCGCGCAGGCCAGCGGACGCTGCGCCAGCAAGGCCTGCCGCTTCTACGTCTGCGCCACGGAAAGAGGCCTCCGGCACTGCCACCAATGTGACGAATATCCTTGCGCGCGCTTCAAACGCTTTGCCCGGAACTGGGTGAAGTACGGCCAGGATTTCCTTGTCAACCAGGCGGACTTGCGCGCCCTCGGGGAAGATGCTTTCCTGGAACAATGGAACGCCCGCGCATCGGGCGCGCCTCCTGGACAGGAGACGGCCTGGAAAGGACAAGATCCGAAATGACGGCCACAGACATACCCGCCCCGTCTACCCTGGATTGGCTGCTCGACCCGGCCGAGCCCGGCGCGCGCTACCTGGCGCTGCGCGACCTGGCGCAACTGCCGCCGGATGACCCGCAATTCGTCGCCGCGCAACAGGCCGCCCACACGCGCGGGCCAATTGCTGCGGTGCTGGAACACATGCACCCGGATGGCTACTGGTCGCAGCCGGGGCCGGGCTATACCCCCAAGTACTTTTCCACTGTCTGGTCGCTGGTCCTGCTGTCGCAACTCGGCGCAGTGGCCGCCCTGGATGAGCGCATCCGCCGCGCCTGCGCCTACATCCTGGAAGCCAGCCTGACCGTCCACGGCCAATTCAGCGCCAGCGGCGCGCCCTCCGGCATGGCGGACTGCCTGCACGGCAACCTGTTCGAGGCGCTGGTCCGCCTGGGCTGCGAGGATGAACGCCTCGAAACAGCCTGTGAGTGGATGGCGCGCAGCCTCACCGGCGAGGGCGTGGCGCCCATGAGCGAGAAGGACGCCCCCCTGCGCTACTACGCCGGGAAATGCGGCCCGAACTTTGCCTGCGGCTCGAACGACAAACAGCCCTGCGCCTGGGGCGCGGCCAAGGTCATGCTGGCCTTCGCCCGCCTGCCGAAAGACCGCCGCACACCGCTCATCGAAGGCGCCATCCAACAGGGCGTGGACTTCCTGTTCAGCGTCGACCCGGCCACGGCCGCCTGGCCCTCTCCCTACGCCGCCAAACCCAGCGGCAACTGGTGGAAGTTCGGCTTCCCGGTCTTCTACGTCACCGACCTGCTGCAAATCGTCGAGGCGCTGGCTGCTCTCGGTTATGGCGGCGACCCGCGCCTGGCGAATGCGCTCGATCTCATCCGCCAGAAACAGGACGCCCAGGGCCGCTGGCCGCTCGAATACGACTATACCGGCAAGACCTGGGTGGACTTCGGCCCCAAGAAGCAGCCCAACAAATACGTCACCTTGCGCGCGCTGCGCGTTTTGAAGGAGGCAAGAAGATGAACGAAACGACTCGCTGGCTGTTGGACTCCCCCGAACCCTGGACGCGCTATCGCGCCCTGGTGGACCTGCTCGGCCGCCTCGAAACCGACCCCGAGGCTGCCTCCGCGCGCCGGGACATGGTCAGCAGCCCCCAGGTCCGGGCGCTGATCGGCCTGGCGTCTACCTGGGGCGAGACTCCCCTCAAGCGTCACAACGACGCCGCCCATCCGCTCTACGCCCTGTCCACCCTGGCGGATTTCGGCCTGCGCGCCGACGACCCCGACATGGACGCCGTCATCCAGAACGTACTGGCGCATCAATCGCCCGAGGGCGCCTTCCAGACGGTGATCAACATCCCGGCGGCGTTCGGCGGGGATGGCCGGGATCAGTGGACGTGGGTGGCCTGCGACGCGCCCACCCTGCTGTACGCGCTGCTGTCGTTCGGGCTGGGGGACGACCCGCGCGTGCAAAAGGCCGGGCAACACCTGGCCGGGCTGGCGCAGGAGAACGGCTACCGCTGCGCCGCCGCGCCCGAACTGGGCAAGTTCAAGGGCCCCGGCAAGCGCGACGATCCCTGCCCGGTCGCCAACGTTTACGCGCTCAAGGCGCTCTCGCTACTGCCGGGACAGCGCGAGGGAGCAGCCGCCCGCCGCGCCGCCGCCATGCTGCTCGACAACTGGGAACACCGCCGGGAGCGAAAGCATTTCCTGTTCGGCATGGGAACCGATTTCAAGAAACTTAAATACCCCTTCGTGTACTTCGACATCCTGCACGCGCTGGAAGCCCTGGACCGCTTCCCCTTCGTCCACGCCGACCCGCGCTTCACGGACATGCTGGCCGTTGTCACCTCCCAGGCCGACGCCGACGGGCGCTACACGGCCGGTTCCATGTACCAGGCCTGGAAGGGCTGGTCCTTCGCGGACAAGAAGAATCCCTCCTCCTGGCTGACGTTGTTGGTGATGAGATTGCAGAAGAGAGCAGCCTAATTCCCTGTTGACCCATCCGGCAAAATCGCACCTTCAACGGAAAAGGCCTGCTCCAGTTGTTCTTCGGTGATGATCGCGCCGGTCATATTACTGCCGCTGAAGTCCACGCCGACCGTGATGGCCCCGGTAAAATCAGCTTCGCTCAGGTTCGATCCGCTCATATCTGCATTGGTAAGGTCAGCGTCGGTGAAATTTGACTTGGATAAGTTGGTTTTGCTTGCGATGATCCAGCTCAAATTTGCACGGGTGAAGTTCGCCCCACCAGCGGGGGAATCATTGAGCGTGGCCTGCGCCAGGTCAGCCCCGGTAAAATCAGCTCCATTTAAGGGGCTATGGTCTATGAAAGCCCCATTCAGATTCGCATCGGTGAAGTTCACATTAGAAAAAACGGAATCGCTGATTTTAGCCTGTGCGAGGTCCACCCCGCTCAGATCGGACTCCGTAAAGACCACATCCGAGAACTCGCATTTGGCTAGATTAAGTCCAGGACCCAGATCCTTAGAACAATCTCCGCCTGCTATCTCCGGCAGCGTCGGGCGGGCAGGCGGAAGTTCGGGGGCATTAGTGGGTTCCCCTTCATCCGAATTACTCGACTCAACCGCCTCACTCGGCTCACCCGGTTGCCCGGCCGGTTGGCTTTCGGTTGACGAACAAGCCAGCGCGGCAAGCACAAGCACCAAAAAGAGCAGATAAATTTGTTTCATGGAAAGCCTCCTATCTGAAAGTGAAAGAACCTTCATCGGTAAAAAAGACTTTTTCTAAAGGGGCGTAATTCGTTGAAGTCTCGAAAATTTCAACCCATAAATTGCTATAAGGATTACAACATCTATCCGGGAGACTAAAATTGACCTTGCGCTGTAATACTAATCGCATGGACTTATCATCTCAGTGATAAAATCCCCCGCCCCCTTTTGCCGCGCTCCTGGTTCTTTGGCCATGGCTCTCATGATTGCTTTTGCAGCCGCCTCGGGTAAATCGGGCACAAGTTCGCGCGGATCAGGGACTGGTCGCATCAGATGCGCCATCAACAGCGCGGAAATGTTCTTGTGCTCGAATGGCAATGCGCCTGTAAGTGCCTGAAAGACCATGACTCCAAAAGAGTAAATGTCAGCCTGGGCATCCACTTCACTGGCGCCCTGGATCTGCTCCGGCGAGACATAATCAAGCGTGCCAACCAAAACGCCTGTGCCGGTCAATTGCGTCATCGAACTATGGAGTTTGGCGATCCCAAAATCCATCAGCACTGCCCGTGGACTCTTTCTGGAGTCTGTATCACGCTCGATCATCACATTTGAGGGCTTGATATCGCGGTGAACAATGCCTGCGGTGTGGGAATAATCCAACGCCGAGGCAATCCCTGTAAATATAGGCAGAGCATCAGCCAGAGACAGGCGTCCCCGCTGGTTGAGTTCCTCGCTCAAAGTTCTTCCATTAACATATTCCAGGACGATGTATGGTATACCGTCCATGATACCGTAGTCGTACATGCCTACAATATTCGGATGTTTCAGTTGGACGATTGCCTGCGCCTCGTGGTTGTATCTCCAGTAGGCCACCTCGTTTTCGGCGAGATGTTTCGGAAGGATCTTGATTGCCACATCACAGTTCAATGTTGGGTGCTTTGCGCGATAGACCTCGCCCATCCCGCCGCGGCCGATCAATTCCAGATCTGAAAACATGCCAAAAGATGTTATTGGTTCGAGAGTGTGTTGCAATTGCCTCTTTCGCAAGGCTCGATCATCAGCGATCTTCTTGTAATCCAATTCTATGCCATAGAATCGTTTATCCACAAATCGCCGCATACTATTTCGGGTGGGTGTGAACAATGCAGTAATCGCCACGGCAGGGACAGCGACGGCGATCAAGTCCTGACGACTTTCGAAAATAGTTTCCATGAGCGCCCGCACTGCAAAGAACCCCCCAGCAAAAACAGCCCCCAACAGTGCTGTCAGAATGCCATAGACCAATGAACGATTGATCGCAAAATCAATATCCCACAGACGGTGGCGCAGGATTGCATATGTGAAACACACTGCTGCGCAGATATATAGGGTGAATACGATCGGGCGAATAATGAGATAGGAGGTTTGACCAAACTGTAAGACTAGTAACTTATCAATAATATTCCCGATCACTCCCATAACCAAGCCAATGACGGCCAGCTTTGTCTGCTGGCGTTGCATTACGCTGATCTGGCGCAGACGATACAGCTGCGCAAAAATGAGCAAGCCGCAGAGAACTATAACCCGCAGAAAGGTACTGAAATTCGAGTAATGGCTTATATTGGGATCGACAACAATGACGACATCCTCCACAGCAATGTAGGTAAACAGGAAAATATATATTGGCTTTAGCCAACGAGGGGCAAATCGCCCATCTGGGAAATTCCCAAAAAACATAAGACCGCTGCCATAATTCACTATATCCAGAAACCAGGTCAGGTCATAAAGAAACATGAGCTTCGGCACAGTTTGATAATAAGCAAAAACCTGGTCGAAGCTAGCGACAAAATAACCATTCGCCAGGATCATGATGGAAGTGGTTAAAGCCAACCAATCGTTAGGTTTTTTATAGAAGATGAATATAGCAACAAGGTACCAGACAGTCAGTTGGATGATGCTCAATGAAAAATCGAGAGGGAAGAAAACTGAAGGCGAAACGCCGCTCTGAACGATAAATTCGGCATATGGGCCGCCATGTTGCGCTTCTTCAACAAATTGCGGAATGGTTCCCAACAGGGCGCAGAAGGCCATGATTGCAGTTGCCATCCATAGTGACCAGGCAATCCACAATCGCCATCCGATCAAGAGGGTATTTGACGATGTATCCCGTTTATTCAGCGTGTCTGGTTTGGCGTTCATAAGCAACTCTGAATCCATTAACGAAGCACGGCTTCCAACGTTCGGGTGATGGAAGTCAATCGCTCGGAAAGCAGGTGGGCGGCGAATTCATGGAAAGTCGCCGCGAGTTCGGGTTCTTTCTCTTTCATCTCGGTAAGCGCGGCGCGTGTGAGGCGATAGGCGGTTACCGGCATGTCGGCGATGACGGAGGCGGTGGATTTTGTCCCCAGATACAAACCCGGTTCGCCGATGGCTGTTCCCAATCCAAGCGTCTGCAATCGCACCCGTTCTTTTCCTAGTTCGAGATAGATGGAGACCGCGCCCATCTCGACGAAGTACATGCGATCCGCTTCATCTCCTTGATGGATGATGGTTTCGCCTTCTTTGAACTCGACACGTTCCAAATAATTCAGCAGGCGTTTGGTGTCTGTCTTTTCGAAACCGCTGTCCACCAGTTGCGCGGTCAAGGTGATGGGCGTGTGCAGGGTTGTGACTTGCTCGATATCGAGCAACTGTTCCTCGCACCATTCCAGGCCGTGATCGAGGTCCGGGAAGATGTGCACGGCAGGATCTTTCTCCGATAAGCCATCCATTTCCAGGCGGCGGCGGATCGGCTCTGCCAGGTGGGTCAGCACCAAGGTGATCTCCTGCACCTCGGCCAACTGCTTCCCCTTCACAAAACTGATCACAGCCGATGAATCCATGCCAGTGACGCGGCGGAAATCCAGGAGAATATAGCGTAGGGGTGGATGGTTTCCATCCCTGACACGCGACCGGATCCGGTCCAACAGCGCATTGGCAGTGCCGAAGAAGAGAAATCCCTGCAATTCCAGGATGTAAACGTGATGGCCCAATCTTTCCTTCAACACCCGCTGGTGATAAGCGCAACGTTCGACATTGCTTTTGATCTCCGCGCCGGAAAGCGCATGGTGGACCACGTTGATCCGGCTGTAGTTAACCACGAACAGGATGATGGCCGCGACCAGCCCCACACCCACGCCCACCAGGAAGTTGGTCGCGCCAATCACGATCAGGATTAGCAGAACGACGGCGTAATCTGTGCGTGAAAGTTTCGACCAGCCGACGATCACCCACTCGAAGAGAAAATCCAATCCGAGAAAAAGCAGCAGTCCGCCCAGAATCGGTACCGGGAAATAAGCCAGCAGCGCTGACCCGGCAAACAGCATCGCCAGGCAGATCGCCCCGCCTACCAGCCCTGGCAGGCGACCGCGCGCCCCCATGCGATAACTGAACGAGGAAAGGCTCAGGGTGTGGTAGCCAACCATACCGCCCGCAAGCCCGGAAACGAGGTTGGCGATGCCAGCCGCGCGCAGTTCGCGGTTCAGATCGATGTCGCGGCGGATGGCCACTTCCAATCCCGATGCGTTGAGCAGCAGACTGACCACGCTCAGGATGAGAATGATAGCGATGTTGCTGCCTTGCCCCAGAATGGAGGTCCAGTCTGCGAACAGCAGGTTCTTCAATGCCAGTGGCTGCCAGGTAATGTCTCCCGATGTGCCTCCCAGCAGCAAGTCCTGCCGGGTGGCTTCTTCGATGGATGTGCCCGTCACCAGCAATGCAAGATAGAACAGCACAATCGCCCCGATCAGGATCCCCGGCATCCCCAGGATATGGCGGATGCGCCGCAGACCCAAGAACAGGAGCAGCGCAAAGATGACACCTGGAACCCAGATGACTAGCCGGTCGGGTCGAAGGAACGCGGAAATATCCGCAAAGTTGAGCGACATGCCGGTCATCACGCTGAAGGAGCCTTGCAGCAGCAGCCAGCCCGTGCCTGCCAGGAATCCACCCACGACCGGATAAGGAATGAAACGTACCAGCCCACCGATTTTGAACCACCCCAAGGCCAGGAAGAAGATGCCGGTCAATAGGGTTATGAAGATAATGGCCGTCAGAACTGTGGCAAGTTTATCCTCTACCCGTGATGCTGGCATTGTGGTTACCAGCCCACCCACGATTACCGCCATAATGACCGATGAACTATCCTGCGTACTGCCAATCACACCTGGAATCCCGCTCGCAAGTGATGTGGCAATCATTATGAACGCGGCAGTCGCCAGGGCGATGCCAATCCCATATGGGAGATACGAAGAAAATTCGCCAGAGAAGATCAGGCCTCCCAATGAGATGGCGAAAATGACCTCAGTGATGCCAATCAACATACCCGCGATCAAAGCGGGCAGTAAACGTTCCAGTCGGAATTCATTCCCCAGCAAATGAAGAGTTTTCCCGCCAAGTACCTGAGTCATGGCATCCTCCAACTTTCTGACCTGCGTGTTGCATACGTACCTACACAACAACCTGAACGATACCTGTTGACTGGTGCTACAAATAAAAGGGTCCTAAATTGTTAAAGCCACACAACCAGGAAAATGTGAACCACTCAAGGAGTCTTTTGGGCGGAACTCATCAAACTATCCGCCCCTCCATACTTGATGAGATAGTAATTGGTCAGCAGGGCCAGGCCGGCCACCAGGTAAGCGGCCGGGTAGGTGATATTCATGATCACGTCGAAGGCGGTCTGCATGCCTGCGCCCAGCCACTGATAGCCGCCCAGCCAGTAGAAACTGTTGATGCTGTCTGACAGCGCGAACAGGATCAGCCCCCACCACGGGCGGCTCCATTGTCCGCGCCCAAAGAGCAGGGACAAGCGGATGGCCCCCAGCCCCTCGACCGCATCGAAGACCGGGTAAAGGACGGTGATGAACAGCACGATCCAGGCATAGCCCTCGCCGAGGCCTGTCCCGATGGCCAGGTTCGTCAGGAGCGCGGTCAGCAGCAGGGCCAGCGCCACCAGCCCCAAGTAGTAGCGCGTGCCGCGTTTGTCCTGCCTGCCATAAATCAGCCTGTACTGGTAGTACAGGGACAGTCCCAGCGAAAGGTAGCCCAGGATCCAGAACAGGTCGATCAACGTCAGGTCGGGGTAGCCTGTCTCCCAATACAGGGCATCGTAGACCATCCCGCTGACCTCGCCGGCCAGCCAGAACCACAAGCCGGCGGCGAAAGCCCACCAGATGCGCCAGGGCGCTTCGCCCTTTTCGAACAGCCGCGCCACCCGCGTCCCGGCCAGGGCCGCGCCCGTGGAAGCCAGGACGATCAGGAGGTCGGCTGCCTGGTCGTTCCAATATTCGTCCGGGATGGGGGCCGCAAAGTAGAGCCAGGCCAGGACAGCCAGCAGGAGGATGGAACCGGCCGTGCTGGCTCGCAATATGCGCAGCGGGGAAAAGCGGGGGATGGGACGGTGCTCTTCACTCATGTCTTCGATTAATCCGTAAACGCCGCCGGGATCAGTCGTTGCGCTTGCAGGGCGGCTGTTTCATCCGGGGAGGTCATTTTGAAGGTTTCGCTGAAGATACGTTGGGCCAGGTTGTTCCCGATCATAAAACTCATCTGCGTTCCCATGCCCATGAACAGGGCGCGATAGGCGTGCGCCGCAGATTGCAGGTGGGGGAAGAAATGCGCGTCCACCAGGGCGTCTTCCTCCAGGGCCAGGTTCCAGTTCCAGGGTTGGATCGAGCGGTTGATCTCGCGGTTCATCACCTGCAGGAGATTCTTGCCCACCAGTTCCTGGTAGCGGCTCAACACGTTATGACCCCAATGCACGGCGCCCTGGCGGAGGATGAAGCACTGGGACGCAGGGGAAGCGCCCGGCAGTTCGTACAGGGTGACTTCCCAATTTCCGGCTTCCAATTGCTCGAAGGCGGGCAATCCGGTCGCGAAGCCCAATGGGGTATGCAGCGCAACCTCCGTCCCAAGCGTTTCCCCCTGCCAGAAGAACGCAAACCCGTGATAGTCGCCAGCCCTGGTCTCGACCAGTCCGCTCCAGCGGCTGGCTTTCCAATCGGCCAGTTTGTCCTGCCAGGCATCCTTCCCTGCAAGGGAGATTTTCCCCGTCGGCTTGGATTCGAGCGCCAGCCATACCATGCGCCCGGCTGCGTCTGGCACTTTGACAGCATGTACTCTTTTCTGCTCAGGAAGCGCGAAAGAAATGAATTCGGAAACAGGGATGGATTTTGCGCCAGCAGCCTCGAGGCGGTACGCGCCGACGGGGGAGCCGCTGGCCAGCAACAGGATGAAATGACCTCCCTCGTTGGTGCGCTTTTCGATCAGGCCAGTGATATTTTGCCCCTGGAATTCCATTTCTGGTCCAATGGGCGAATCGCCTGCGACAGAATTTTGTGCCTGGTCGAAAAATTGCCACATGGTATTTGGGAAACGTTACGCTGGAACTGACATATTGGCGAGGATTCTATCCGGTATCCATGAAAATGTCTACGTTTTGCTCAGGAAAATTCCAGGAGCAAAGTCTGACTCAAGCGGCCTCTCCTTCTAAATGATAGATCTTCTCATCCGGCAACTCTGCCCCTTCCGCATCGGCCTCCACGTCGCGGCCTTTGGACTTCTCCGCCAGGAACTCCTTTGTAGAATTCGGACTGGATGACCAGGTCCATGATCTCATTCGTCCCGGTCCAGGTGGTGATCAGGCGCACGTCGCGCAGCAGGCGCTCGACCGGGTAGATGTCGGTGTAGCCAATGCCGCCCAAGACGTTCTCGATGGGAGCCTTCGCATCGCGAAAGACCAGACGCCCCGTCCCGCCCCGCGCGCGCCCATCAGGCCGTAGACGCGCTGCACCTCCACTAGGAAGGTCACAGGGAAAACCAGTTTGCAGTAGCCATGCACACTGCTCATTGTAGTGTAGAATAGGATTTGTAGACAACGCTGTTCGCACTGCCGCAGGAGCGAGTAACAATCGCCGCCTACCGCGCCGAATTGAACGCCAACAAGTTGCAACCGTGAGCGCCTCCACCGCCAACCGCCAGATCGCCCGCGCCGCCGGGACCGTCATGTTCGCCATCCTGCTCGGACAGGTCACCGGCCTTCTCCGCGGCATCCTGGCAGCGCGCGCCTTCGCGCCCGCCGACCTGGACGCCTTCTTTGCCGCCAACCGCGTCTCCGAAACGCTGTTCACCCTGCTGGCGGCCGGCGCGCTGGGATCGGCCTTCATCCCCACCTTCACCGGTTTACTCGCCAAAGACAAAAAGATCGCCGCCTGGCGGCTGGCCTCTTCCATTGCCAACCTGCTCGTCCTGACCCTGACGCTGCTGGCGGCGCTGGCGGCGCTCTTCGCTCCCCAAATCGTGCGCTACGCGCTGGCGCCCGGTCTTGCCGACGACCCGCGCCTGTTCCCGCTTACGGTGGACCTGTTGCGCATCCAACTGGTCTCGGCGGTGCTGTTCGGGCTGGGCGGCCTGATCGTCGGCGTCCTGAACGCGCACCAGGTCTTCTTCATCCCGGCGCTGACGCCCTCCATGTACCAACTGGGCATGATCTTCGGCGTGCTGTTCCTCGCGCCAGGGATGGGCATCTACGGGCTGGCCTGGGGCGTGGCGCTCGGCGCGGCGCTCTACCTGCTCATCCAAATCCCCTCGCTGGTCAAGATTGCATCCTTCGAGCCGGTCGCTTCGTCTCACGCCCAGGCAGGCAAGTACACAGGGATACACGTATTACGTAACTACTCCCTCTCCCTCGGCCTCGAAAACCCCTCCGTCCGCGAAGTCTTCCGGCTGATGGGGCCGCGCGTATTGGGCGTGGCAGTGGTGCAACTCAACTTCTGGGTCAACACCTGGCTGGCCTCGCAAATGACGCCCGGCAGCGTGACCGGCCTGCAATACGGTTTCTCGCTCATGCTCATGGCGCAGGCCGCCATCGCCCAATCGGTCGCCATCGCCGCTATGCCGACCTTCTCGGCGCAATTCGCGCTCGGCAAACTGGACGAAATGCGCGCCTCGCTGTCCGCCAGCCTGCGCGGCGTCCTGTTCCTGGCGCTGCCCGCCAGTTTGGGGCTGGTCCTGCTGCGCGAACCGGTCGTATCCCTGCTCTACCAGCGTGGGCAGTTCGACGCGCGTATGACGGCGCTGACGGCCTGGGCTTTGCTGTGGTACGCGGCCGGCATGGTCGGCCACGCCATCATGGAAGTGCTGACGCGCGCCTTCTATGCCCAGCACGACACCCGCACCCCCGTCGTCATCGGGGCAATTGCCATGGGATTGAACGTGGTCTTCAGTTTCGCCTTCTCCACCCTGTTTATGCGCCTGGGCTGGGCGCCGCACGGCGGCCTGGCGCTAGCCAACTCGCTGGCCACGGCGCTCGAAGCGACGGTACTCTTCGTCGCGATGCGCAAACGGCTGCACGGCATCGACGGGACGCGCCTGCTACGCGGGCTGACCCTGGCCCTGATTGGGACGCTGGCCATGAGCGCCGTCCTGCTGCTGGCGCTGCGCCTCCTCCCTGGACGACCGGCCTGGCTGCTGGCCCCCGGCGGGATCCTGGCGGGCGGCCTGACCTACGCCCTGACCCTGTCCGCGCTGCGCGCCCCCGAAGTCAGCGCCGTCAGGGAGACCCTGCGCCGACGGCTATCCAGGCCTTAAGCCGGCCACAGCAGCCACATCACGGTTGCCACCAGGATGCCGAACAGAACGCCGCCGGTCACCTCCAGGGGGGTATGTCCCAGCACCTCGCGCAATTCCCTCTCGTTGAACATGTGTCCGCGCAGCAATTCGTCAAACAGCACGTTGATGCGCTGGGCGTGGATGCCGGCCTGCCGCCGCACGCCAGCCGCGTCGTAAGTTACCACCATCGTCAAAGCCAAACTGACGGCAAACAAGGGGTTGTCGAAGCCATGATACAACCCGACCGCCAGTGTCACCGAAGTCACCAGCGCCGAATGCGAACTGGGCATCCCGCCCACGCTCAACAGCAGGGCCCAGTTCCAGCGGCGCGTATACAAAAAGTCCAGTGGGATCTTGATGAGTTGCGCCAACAGCCAGGCCGTTGCCATGACGACCAGGACGCGGTTCTGGAAAAGATCGAGCAGGTCCATAGGCTATTCCTCGGTTTCGAATTCTTCCAGCCCGTCGGCGGATAATTTACGCACCTTCAATTCGGCCTGCTCCAGCAATACGCCGCAGCGCCGGATGAGCGCCTGCCCTCGCTCGAAGGTCGCCATTGCCTCTTCCAGCGCGTCCTGCTCCCCCTCCAGCGCGGCCACGATGCTTTCCAATTCGGCAAAGGCTTCTTCATACGTCAGGTCTTCCACAGGTTTAGGAGGCGACTTCTTCGACATAAAACTCCATCCGATTCTCGATTTACGATCTACGATTTACGATTTGCGATTTACGCACTACCGCCCCAAACTGCCCATCCGTTACGCGGACAAAGATTTCATCATCCGTTTGCACCCGCCCAACGCTCGACACCAGCGCGCCATCCTGCCCGCGCGTCACCACGGCGTAACCGCGCGCCAGCACCGCCAGCGGACTGAGCGACTGCAAGCGCCGCTCCAGTCCCTTCGCGCGCGCTCCCTCCAACGACAGGCGATGCTGGGCGGCCGATAGCCGCCGGCGCGAGAGATCGTCCAGGCGTTGGCGGCTGGTCTGGATGCGGCGCTGGGGGGAGGCGAATCGCAGGCGGGCGGCCAGGGACGCGAGTCCGCCTTTTCGCGCGGCCAGCAGGCCCAGGGTCGAGGCGGCGAGGCGGCCCTTCGTCTCCTGGAGCCAGGAGGACAAGTCCGCCAGCGTGACCGGGGTGGCCAGTTCGGCGGCGGCGGTTGGGGTGGGAGCGCGCAGGTCTGCGGCGAAGTCGGCCAGGGTGAAGTCGGTCTCGTGCCCCACGCCGCTGATGAGCGGAACCTTGCAGGCGGCCACGGCGCGCACCACGCGCTCGTCGTTGAAGGCCCACAGGTCTTCGATGGAACCGCCGCCGCGCGCCAGCAGGATCACGTCGGGCGAGAGGCGCTCGAGCGCCGCCAGCGAAGAAACCAGGCCAGGCGGGGCCTCGTCGCCCTGCACCGGCGAGGCCGCCAGGATGACCTCGGCCAGCGGCAGGCGGCGGCGCAGGGTATTGAGCATGTCGCGCAGGGCCGCGCCGGTGGCCGAGGTGACGACGCCGATCTTGCGGGGCAGTTCGGGGATGGGACGTTTGCGCTCGGCGTCGAACAAGCCTTCGGCTTCGAGCAGGGCTTTCAGGCGCAGGAACTCCTGGTAGAGCGCGCCTTCGCCCACCGGGCGGACCAGGTCGGCGTAGAACTGGTATTGCCCCTGCGGTTCGTAGACGCCGAGTTTGCCGTGCGCTTCGACCGCCATGCCGTCCTGGAGGGACAGGTTCAGGCGGCGGGCGTCCATGCGCCACATCACACAGCGCAGGGAAGCGCCCGCGTCCTTGAGCGTAAAATAGACGTGACCGGAGGCCGGGCGCGCCAGGTTGGAAATCTCGCCCTGCACCCACAGGTCCTGCAAGGTAGGGTCGGTCTCCAGCAGGCTGCGGATGTGCTGGGTCAGGCGGGTGACGGTCCAGGTGATGGAGGCAAAGAGGGAGGGTTGCGACATGAATTTCTCGCGCGGGAGGATACTCTATTCTAACCGCTCTTACAAGGAAAATCCGCAGATTTCACAGATTACGCAGAAAAATCGTAACTACCTACCCATCTTACCAGAATTTTGTTAAACTATCCCAATGGCTGAACAACCGCTAGCGACAAATACCTTGATGAAACGGCTTGCTGATCTTGAGGCTGAGGTTACCCGCCTGCAAGC
>JBMOMO010000110.1:0-19102 GCA_049324135.1 Chloroflexota bacterium
CTGGCAGACGGCCGCTGGCCGGCCTACCGTCCCTGGGCGGGACGCATGTACTTCGAAATGGAAAAGGGAGGCCAACCCGGCCGCTGGAACACCCTGCGCGCGCTGCGCGTGTTGCGGTGGTGGGATGGCTGCTAGCAGTTTGTCGGAGAGAAGAAAAATGGCTGCGATTGCTGGCCTGGATTGCCAAATCCAGGCCAAAACCGGGCAAAATGACGTTGCAAACCGTTGGATTTGGCAATCCAACGGAGCAATAGGGCAGTTTTCGATTATTCTCCGACAGGCTGCTAGCAGGCAAACAAAAGGCGGGCAACTCCCGGAAAATCATGTACCCTGCAAAAATGATGACAAAACTCTTAAAAAGATGTGACTTTTGTCATTTCTAACGTTCTTTCATCGCGCTATAGTGGTTCTATACCCACTTTTCAGGAGGCAAACAATGAAAGTAAGACAATCAATCGCTTTGTTCGTTCTTTTGCTCATCGTATCGGCCTGCAGCGCGCAACCCGCGGCTACGGAACCGCCACCGCTGCCTACCAATACGCCCGCTCCACCACCTACTGCAACCGTCCCGCCCTCGCCGACCCCCATTCCTCCCACGCCCACCCCAGAGTTCGAACAGTACTACACCGAAGAGTTCGAAAAAGACCTGAAATACTGGCCCTCTTTCATCGTGGATGGAAGCGGTTACGGCGGCGCCTTACTGGCAAAGGAGCCGGTTGATAAAGTCATCCTAAGCGCAGAAGGCGGCTTTTTCAAATTCGACATCAACAAAACATGGCAATGGGCGTATGCAACCTACGATCCGTTCGACTATGAAGACGTCCGCCTCGACGCGCGCGTCGAAAATCAGGGCACCAACAACAACAATATCAGCCTGATCTGCCGTTACACACCCGAAGGATGGTATGAATTCAACATCGCCAACAGCGGCTTGTACTGGATCTATTATGCCAAGGTGCGTCAGGAAGATGGTTATGTTAGTTACGCCGGCCTGATCGCAGAAGGCGGCTCCAACAAAATCAAGCAAGGGCTGGATGTGAATGAATACACTGCTATCTGCCAGGGTGACACTTTGGCCTTGTATATCAATGGCAATCTCACCAAAGAGGCAAAGGATAGCAACCTAACGTCGGGAAAGGTGGGCGTCTCGGTGTCCTCCTTCCAAAGCCTTCCTACAACAGTCTCTTTCGACTGGGTGAAGATCAGCCAACCATAGGTTATAAACATCGGATAAATTCGTAGCGCGGAATTCATTCCGCAACCAAAAGCGAAATAAATTTCGCGCTACAAATCTTCGCGGTTGTTATAGATTCTCAAGAGCAATACTATATCGGGGCATGATATCGGGTCAGGCTATCGCTTGGCCCGATATTTGACTCTAACTACCCACATTTGAGCGTTTTCCCTGCTTGTATTTAATTGCGCTCTCCCTTACAATAATTCCAGGAACAAACAACCATCGAGCCTTTGACACCGGAGAGGTGCTGCATGGCTGACCTGATCAATCCTTATATCGCGGGGGCGCCGGTCACGGAACAACGCATGTTCTTCGGGCGGGAGGATGTTTTCCAGTGGATCGAAAACAGTCTCACCGGCCAATATTCCGACCATATCCTGGTCATCCACGGACAGCGACGGGTGGGAAAAACGTCCGTTCTGAAGCAGTTGGGCAACCGCCTGCCTGACCGTTACATCCCCGTTTTCTTCGACCTGCAAGGCCGCACGCACACCAGCCTGGACCGTTTCCTGTGGTGGCTGGCGCGCGAGATCGTGCGCGTGCTGAAACAGGAACGGGGCATCACGGCGCCTGCGCCCGAGAAAGAGGCCTTCGCCGCCGACCCGGAATATTTCGAGACCCGCTTCCTCCCCAGCCTGGAACCCCTCATCGGCGACCGTGCGCTGCTGCTGACCTTCGACGAGTTCGACAACCTGGAAGAGAGCGAAGTCAAGGAGGAACTGGCGCGCCCGCTCATCGATTACCTGCGGCGGTTGATGGGCGAGCAGGGCGTCAATTTCATCTTCTCCATCGGTTCCTCCGGGCGCAAGTTGGAGAACATGCAGGCGGAATACACCGAGTTCTTCAAGACCGCCCTGTACAAGAAGATCAGTTTCCTGTCCAGGGAGCAGACCGCCGGCCTGGTCGCCCGCCCGGTGGAGGGCCTGCTGGAATATGAGCCGCAGGCCGTCGAGCGCATTTTCGACATCACCTCCGGCCATCCATACTTCACCCAACTGACCTGCCACGAACTCTTCTCCCTGTGCCAGCGCACCGGCGAACTGCGCATCCGCGAATCGGACGTGGAAGCCATCCTCGAGGACGTGGTCGAGCGCGGCACCGTCAACCTGAAATTCGTCTGGGACGAAGCCTCGGACCTCGAGAAATGGAGTCTGGCGTCCCTGGCGCAATTGGACAGGACCGATAACCGCGCCCTGGCGGACTTCCTGCGCAAGCAGCGCGTGCGTTTCAGCGATTCGGACCTGACCTCGGGCCTGCTCCACCTGCGAGAAAAGGACATCCTGACCGAGGAGAACCGCTTCGTCATCTACCTGCTGAAATTGTGGCTGAAAAAGAACCGCAGCCTCGAGCAGGTGCGCGAAGAACTGACCGAGGTCAACCCGATTGCCAACCGTTACATCGAGATCGGGCAGGAATTCCACGACAGCCGCCTGTACGAGAAGGCTATCGAGAACTTCAAGCAGGCGTTGGAAATTTCCCCCGATAACATCCAGGCGCAGGTCAATATCGCCCAGGCCTACATGGCGCAGGGCGCACTCGACCAGGCCGTGACCGCATTCGAGAAGGCGCTGGAGATGGACGATGAAGATGTCGCCAGCCGCGCCGGTCTATGCGAGGCCACCCTGGCGCTGGGCGACGCTGCCAGCGAGAAGGGCAAACCCAGGGATGCGGTCCAGGCTTATCAAAAGGTGCTGTCTATCAACGCCGAGCATACCGAGGCGCGCCAGCGCATGGCCGAGATCAACCGGGGGCGGGCGGAAAAAGCCCTGGCCGAGGGGCGGGACGAGGAGGCCCTGTCCGCTTTTGCCGAGGCGCTCAAGTACACGCCTGAGGACGAGGCCTTGTCCGCGCGCTACGAGCAGGCCAAAGTCGAGAAAAGAACGAAGGTGCTGGCCAGCCTGCTGTCCAAAGCGGACAAGGAGCAGGGAAACCGAAACTGGGAGGCGGCGCTCAAAATCCTGGAAAACGCCCTCGAGATCGCCCCGGGGGAGGAGAAAGTCCAGCAGCGGTTGGTAGTCGTCAAAACTGAACAGCGCAAGGAGGCGTTGCAGGCCATCCTGGCGCGCGCCGGACGCGCCGAAAGCGCCGGGCGCTGGGGGTTGGCCATCGCGGCGCTGGAGGAATACCTGGCGCTGGAGCCGGGGGATGTCAAAGTCCAGTTACAGTTGGAACAGGCCCAGCAAACACTCAGGGAAACAAAGATTCAAGAAACCCTGGTTCGCGCCAATCGCGCTGTGCAGGCCAGGCAATGGGAACAAGCCATTGTGATTTTGGAGGAACACCTGGCGCGCGAGCCACAGGAATCCAAAATCCTGGAGCGATTGGAAGAGACACGGCAGGAGCAACTTGCCGCCCTTGTAGCCGAAGCACAGGCACGTGCGGGCGCTTTCTCCCGACAGGAACGCTTCGAGGAGGCCATCACGGCCTGGGGCGAGTACCTGAAGATCAACCCGGCTGACGGGCCAAGGGTGCAGGCCGAACTCGAGCGCATCCACAAGGCGCAGGGTTTGGCGACGAACTACGCCGAAGCCCAAAAAGCGTTCACCCGGAAGAATTACGACCGCGCCATCGGCCTGTTCAAGGGCATCGTGGTCGAGAACGCGGACTATAAAGACGCCACGCGCCTGATGGCCGAGGCCATCGAACTGCGGCGCACACAACGCCAGTGGTGGCAGAGTAGGTGGTTGTGGGGAGGCGTCGGCAGCCTGGCCCTACTGGCGGTGGCATGGTTCATGTTGCGCCCCGACTCGCCGCTGATGCGGGCGCTGCTTGCCTCCACCGCTGCGCCGGTCACGGCCACCGCGCCAGCGGCCGCGCTCGTGACCGACAGCAGCCCGGCTGCCGGAATACCGGACCTGCCGCCCACCGTTACGCCCACTCCCTTGCCCTATGCCTGGGCGCGCTTGAACTCAGGGCAGTTCCTGCCGCGCGACCAGGTGACAGCCATTGTGGTCGATCCGACAGACGCGGGAGTCATCTATGTGGGAACAGCCCATGCCGGTATCTATAAATCCATAGACGGCGGCGCATCATGGCAGCCAAAGCACAATGAAATAGGATCGGCGCGCATCCTCTCGATCCTGCTCGATCCCCAAGCCCCCAATGTGCTATATGCCAGCGTCGAACACGACGGTGTGTACAAAACCGTAAACGGCGCGGAAACGTGGCAGGCGCTCAACAACGGAATCGATTTCTCGTACGAGTTTACCGGCGTCCTGGCGATGGATACCCAAAACAGCCAGCATCTCTACTACACAACCGGCAACAAGTTGTACGAAACGAACAACGGGGGAGAGCAATGGGATCGCGTCTTAAAGCCTGTTTGTCCAAGCACGATGCTGGATATTGTCGTGGCTCCTGACGATGGTCAAACACTGTATCTTGTGAATGAGATGAACGAAAGTTGCAAAACGGGTATATACAAATCAAGCAACGCGGGCAAAGATTGGGATTATCTGGGCTTGGATGAAGACGATGTAGAGAA
Organism: Chloroflexota bacterium; assembly: GCA_049324135.1. Lineage (GTDB taxonomy): Bacteria > Chloroflexota > Anaerolineae > Anaerolineales > Villigracilaceae > JAABUE01. Next base: position 4,722 of record JBMOMO010000110.1, read on the forward strand.
CGCCAGTGAGACTGCAAACCTGCTCATCTCGCAGGATGGGAAATATCTTTACGTCAAAGGAGCGGCTGCGGTATTCGTCTCTGCTGATGGAGGGCAAACCTGGTCGAAGAATGACATCAGTTGCAGGTCGCTGGCGCTCGACGGGCAGGATGGGACGCTCGCCTATTGCGGTCAGGAGAACAAAATAGCAAAGACCGAGGATGGAGGCCAATCGTGGGGCGCATCGAACCTGCTAGGGAACGATGAGTTTGTCGAAACAATATTTGTCCTGGATCCGCAACACATCCTTGCAGGCGGCGCAGGCTTATATTTCTCCGTGGATGGCGGGAATTCCTGGAAAGGCCAAAATAGCGGACTGGGCGGGTTGCAAACGAATTTGAGCGTCGACCCGCAGAGTCCTTCCGCCCTTTTCGTAGATGGAACTGATCTGTACCGCTTCAAAGTCGATAGTTCGACCCTCGAATTGGTCGCCCGCAACGGACATGACCTGGCGTTCGACGCCGATGGACTGACCCAATATCGTGTCAACGGCGATGCAGCATTGCAATCACAGGATCAGGGCAAAACATGGACAAGAATGAACCTGCCGGTATCGGACAGGCTATTCGACATCGCCGCCAACCCGGAAACGCCAAAGACCGTTTACGTCGCCTTTTCGGGGGAGGGTGATATTGATTTTTCTTCCTCCACAGATGGAGGTGTGACATGGGAAGGATTAAGTATTTCGAGTTATCTCTGGAGTCCAGTGCTGTATTTGGATCAGGATACAGGGAGCACAATATACACCGTAGGGACAAAATACGTTTTCCGCTCGAAAGACTCTGGAAAGACATGGAGAGGTTGTTCAGATAGTGGGTACCTGTACCCGACCTCCTCACAGACAGCCCTGGCAATCCGTCCGGGGAACAGCGAATCGCTTTACCTTGCAACCCGGGGAGGCGGGATATTGACCAGCGTCAATGGGTGTGATAGTTGGTCGTCTTCGAACCAGGGACTGAGCGGGCTTTTCGTCAATACCGTTGCCATTGACCCGAACAATCCTGATATTGTGTACGCCGGCACGGACGGCGGCGCGTACATCTCTTACGATGCGGGCGCGACCTGGGGACAGGTCAACGACGGTCTGCTGGGCGCGACGGTGGTGTATTCGATTGCCGTGGACAAAGATAGCAACGTCTACGCTGCCACGCCGTATGGAATCTTCAGGTTGGAGAAAAAGTAGTACAATTGATACACAAATGTATCCCATAAGGAGAAGAGCATGGCCTTGATCGGTGTCCGTGAATTGCGGCAGAAAACGGCCGAGGTGTTGAGGCGGGTCCGGGAGGAGGGCGAAGCGTACGTCATCACCCAGCAGGGACGCCCGGTGGCGTTGCTGTCGCCCCTGGACCAGGAAAAGATCGAAGCGGAGATGCTGCGCTCGGCCCGCCAGTCCGTCTCGGGCGGCTGGAAGGTCTATCGCCAACTGGCGGAGGACATCCGCCAGGCCTGGCCGGCCGACCTGGAGACACAGGCATTGCTGGATGACATTCGCCGATGAGCGCTTACACGGTAGACGCCAGCGTGCATATCAACGCCCTGAACGCCCGCGAGCAGGGGTCGCGGGAAAGCCAGGCATTCCTGGCGCGGGTGGAGGATGAACGCCTGGAGGTCATCTGCCCCACCCTGCTGGTCGCGGAGGCGGCGGCTGCGTTGTCGCGCGCGCTGGGCGACCCCGAACAGGGACTGGCGTTTGCCTGCGCCATCCGGGACCTGCCCAACCTGGCGCTCGTCCCGCTGGATGAACCGCTGGCAGACCTGGCGGCGGAACTGGCGGCGCGCCATCGCCTGCGCGGCGCGGACGCGGTCTATGCGGCCGTGGCGCAACGTCACGGGGCGCTTCTCGTCACCAACGACCGTCAGCAACTGGAACGGCTGGAAGGCATCCTGCCGGTCGCCCGGCCTGGACAGGCGCTGGCAGGGAGCGAGTGAGTAGAGAGTAGGGAGCAGGGAACAGTGAGGAGGATGGCATGACAGGGCAAAACGAGATCGAATCTCTTTACCAGGAAGCCAGGTCTGCGCTCAAGGCCAGGGACTACGACCGCGCCGGGGAGTTGCTCAGGCAGATTTTGGTCATTGACGAGAACTACAAGGACGTGTCTCGCCTGCTGGCAAATGTAGTGAAACTCAAACGCAGGCGCTGGTACAACGATCCGCGCACCTGGGGCGCGCTGGGAGCCATATTGTTAGTTGGGCTGGGTATCTACCTGTTCCCCATCCTTCGAGGCCTCTATCGCCAGCCCGCGCCTGTCGTCCTCCCAACACAAACGATTGCCCCTGCCGCCACTGCTACACTTCTTCCCACGCCCACATCCATCCCATTGACCTGGAAGCGGGTTTCCATCGGCCAGGAATTCGAGCGCGATACAGTGACAGCCTTTGCGACAGACAAGAAAGACCCGGATGTGATCTACGCCGCCATGAAGAACGCGGGCGTGTACAAAAGCATTGACGGCGGCCTTTCCTGGCGGCCCGCGCATCAGGGGCTGGCGAGTACGCAAGTGGAATCCTTATTGATCGACTCCCAAAACCCGCGCATCCTGTATGCCGGCACAATAGGCGGTGTTTTCAAAACAGAAGATGGCGGTGAGAATTGGCGCAGAATTGGCGATGGGACTTATTTGCTGATAGATTACCAGAATAATTCCCATTTGTATGCGCATGATGAGAATGGAATTTATGAAACAATTGATCAGGGAAATAACTGGACAACCGCTTATTCTTTGAATAAGGATTGTCCCGGTGCGATTCTTTCTTGGGCCATCCACCCTGCGAACGGTTCCATTCTCTTTATCGGCAGTGAGGACAAATGTGGGCCAGGCGTGTATCAATCTACTGATAATGGAACTACCTGGAAGTTAATAGGCGGGGTTTGGGACCGGCCGAGCCTGAGCGCTCTTGCTATCGGTTTGAATGAGCAAGGCGACTTTTCGGTTTACAACCGAAACGGAATTTCCCACGATGGAGGCGACACCTGGTATTTTACGGATGCCTTTGGCTGTAATGCGCTGGCTTACGACCCTGACCATCCTGCCACAATCTATTGCGCTTATGAGGCTGGAGGGCTGATGACTATCAAAGGTAAAGGGTCTACCTGGCAACGGATAGGCTTGGAGACAACCAAAATTACGGCCATCCATGTCGATTATGTTGATGGAGCAAAGCGTATCATCGTGGGTGGAACAAGATTGTATGAGAATTTTGAAGACGGTGTTTTCGTTTCCACTGATGGTAGTGCATCCTGGGATGAAAGGGATGGTGGACTTGGCTCAACGCGTGCAGAACTTGTGATCTACCCTGCGGACAGCACAAAGATGTACCTGGGCACATACTATCCCGGAGAATGGGGTGGGACAGCTTGCACATTGTATCGCTCCCTGGATGTCGGAAAAAGCTGGTCATCCATACGGCTTGCTGAGTGGTGTGGTCCAGCATTTGATACTGCCAATGTAATTCACATAATGCAAAGTTCCGCCTTACAACAATCTTGGAATGGCGGAGAAACATGGCTGTGGGAACGCGAGGGAAAGCTACTTTCAAGCGGCCGTTCCGTTGATTTTAATGCTCATTACAGGTTACCAGACTGGGATATCGATCCACCTCAAAGCATATCCACTAATCCCTATATCGACGGACTAATATATTCTGTGGGCAATAAAATCTATTACTCACCGGATTCTGGTGTTTCCTGGGAAAAAAGTGTTGGTAGTGAAGGCTCACGGGATGCCAGGTTGTTCTACACCGATCAAAGCAAAATAATATACGCCATCGGACAAACCCACCAATCCTACTCCACCGACAACGGCGTGACCTGGCAAGCCTGCGGACAAGACGTGACCGCCTCGCGCTCCGACACGCGCCTGGCGCTCGACCTGGGCGGCTCGCGCCTGTACCTGGCAACGCCCGGCCAGGGCGTGCTGGTCAGCGTGGACAACTGCGGATCGTGGCAACCGAGCAACAACGGCTTGACGAATCTCTTCGTCAACACGCTCGCCATTGACCCAAACAACCCTGATACCATCTATGCCGGCACGGACGGCGGCGCGTACATCTCTTACGATGCGGGCGCGACCTGGGGGCAGGTCAACGACGGGCTGCTGGGCGCAACCGTGGTGTATTCGATTGCGGTGGACAAGGATAGCAACGTCTACGCCGCCACGCCGTATGGGGTTTTCAAGTTGGAGATAAAGTAATGTCATTGCGAGCGTACGTTGCGAAGCAATCTCCCGTTAAACGAGAGAATCTCCCGGGTAGTATTTACCATCAAATCGGGGATTGCTTCGGGGAAGAACTCCCTCGCAATGACATGGACATGGAGTGAAAAGTGGCTGACCAAAGTGATCTTGAAAAACTTTATCGCGAAGCCCAGACCGCGCTCAAGGCAAAGGACTTCGCCCACGCCAGCGACCTGCTGCGCGAAATCCTGAAAATCAACGTGGATTACAAAGACGCCGCGCAACTGCTGGCGCGCGTCATCCAACTCTCCCGCAGGCGCTGGTACAACGATCCACGTACCTGGGGCGCATTGGGGGCAATACTGTTAGTTGGGTTGGGCATCTACCTGTTCCCCATCCTTCGAGACCTCTATCGCCAGCCCGCGCCTGCCCCTGTCATCCTCCCAAGCAGCACCCCGGCCCAGGCAGTTGACCTGCCCGCCACTGTCACGCTTCTCCCCATGCCCACATCCATCCCATTGACCTGGAAGCGGGTTTCCATCGGCCAGGAATTCGAGCGCGATACGGTCACTGCCTTTGCGACAGACAAGAAAGACCCGGATGTGATTTATGCTGGCATGAAGAACGCGGGCGTGTATAAAACGATTGACGGCGGTCTCTCCTGGCGGCCTGCCCATTACGGGCTTTCGAATACGCAAGTAGAGTCACTGGTGATCGATTCCAAAAATACGCGTATCCTTTACGCAGGCACAATGGGCGGAGTATTCAAGACCGAAGATGGCGGCGAAAATTGGCGCAAGATCGGCAATGGAACCCACTTATTGATAGATTGGCAGGACAGTTCTCACATCTATGCCCGCGATGAAAATGGAATTTACGAAACAACAGACCAGGGAAATCACTGGTTGACTTCGTACAACTTGAACAGGGATTGTCCCAAAACAGTCAGTTCTTGGGCCATCCACCCAGCAGACGGGAAATCACTTTTCATTGGCGAGGGAGGAGAATGTGAAGTGGGCATATACCAATCTAATGATAGTGGTCATTCCTGGAGATTAATAGAAATAGATGGAATCTTTGGGGTTGGGCCAATCATTGTCGGGCTGGATGAGCAAGGAAATCACTTCATTCATGCCCAAGTATTTTCAAACCCTGGCGGGCTTTACACGTCCCATGACGATGGTGCAAGCGGGAACATATTATCCGAAGGAAACTTTGGCTGTGACATCCTCGCCTCTGATCCAAGCAACCCAAGCACAACTTATTGCGCTTCAAGGAGACTATATGTATCGCCCCAAAAGGGAGCCGCTTGGCAGGAAATCCCAGGTACATATTCGATCATCTATACAGCCATCCACATTGATCATCCCAACGGCGCAAACCGAATCATCGCTGGCGGCATTGATGTTTCTACAACAAGCGATCCAAGTGTCGGAATTTTCACTTCAGATGATGGAAGTTCCTGGACGCAACAAGATAATGGCCTCGGATTAACGCGAACAGAAATCAAAATAGATCCCATGGATAGCGCCAGAATCTACTTGGCTACATACTTTGGCGAATTTGAACATAGGACAGGCTCATTTGCCAAGTGTTTGTTATATCGTTCCCAGGATAAGGCGAAAAGTTGGTCATTAATCAAGTGGCGAGGTGGGGATTGGTGCGGACCAACCTTCGACGCAACTCACGTTCTCTACCTGATAGAAAACAATTCCTTGCAAAAATCATTTGATGCTGGTGAGACCTGGTTATGGGACCTGGAAGGAAAATTACTTTCAAGTGGTCGTTTAATTGATGAGAATGCTGGTTACAGGTTACCGGACTGGGATATCGGCGCTACATATCAAAGCGTATCCGCGAACCCTTATATCGACGGACTAATATATGCTGTGGGTGATGAAATCTATTACTCACCGGATTTGGGCGTTTCCTGGCAAAAAAGCGCGGGCAATGAAGGTTCATGGGACGCAAGATTATTCTACACCGACCAAAGCAAAACGATATATTCCATCGGCAGATACCATCAAACTTACTCCACTGATAATGGGGTAACTTGGCAAGCCTGCGGACAAGACGTGACCGCCTCCCGCTCCGACACGCGCCTGGCGCTCGACCTGCAGGGTTCACGACTGTACCTGGCAACCCCCGGCCAGGGCGTGCTGGTCAGCGCGGACACCTGCGGGTCATGGCAGCCCAGCAACAACGGCCTGACGAATCTCTTCGTCAACACGCTTGCCCTTGACCCAAACAACCCTGATATTGTGTATGCCGGCACGGACGGCGGCGCGTACATCTCTTACGATGCGGGCGCGACCTGGGGGCAGGTCAACGACGGGCTGCTGGGCGCGACGGTGGTGTATTCGATTGCCGTGGACAAAGATAGCAATGTCTACGCCGCCACGCCGTATGGCATCTTTACACTGGATGGCAAATGAGCGCGCCCAACGCAAGGCGAGCCTGGGAAGGCTGGCGAAAAAAACGGTGACTTGCTTGCCTTAAAGCGCATAATGTGTCAAAATGAGTTGCAAGCGTTCTTATCCACCATACAGGAGCCTTGATGGCCGATATCGTCAACCCGTATATCGCAGGAGCGCCAGTCACCGAGCAGCGCATGTTCTTTGGCCGCGAGGACATTTTCCAGTGGATCGAGAACAGCATCGCGGGCCGTTATGCGGACCACATCCTGGTGGTGCATGGACAACGGCGTGTGGGGAAAACATCCGTACTCAAGCAACTGGGCAACCGACTGCCCGAAAGATATATCCCGGTCTTCTTCGACCTGCAGGGACGCACGCACACCACGCTGGACCACTTCCTTTGGTGGCTGGCGCGCGAGACCGTGCGCGTGCTCAAGCAGGAACGCGGCGTCGAAGTCCCCATCCCGGAAAAAGATGATTTTGCCAGGGACCCGGAATACTTCGAGAACGCCTTCCTGCCGGGCCTGGGCCCTAGCCTCGGGGACAACAGCCTGCTGTATACCTTCGATGAGTTCGACAACCTGGAAGAGAGCGACGTCAAGGAAGAACTGGCCCGCCCGCTGACCGATTACCTGCGCCGCCTGATGGGCCGCGGGGAGATGAACTTCATCTTCTCCATCGGCTCCTCGGGGCGCAAACTCGAAAACATGCAGGCGGCCTACACCGAGTTCTTCAAGACCGCCCTTTATAAAAAGATCAGTTTCCTATCCAAAGAACAGACGCACGGCCTGGTGACGCGCCCGGTGGAGGGCGTGCTCGAGTACGAGCGCGCCGCGGTGGAGCGCATCTATCGCATCACCTCCGGGCATCCCTACTTCACACAACTGACCTGCCACGAACTCTTCGCCCGCTGCCAGAGCACCCAACAGCGCAAGATCGCGGTTGCAGACGTCGAATCCGTCCTGGACGACGTGGTCGAGCGCGGCACGGTCAACCTGAAATTCGTCTGGGACGAGGCCTCGGATATCGAGAAGTGGAGCCTGGCCGCGCTGGCGCACCTGGACAAGGCCGACAACCGCGCCCTGGCCGACTACCTGCGCAAGAACCGCGTGCGCTTCAGCGAATCGGACCTGACCTCGGGCCTGCTCCACCTGCGGGAGAAGGATGTACTCACCTCGCAGAACCAGTTCGTCATCCACCTGCTGAAATTGTGGTTGCAAAAGAACCGCCCCATCGAGCAGGTGCGCGAGGAGTTGACCGAGGCCAATCCCATCGCCAGCCGCTTCATCGAGATCGGGCTGGAGTTCCGCGACGGCGGCCAGCATGACAAAGCCATCGAATATTTCCGCCAGGCCCTATCGATCTCAGCCGACAATCTCCAGGCGCAGGTCAACATCGCCCTGGTGTACGCGGCGCAAGGACAACTGGAACAGGCGGTCATCGAATTCGAAAAAGCCCTGGCCATAGACGACGAGGATGTGGCTTCACGCGCCGGGCTGTGCGACGCCCACCTGGCGTTGGGCGACGCGGCTATGAAACGCGGCCGCGCAAAGGACGCCATCGTCTCATACCAGCGCGTGCTGGCCTTCAACGCCGAGCACCTGGAAGCCCGCCAGCGCATGGCCGAGATCTGCCGCCAGCGCGGCGAGAAGGCGCTGACAGACGGCAGGGACGAGGAAGCGCTCAACGCCTTTACAGAGGCGCTGAAATACACGCCGGAGGATGCCGCCCTGCTGGCGCGCGTGGAAAAGGTGCGGGCGGAGAAAAAAGCCAAAGTATTGGCCGCGCAGGTCGCCCGGTCCGAAAAAGAAGCGGCGGCCAGGAACTGGGACAAGGCCATCGACGCATTGAACGAAGCCCTGGAGACCGCGCCGGGGGATCAGTCCATCCTGAAAAAGATCGAGGCGATCAAAGCGAAAAAACTGCAGGAGCAGTTGAGCGCCATCCTGGCGAAGGTCGAGGCGGCTGAAAAGACAGGGCGTTGGGATACAGCCATCGCCGGGTTGAACGAATACCTCCGTTTGAATCCCGAGGATGCGGTCATCCAAAAACGGCTGGCAGACCTTATAGAAGCCAGGCGCGCGGCCTGGCTGAAGGGCGTGATGACGCGCGTGGATCAGGCCGTGGCCGCCCAAAACTGGGATGAAGCGTTGACAGCCCTGAATGAAGCCTTGCGGCTCGAACCTGAAAACGCCGAACTGCAAGCCAGGGCAGGCGGCGTACGCGCGGCGCGGCGCACGGCGGAGTTGGAAGCCATGCTCGAGCGCGCCGACCAGGCCGCGGGCGCAAACCGTTGGGATGAGGTCATCCAGGTGCTCAATGACGGGCTGGCCGCGGACCCCGGGAATGATACCCTCAAGACCAAACTGGCGGAGGCGCGCAAGGCCAAGCGCGAGGCGCGCCTGCAGGCCGCCCTGCGCCTGGCGGACAGCGCCGCGCAAGCCGGCAAGTGGGAGACCGCAGCCGCCTCGCTCCAGGAAGTGCTGGTCAACGAGCCGGACAACCCGGAATTCATCCAAAAACTGGCCGAGATCAAAAGGCTGGAACGCGAGAGCCGGCTGGGCGGCCTGGAATCGTTGGCCAAGACCCTGCTGGAAGCGGAGAAATTCGACGAAGCCCTGACGGCGTGGGAGGAATACCTGGCGCTCTTACCCGCCGACCGTGACAAAGCGCAGGCCGAGATCGCGGCGGTCAAGAAGGCGCAGACCCTGGCGTCCCTTTACGCCGAGGCAACACAGGCGCACGCGAAGAAAAATTACGAGAAAGCCATCGAATTGTTCAAGCGCATCGTGGTGGAGGACGCCGACTACAAGGACACCACCGACCTGCTGGCCGAGGCGGTGCGCCTGCGCCGCGCGGGGAGCAAGGCGCCGAGGACGTTCAACCGCAAGGCCTGGCTGACCGGCGGCCTGGTCCTGCTCCTGGCGCTTGGCCTCGGCGCGGCGATCTTGTGGGTCGGGAAGAACGGCCTGCCCGCCATGCCCGCTTTCAGCCAGGACAACACAGCGACGCCGGCCAGCGTCGAGACGGGATCAACCTCCACGGTAGCGGAAACTTCCGCGCTCGCCCCTGAACTCCAGGCCGCGCTCGCTACCATCCGGAATGCAAAGCCCCTTTATCATACCAGTTTCGATGACTGGGACACTGATGATACCGACCCCAACGCCGCGCTCGTGGATGGGAAACTCGTTCTTACAGGTGAAGATGGAAATTGGACGTATTTCCACCTAAACACATATCCCTCTGACAGGTACGTGGTTGAATATGAGATTAACATTCCCACCTCAAATGGGATTTGCCTCTATGGAGCAGGGAACGGCCTTCCACTTGGCGAATCTTATAGGGGATTTACCATGGAATTCTTGCCGGGAGAAGACCTGGCGGTGCTGGCAAGATATGTACCTGAATCGGGATTGGATGTACGCCTGGCTACGGCATCTTTTGACAAAACAAAATCCAACATGGTCACTCTGGTCGTGCTGGGGGATCAAATTACCGCGTTTATTGATGGTCAGTTGGCTTATACCGCCCTGAATCACGCCGGGAGCGTAGTATACGTCGAACATGGTTTTGCTGCACCCAATCAGGCTACTTGTGAATTTGACTACTTCAAGTATTGGGACTTGAGGGAGATGGATTCCGCTGTCAAAAGTGCGCTGGCAACGATCCAAAATGAAGAGCCGCTTTACCAGACCAGTTTCGATAGTTGGGAATCCTGGGCTTCTCATGGAACGACAAAAGTGGAAAACGGAAAACTGATCGTCGCCAGCGAGAATCAGCAACACGCGGGCATGAACCTATACAACCTGATTTCCGATAAGTATGCTGTCCAATTCGACCTGCGGGTTTTGGATATCAGTTCGTTGGGTCATTGTATTTTTGAATCCACAAATAATTTAGAGTATGGAGAGCCTGACTATAGGGGATTGAGTGCTGGATTCTTTTCGGATGGCAATGCGATACCGGCACACTACATACACCCGGATCGATATGAAGATTTCGAGGGAGCGATTGGTAAATATGATCTGGAAAATTCCAATGCGGTTACGCTGATTATTCTTGGAGACCAGATTGCCGCGTTTATTGATGGGAGTCTGGCCTATACTGTTCTCGACCCTGATGGGAGTGCGGTTTTTACGAGTCAAGCTCTCTCGGCCTATTACACCGCTCAATGCGAGTATGATAATTTCAAGATCTGGGACTTACGCGGGGTGGATTTTTCGGCGGCGACAACTACAAGCGGGCCAACGTCTTCCTTTGCGTCCATACTGGATTCAATTGCTGGCAAAACACCGGCTTTTGAAGATGATTTCAGCAACCTTGCGAGCGGCTGGTCTACCCAGTCGGATGCCATCGGCGAAACCGGCTACCAGGATGGCGCATACTTCATTTCCGCCAAGGATGATTGTTATGGCGCTCCTCTTCCAACCCATCAGAAGTTTTCAAATTTTGTCCTGGAGATGGATGTAAGATTTATCAACCAGGGGCAAGGAACGGTGTCCATAATGTTTCGGGATATTGGCTCAGCTCATTTTGGAGTAAATCTTTCACCACAGGGATGGGTTGGATTTCACAAAAACGTCAACGGCGGTCATATTCCTCTGCTTGAAACTGAGATTCCAGCATCATCCTTCCGATCATGGGATACATCCAAGCGCCTGACGTTGATTGCCCGGCAGGAGCGCATGGCCATCTACGTCAACAGGGAACTGTTCATCGCGTTGGCGGATACTTCATCGAGCCAGGGATGGTTTAATTTTGCTGTGTGCAGTGATACTTCTTTACAGGCATTGATTGACAACCTGAAAATATGGGACATCACAGACCTGTCGCCATAGGCCAGCATTATGACAAAATTCGGATGTACTTACCCGACACCTGGCAGCATTTCAATATAGGGCATTCATGAACCCCTTTACCTTCGGCAACCCCATCAAGGAACCTGGGCGCTTCATCGGGCGCAAGGCAGAGATACGCCAGATCACCAGCCGACTGCTTTCGTCGGCGCACGAGTCCACCTCCATCATCGGCGAGCGGCGCATCGGCAAGACCTCGCTTCTGGGATACCTGGCCCATCCCCAGGTCAGCGCAGGACTCGGGTTGACGCTTGACCGGTTCTGCCTGGTGTACGTGGACTTCCAGGGGCTGACCGACATCACACCGACCCGCTTCTGGCAGCGCGTCCTGAAGAAGATGTCCCGTTCAGTCTGCGACGAGAGCCTGAAACCGTCCATCCAGGCGCTCAGCGAGCAGGACGCCTTCGACCTGTTCGACCTGGAAGACCTGTTCCAGGAAGTGCAGGATAAGGGGCTGACCACCGTCCTGCTGATGGACGAGTTCGAATACGTGACCCAGAACCCCAACTTCAAGAGCGACTTCTTCGGCGGGCTGCGGGCGCTGGCCATCCACAGCGGCGTGGCGCTGCTGCCGGCCACGCGCCGCGAACTGGTAGACCTGTGCCACTCCGACGAGATCAAGGGTTCGCCGTTCTTCAACATCTTTGCCAACGTCGTGCTGCGTCCGTTCTCGCGCGCCGAAGTGGACGGATTGCTGGAAACCTACACCAGCCAGGGCGAACTGGCGCTCACGCCGCAGGAAAAAGACTTCATCTGGGAACTGGGCGGCGGATATCCCTTCTTCGTCCAGATGGCCGGCCACTACCTGCTGGAAGGGCGCATCGAGGGACTGACCGGCGACGCGCTGACCGCCTTCACCGCCGCGCGCTTCGACGAACAGGCGGACGCGCACTACACCTACCTGTGGTCGCACTGCTCCGAGAGCGAGAAGATCACCCTCATCATCCTGTTGACGCTGCGGGCGCAAAAGGCCAACAAGAAACTCGTCCCCAATGCCGAGACCCTGCGCCGCCTGCGGGCGCGCGCGCCCCAAGACGTGCTGGCGCTGGGCAAACGCGGACTGGTGGACGAGCGGGACGGCGCCTACTGCATCTTCTCCCCCTCCCTCGAAGCCTGGGTGCGGCGCGAGATCATGGCCGCGCCCGGCGAGGAAGAATCCCAGACCTCGGCGGATGAATGGCTGAAATCCGGCGGGCAGGACCACGTCAAGAGCGCCGGAAGCGCCCTGCCGCGCTTCAAGAAGAAATACTGGCATCTCATCGGCGATGTCGCCAAGGATTTATCCATCGAGTTCGCGGCGGCCGGCGCCTTCGAGATCGCCAAGGTGCTGCTGGTTGGGGTCTGAAGCGCTCACGTCCCCTGGGCGAGATCGATCTTCACGAACAAGCGTTCCCCTGCCAGGCGGGCTGTGTCTTCAGGGTTGGGTTGCCCGTTTTCCATCCGCACGCCCAGCGGTTTGGCCGCCATAGGGATGTGTTTCACATAGTCGCCAATCCGCCTGGCAACTTCCCCGGCCTCCAAAATTGCCTCGGCATATCCGCTCACATCCTGGCCGCGCAGGCGCAGGTCCACCCGCGCGCCGCCTTGCAGGTTGCGCCACCAGGTGCGGTCGCGGCTGGAGATGACCCACAGGGTATCTCCAGCGCGGTAATAATTGACCGGCGTGGTGTAGCGTTTGCCCGTCTTGCGGCCGGTGACGGTGATGAGCATCATGTTCCCCATGAAAATGTGGAACGGGGTGCGTAAAAAGAATTCGACGAAATCGTTTCCGGTCATTGTTCCTCTGTATTCCCCTCTCCCCATGGGAGAGGGGCTGGGGGGATGGTTAAAACACCCCATACGCCTGGTCAGGCCGCAGGATGTCGGGGAAGCGCGCCCGCAACCTGGTCCGCGCTTCGTAGCACAGGTGGCAGGCGTCGGCGTAGTCCGATGCGCCCCCTGAAGGGGATGTGTGCGGCAGGTTGTACTCGGTCACGAGCGCAGCCGGGCCGCCGTTCATCAGCGGCCCGCAGATGGGATGCGCGTCCGGGTCATATTCTTCGCAGATTTGCCCCAACGGTTTCTCGAACAGGTTGCCGAGCGAAATCCCCTGGCAGATGTGCAGGTTGCCCAGCGGATCGAGGTGCGCGCGCCCCGGATCACGCAAGTCTTCGTGCGGGCATTCGGTGAAGCCGTCCCAGGGCTGTTTCGTCGCGCGCGGGGCCAACTTCTCGACCGCCCGCCCGCGGAACATGACGGCCGCATCCGCGCCGATCTGCCCGCGACTGGCGGCGGCTTCCGTCTCTTCGGGCTGCGCCACGCTGATGGTGCCGACCGGGATGCCCAATTGCCCAGCCGCTCGGACGGCATTGTGCGCCTGATGCAGCATGTCTTCGCTGTAGTGGAACAGGTCGCAACTGACCGACAGGTCATCGAGTTTGCCCGCCAACGGTTCGAGCCAGAGCAGGGCGTCTTCGAGGGTGTGCGCCCAATAGCCGTTGGTGACGACGCCCACGCTGAACCCCATCCCGTAAGCCATCTCCACGCCGCGCGCGAGCAGGGCATAATACAGGAACGGCTCGCCGCCCTCGAAGTAGATCGACTCCACCCCGGCCGCTTTGGCTTGTTCGAGGATAATCTTTATCTGCTCCAGGGTAAGCGTGCCGCTTTGCCAGGGACTGCCCCACACGAAGCAATGGTCGCACTCGAAGGTGCATTGGTAGGTCAACAGGATGTGAAGGCCGGTGAGACGCATGTCTACTCCTCGGGAAAATCACTGGTTATCAAGCAAATTATAACCCACACACACGGCCAAAATGGGACAACCGTCTCCTTGACACCCGGCGCAAGGCGGTGCATACTGATAGCATGTCTTCACCCACAACCAAAGAACGGCGGGGTACCCCTATGAATCT
>JBMOMO010000111.1:0-18562 GCA_049324135.1 Chloroflexota bacterium
CATTTACACGGCTCCTCCCTCCCCCGCCGAACTGCGGAAGGCGCTGGAGATCGTCAAGCCGAAAACGATTTATGTGTTTGCCATCCCGCCTGGGGAGGAACAACCCGAAGCCTTTTTGAACCGACTGGCCGGGCTGTGCAAATTCGCGCTCAACCAACGCGGCGGCCAGGCGACCATCCCCGAACTGGCGGCGGCGATGGCGGCGCGCGAGGGAGCGGTCGAGATCGGCCTGCAATGGCTGGCGGCGGGAGGGCATTTGTCCGTCGAGGTGGAAGGGGAACAGGTCAGCCTCTCCGCCGAAAAACCGGGAAAGGATGCCTATTTGCAGGCGGAGTTGTTTGTGGCGGTCAAAGGCCTGTTAGAAGAGACGGCAGCGTATCGGGAATATTTTCGAAAGGCGGAAGTCGAAACGATCGTTGCGTGAAGCGCCACGAAGACACAAAGACACGGGGCCACGAAACTTAAATCTCTGTGACTCCGTGTCTCAGTGAACTTCAGGCGGTCTAATTCAATCCCAACTCAGCCAATTTCTCCTTGGTCGGCCAGCCTTTCTCGTCCCAGCCGCGATAGGCGTAGAACTCGGGCAGCATCTTGTCCAGGTCGGCGACGCGCCCTTTGGCGGGGCCTTCGGGCAGCGGTTCGTCCAACATGCGCGGCGGCAGGGTATCCACCGTGGAGCCGGCCTCGAGGATGAACAGCCGTTCCAGGTTGTAGACGCGCGCAGCCGCCCGCATGACTTCCTCTTCGCTGTAGTTCGCGCCGGTGGTCAGGTTGAGCAGTCGCGCCAGGCGCACCGGCCAGATCATAAATTCCTTGGAGAAGACATAGCGCACAGCAAAGAACACGCACACGCCGCCGGAGTCGATCAGCGCAAAGGCGTCTTCCCAGCGCGCCACCAGTTCAGCCTTGCCCTCGGTGCTGAGCGGATCGGCCTTGAGCGGCACGCCAAAGACCTCGGTGTAAGCCACGTCGCCTTCCATGTGCGAAGCGCCCTTGTTGGAGGTGGCGTACAACAGCCCCATCCCTTGCGCGCCGCGCGGGTCGTAACCAGGGAACTCCTGCTTGCGGGTCGTCACCGACACTTCGGGGTGGTCGTACTTTTCCGCCAGGCGGTAACTGCCTTCGGCCAGTTGGTCGCCGAACCCCCGGCGATAGGCGGTCTTCTCCACCATGTCGATGACGGCATCCGGGTCGCCGAAACGCAGCGGGCCGCCCGTAATGCTGTCGTCGATGATGCCGCGCTCGTAGAGTTCCATGGCCGCCGAAATGGTCAGGCCGGTCGAGATGGTATCCAGGCCGAGTTCGTTGCAGCGATAGTTGGCCTTGGTCAACGCGGCCAGGTTGTCGATGCCGCAGGAAGAGCCGAGCGAAGCGATGGTCTCGTATTCGGGGCCTTCGCCCTTGCCGGCATACTTTTCGTCGTCCACAGCGGTCAAGCGCCCGCAAGCGATGGGGCAGCGGAAACAAGGCTTGTGGCTCACCAGGTATTTCTCCCTGAGCGCCACGCCGTCGATGTTGCTTACGCCTTCGAACACGCCAGACTGGAAGTTGCGGGTCGGCAGGATGCCCAGCGTGTTGGTGACCTGCGGCACGTAGGCGGTGCCGTAAAGGCGCAGGCTGGAACCCTTCTTGACGTCCGCGCCGACTTCCTTGTTCAGTTCCAGGCTGAAAGCGCGCATCCCGGCGTCATCGAAGAAGGCCGGGTTCTTGCTGCCCAACACTACCACGCCCTTGAGGTTCTTGCTGCCCATCACCGCGCCCACGCCGGAGCGGGCTGCGGCGCGATGTTTATCGTTCATGATGGCGGCCATCAGCGCCAGGTTTTCGCCGGCCGGGCCGATGCAGGCGACTTTGGCCTCTGGACTGGTCTCCGAAAGCAGGATGTCGGTGGTCTCGTGGACGTCCTTGCCCCACAGGCGCGCAGCCGACCGCACCTCAACCTGCCCCTCGTTCACCCAAACGTAGACCGGCTCTGAGGCCCTGCCCTCGAAGATGAACAGGTCGAAACCGGTGCGCTTCATCCAGGTGGGGAAATCGCCGCCCGAATTGGAATGCGCCAGCGCGCCCGTCAGCGGCGACTTGGTAACGACCATGTAGCGGTTGCCGGTCGGGGCGGTGGTGGCGGTCAGGGGGCCGGTAGCAAAGATCAGTTTGTTGTGAGGCGAGAGCGGGTCCACCAGCGGGTCCACTTCGTCGTACAGGTAGCGGATCGCCACGCCGCGTCCGCCAATGTAATCCTTGCAAACCTGGGCGGGGATATCTTCCGTGGTCGCTTTACGGGTTGTCAGGTCGATGCGCAAAAGTTTGCCGTGCCAGCCGTACATAGGTTCTCCTTGTGTTTTATGTCATTGCGAGGCCAAAGGCCGAAGCAATCTCCCATTTGGATGCAGCCATGAGATTGCCTTGGACTGTCGCCCTCGCGATGACAATCTGAACTTTTATCCTCCGGCAATCGCCGAAAATGCCGAAATGGTGTCTCCTTCGGAGACGGGAGTCTTCAAGTCAACCGTCAAGCCGTTCAACACGATCACGCTGCTGTCGTCCAATGGGATGCCGAAGGGGAGCAGCACCGCTTCCACCGTGCTGCCGGGGGGGACGTCCAGCATGGCAAT
This sequence comes from Chloroflexota bacterium, assembly GCA_049324135.1. Classification (GTDB taxonomy): domain Bacteria; phylum Chloroflexota; class Anaerolineae; order Anaerolineales; family Villigracilaceae; genus JAABUE01. The sequence continues at coordinate 2,613 of JBMOMO010000111.1, forward strand.
ATTGCCCTGCGCGCCGGGAGGCAGGCGGTCGCGGTAGGTGGCGATGAGTTTGACGTGGACTTGCATGCCCAAAATTCTAACACGATTGGCGCAAATCCGTCCGAGAAACCTGCGCCTGTTTGCCTGCTTACTACTCCCGCCTGAGTTATCCAAGCCCCAAAAGGGATAGCAAAACAAAGAGCGCCGCCCGCTAACGGATGGCGCTCTTTGTTTTATCTCACTTGCTCTTCTTCCAGTGCATCATATGAGGTAATTCTTCCTCAGAGAAGCCGGACAGGACGATCAGGGCATTCGTGACGGTGCTGCCAGGGTTGCGCCAGCGGTGGTTCAGGTTCGCCGCAAATAAAAGGCTGTCGCCGGTAGCCAATGTGTACACTTCTTTTTCCACCGTGTACTCCAATTGGCCGCGCATGCAGAACACGAATTCATGCCCGCCATGCGCCATGCTGTGCGGCCCACTGCTGACGCCGCTTTCCAGGGTCAGCATGAACGGTTCCACGCGGCCCAGGAATTGCTCGCCTCCCATCCCTTCCCAGACGCCGCGCGCAAAAGGCACCCGCGGGCGCTCCTGGGCGCTGGTGAAGATCACCTGTTGCCGGGTCGGTTGCGCGCCAAAGAAGGCAGTAATCGGCACGCCCAGCGCGTCTGCCAGTTTGTACAGCGTGCTGACAGACGGGGAGGTCTTGCCCCGCTCGATCATGCTCAACGCATTGGCCGATAGCCCGCTGGCGGTCCCCAGCGAGCGCATAGACAAATTCCGCTCTTCGCGCAACTGGCGCAGGCGGGAACCGACATCCACCGAGTGTGCTTCCTTGCCGTATATATCCATAATTACCTCTGATTTATCCGAAACAATTATAACCCATCCCGCAAGGAGGGTAAAAGGCTTTTCGATTTTTCTGTTTGATAACGTTTGTCCCTTGCCCTGGCAGTGATTTTCCATTATTCTTGGCGGTAACGATGCGCCGAAACACGCTTGCCTCTCTGTTCAAACGTCACATTGCCCTGCCGCAAGATCACGGCTCGTGGGTTTTCATCCTGAGTCCACTATTGGTCGGCTTGTTTGCCGGAGAGCGTTTCACGCCCGCCTCCGTCAACCTGATCGTTGCAGCCATGGGCGCGTTCCTGCTGCGGCAGCCCGTCAGCATGGCCGTCAAGGCCTATAGCGGACGCCGCTCGCGCGACGACCTGCCCGCGGCGCGCTTCTGGATGCTGGCCTATGGGATGCTGATCCTGCTGGCGCTGGCAGGATTGATCGCCGAAGGGTTCACCTTCGTGCTGCTCCTGGCGATCCCCGGCCTGCCGGTCTTCGGCTGGCACCTGTGGCTGGTAAGCAGGCGCGCCGAGCGCCGCCAGGCGGGCGTGGAAATCCTGGCGACGGGCGCGCTGGCGTTGGCCGCCCCGGCCGCTTTCTGGATCGGGCGCGAGGCGTACGATCCGCTCGGCTGGGCGCTGTGGCTGGGCGCCTGGCTGCAATCGGCGGCCTCCATCGTCTACGCCTACTTGCGGCTGGGGCAGCGGGAAATGCGGGTCGGGGAGGAAAGGCCCGAAAACGGGAAGCAGGCCGCGGGTCCAGGAAGAAGCGCGTTGTGGCGTATGGGAGGGCGCGCCTTCGCGTACACGTCCTTCAACCTGGCGCTGGCGCTCGTCCTGGGGTGGGCCGCCATCCTGCCGCGCTGGATCTTCGTTCCCTACCTGCTGCAATGGGCCGAAACGCTGTGGGGCATCTCCCGCCCCGCCATCGGCTGGAAACCGGTGAAGATCGGCGTGCGGCAACTGGTTGTCAGCGCGCTCTGGACGGCCCTGTTCATCATAACCTGGAGGCTGTAATGGACGAAATGAAATGGGAAAAACTGACCGAGGTGTATGGCCGCCTGGAAGCCGACGTGCTGAAAAGTTACCTGGAGGCCGAGGGCGTCTCTGTGGAACTCTTCCAGGAGGCGGTGGGGCACCACATCTACCCGACCACCCTCGACGGCCTGGGACGGGTGCAAATCTACATCCCCAAAGCGCAGGCCCTGCAAGCGCGCGAACTGCTCGAAGCCTGGCAAAACGCAACATCCACCAACGAGGAGGAACACATGCAAGACACCATCATCCAGGTCACGAACTACGGCATGGGCAAAGGCGACGAAGCGCTGCAATTGAAACTGGCCGCCAAATACCTGGAACTGATCCAGTTGAACCCCTCCCTGCCAAACGCCATCTGCTTCTACACCGACGGCGTCAAACTGGTCGTGGAAGGCTCGCCCGTCCTGGAACAACTGCGCGCGCTCGAAGCCAAAGGCGTGCGCCTGGTCGTATGTAGCACCTGCCTGGAACATTACGGCCTGGCTGACAAGGTACAGGCAGGCATCGCCGGCGCCATGACGGACATCATCGAAGCGCAGGTGAAAGCCGCGAAGGTCATCACCCTGTAACAGACAGACTCGCCGCCGCGCAGCATGACCCCACAACCGCGCTTCGGACCCAGCCTGAGCCTGCTCCTGATCCCCGTCCTGGCGCTTGGCCTGGGCGGGATACTCTTCGTCTCCACCGCCGGGGCCTCTCCCCCCGCCCAGGCAACTGCAACGCCGACGATTGTCCCCACCTTCGACCCTCGGCGGCTCGAGCAGCCTCCCACCCAAAACCCGCCCGATCAGGCAGACCAGGGCTCGCTGTATTACTGGGAGGTATGTATGCCCTGCCACGGCGACCAGGGGCAGGGACTGACGGACGAATGGCGCGCCTCGTATCCCCCCGAAGAGCGCGACTGCTGGCAGTCCGGCTGCCACGGGGACAACTACCCCAAAAATAGTTTCGAAATTCCCAGCGAGAGCGGCGTCCCAGGCATTGCCGGGCCGGGCAGGCTGGCGCGCTTTGCGGCCGCATCCGACCTGCAACAATACGTCCTGGAGGCCATGCCCTGGGGGGATCCCGGCGCGACAACCCCGGAAAATGCCTGGGCGGTGACGGCCTACCTCATGAAACTGCACGGCAACCAGCCGGAGGGGTTCATCCTGACGAAGACCAACGCCTCGGCCATCCCCCTGCACAGGAGGGTTGCCGCGCCGCCAAGCGAATGGCCGGGAACGCTGGCGCTGGCGGCCCTGCTCGGGCTGGCCGCAACCGGCCTGGCCTGGCAAGGTAGCCGCGAGAGAACCGTCGCCTCTTTGCCGAAACCGAATTTCGTCCACCACCTGCACCCGCCCAGCATCCCGGCCATGCAAGTGCGCTTCCGCTACACGCTGGGCGCAGGCGGGCTGGCGGTCTATTTTTGCCTGGTGCTGTTCGTCACCGGCCTGCTCGAAATGTACTACTATGTCCCTACCCCAGAAGCAGCCGCCGTTTCCATCCAAACCATGACAACGCTGGCGCCGTTCGGGGACCTGGTGCGCAACCTGCATTACTGGTCGGCGCAGGCGCTGGTGATCGTGACGACCATCCACTTGCTGCGCGTGGCGCTGACCGGCGCCTATGCCCCGCCGCGCCGCTTCAACTACCTGCTCGGGCTGGGACTGCTGGTCTTCATCCTGCTGCTCGACTTCACCGGCTACGTGCTGCGCTGGGACGAGGGCATCCGCTGGGCGCTGGTGGTGGGCGCCAACCTGCTCAAGACCATCCCGCTGGCCGGCGAGGGCATCTATCGCTTTGTCATCGGCGGGGCGCAGCCCGGCGCGGCGGCCTTGACGCGCTTCTACGCCTGGCACATCTTCGGTCTGGCGAGCGGCGCGCTGCTCCTGGTCGTCTGGCATGCCTTCCGCGTGCGGCGCGACGGCGGAATCGCCCTCCCCCCGCCGGATGCGCGCGCGGACAAGAGCCGCATCACGCGCTTCGAACTCGTGCGGCGCGAGGCGCTGGCCATGGCGATTGCAGGGATTGTTCTGTTGCTCCTGTCCTTGCTCGCGCCCGCGCCGACAGACCAGCCCATCTCGGGCCTCAACCAAATGTCCGGCGACTCGCGCGCGCCCTGGTTCTTCCTGTGGGTGCAGCAAATGCTCAAATGGGGCGACCCATTCCTGTTGGGCGTGCTGACGCCAGTGCTGGTCGTTGTTGCGCTGGGGCTGCTGCCCTACCTGCTCCCCAACACAAAGCCGGGCGAACTGGGACGTTGGTTCCCGCGCGGCAACCGCCTGGCGCAGGCGCTGGCAGTTTTGATGATCCTGGCCATCCTGACCCTGACCGTGATGGGCGCTTTCTCACGCTAACAGTTTGTCGGAGCGCTGTAACATGACCCACCCCACTCGCCGCGATTTCCTGAAATTGCTAACCAACGCCCTGTTCGGGCTGGCCGGGCTGCTCGGACTGGGCGGCCTGGTGCGCTTCCTGGGCTACCAGGGCGAACCCGCCCCGCAGACCGATTTCGACCTGGGGCCGACCGCTGACTTCCCGCCCGGCTCGCGCAGCCTGCGCGCCGACATCCCGGCCGTGATCTACAACACGGACGGCGTCTTCACCGCCTACAGCCTGACCTGCACCCACCTGGGCTGCACGGTCGAGACAGACGGCGAGGGCTTTACCTGTCCATGCCACGGCTCGCGCTTCGGGGAGGATGGCGCCGTGCTGCAAGGCCCGGCAACAGAGTCGCTGCGTCCCTTGCGCGTGGAGGCGCTGGAGGATGGCAGCCTGAATTTGTTTACACAAGAACAAGCCGATATATAATAATAGTGACCGTGTAGTCGATTCTGTGTGGAGGAGGAGCAGGCATGGACTTCGATCTCAACGAAGAACAACGCATGTGGCGGAAGACCGTCCACGATTTCGTGGCGGCGGAGGTGCGCCCGTTCGCGCGCGAGGCCGACGAGAGCGGGGAGTTCAACTGGAAGGCGGTGCGCAAGATGGGGCCGCTCGGCCTGCTGGGGCTGAACATCCCGGAGCGATACGGCGGCCCCGGCATAGACGCCGTCAGCGCGGCCATTGCCATCGAGGAACTGGGCTGGGGCTGCGGCAGCATGGCGCTGGCCATCGCCGCCCATAACGGCTTGGGGAGCACGCCCATCGTCCTGTATGGAAGCGAGGCGCAAAAGCAAAAGTGGCTGCCGCTGGTCTCCAGCGGCCAGCATAAATTGGGCAGTCTGGCGCTGACCGAACCCGGCGCGGGATCGGACCTGCAGGGCGGGGTGCGCACCCGGGCGCACAAGGATGGGGACGAATGGGTCATCGACGGCGCAAAGATGTGGTGCACCAACGCCTCCATTGCCGAATACATCATCACGCTCGTTCGCACGGACCCGGCCGGCGGCTCCCGTTCCTTGAGCATGATCCTCGTCCCGACCGACGCGCCCGGTCTCACCATCGGGCCGGCGGAGAAGAAGATGGGACTGCACGGCTCGCCCACCCATGCCGTGACCTACGAGGGCGTGCGCGTGCCGCTGGAAAACCTGATCGGCGAGGAGGGCCGGGGCCTGCAGCAGACGCTGTCCACGCTGGACGGCGGTCGCATCGGCATCGGCGCCATCTCAGTGGGACTGGCGCAGGCGGCCTTCGAACAGGCCGTCAACTACGCCCGCGAGCGGCAGGCCTTCGGCAAGCCCATCGCCGACCTGCAAGCCATCCAGTGGATGCTGGCCGACATGGCCACCCAGATCGAAGCAGCGCGCACCCTGCTGTACAAAGCCGCCTGGCTCAAGGAGCAGGGACGTCCGTACACGCTGGAAGCCGCCATGGCCAAGATGTTCGCCACCGAAATGGCCGAGAAGGTCTGCCGGGATGCCATCCAGGTGCACGGCGGCTACGGCTACAGCCGCGAGTACCCGGTGGAACGCATGTACCGCGATGCGCGCCTGATGACCATCGGCGAAGGGACGAGCGAGATCCAGCGGCTGGTCATCGCCCGGCAGGTGTTGAAGATGGAATTCCCGTGAAACGAGTCTCTCCTTTAATGGTCCGAAATCGTAGTGAGTGATTCATGCTAAATACAACAAGGAGAAAAAACCATGAATAAGACCAGGATATTTTTTGTGCTGGTAATTTTTGGGGCGTTCTTTGTAATATCGTCGTTTAGTTTCAACACACAATCGTATTTAGATCAGGCAAACCCTGATGCCAGAGAAACCTATGTTGCCAATATAACCAAAATGGTTGCAACGAATCAAGCCAGCATAAAAGCGACCCAAGACATGAAAGATTCAAGTATGGGACTTAGCGTGTCCGCCCAGCCGGCCAGTTTTACCCAAGCCGGGCAAAAAATTAGACTAACGATCTCCATTTCTAATAACCATTGTCTGGGTGACATTGGCTATTCTCCCAACACATTCCTTTACACAAATCCAGAAACAGAAATCAATCGGGAGGTAAAGGTTTACCAAGGAGAAACGAAAGTTGTAGAAGCCACGTACACAACTACCGAAGAAGATGTGAGCCGAGGATTTGCCTCGATCACAATAATGAGTTCGTCGCATTGCTATAAAAAGGAGTGCTGTGAATGGCATTACAACTATAATGCACAAGCAAACGCACAAGTTACGATCCCGTTCGAACCCACCCCAACATTGAGCCTGGAAAAACAAGGCCAACCGGCCACATTCAGCGGCGCGGGCCAGCAGATCACCTACACCTATACCGTCACCAACACCGGCAACGCCCCGCTGGATCCGGTCACGGTCGAGGACGACCTGGTGCAGGTCGCCTGTTCAGCGGGCAGCCTGCCGGTCGGCCAGAGCATGACCTGCACGGGCAGTTACACCACCACCGAGGCAGATGTGGCCCGCGGCCAGGTCACCAACCAGGCCCAGGCCACCGGGAAGGCGGTTGCGTCCGAACCGTCCTTCAGGAAGACCGCTACCGCCCAGGATTCGTTCACCGTCGCATTCGTCCCGCAACCGTCCCTGGAAATGACCAAGCACGCTTCCCCCAGCGTGTATTCGCAGGTGGGCGCCTTGATCACCTACGAATACAAGGTGACCAACACTGGCGATGTGCCGGTCAGCGGGCCGTTCGTGCTCGAAGACAACCGCGCGATCGAATTCTGGAACTGCCAGTCGCTCGCCAGCCTGGGCCCCGGCGAAACGATGACCTGCCAGGGCTTCTACCGCATCACGGCCGAGGATTACTGCGGCACGGTCACCAACACGGCCACCGTCAGCGGGCAGTACCAGGGCCAAACGGTGCGCTCCAATTCCGACAGCGCCTCGGTGTTCTGCCAACCACCCAAGGACAAATCAGGTTCGGACGAAATACCACAATAGCAAGCAATAGCGAACATGCGCCGCCCCGGTCAAGCCTCCCGCCGCTCCCCGGCGCGGCGCGCCAGCCGCCATTCGAAATAGAGATAGCCCGTCACCAGCAGGATGGCCAGCGTGGCCAACTGGTGCGGGCTGAACGGCCCGAACACGCGCGGCAGGTCGCGCAGGGCGTCGATCAAAACGCGCCCGATGGAAAAACAGAACAGATACAAGAAGGCCTGCCCCCCCGGGTAACGGACCTTCTCGCGGCGGAACCACAATACGCCAAAGAGCGCCAGGTCGAAGGCGGACAACATCAATTGGGTCGGGTAACGATAAGCCCAAACATCGTAATCCCCGGGCAAGTACACGCCCAGGGGTCCGTCCGTTTCCAGGCCAAAACAACAGCCGTTCAAGAAACACCCGATGCGCCCGACCGCCTGCGCCAGGGGCAAAGTCAGGATAACCAGGTCGAGTACTTTCCCAGGCGGCAGGTCCCGCTGCGTGGCGGCCAGATAGCCGGATAGCAACAACCCGACCGGCAAGCCGAACGAGATAACCCCAAAATGCAGGGTCGCCCAACCGTATTCCCAGCCATAGGTCAGAAATCGGACCCATACCCTGAATCCATACGAGCAGGCCAGGGTCACCGGGAAGGCGACCAAAACAAACGCCAGGAGATGCCTGCCTGCCAAGCCGGCGCGCCTGGCTTCACGCCAGAAGAGCCCAAACGCCAGCATCCCGCCGAGGAACTGCATGAAGTCGATGGAATATACTGCGACGGGTCCTATTACGAAGAGGATTGGGTGCATTTAGTCTTTATAAAGGGAAACCGTCAACTCGACATTCACAGCATCCGCCGCTTCTTCCAGGTCATCCTGCCATTTGTGCTTTGGCAGGTCAGGCGGGACGACGACAATGGCATCCATGGTGAAGAGCGGCGCGCCGCTCATCGGCGCGGGCGTCACATTCGTCTCGATGGATTCGATGTTGATGCCCATCTGCGCCAGGCGCTCGGCGATCTTGTGAATGATGCCCTCATGGTTTGCCCCGCGCACTTCGATGCGGTAGGGCAGCCAGTCCTTGCGCCGGGCCGCTACGCCCCATTCTGTCTCGGTGACAGAGACCTTGAAGTCCTCGCCCTGCAAGCGTTCGACGGTTTTCGGCAGCCTGTCCGCCTCGACCTCCGGGACCGAGACCAGCAACAGCATGGCAAACTCCCCGCCCAGGCGCGCCATGCGGCTGGCATGCACATCGCCGCCGCACTCCAAGAGCAACTCGGTCACATGCTCCACGATCCCAATGCGGTCGGCCCCGGTCAGGGTGAGAACAAATCGTTTATCCATCATGCACCATCCTTTTTGTGGGTAATTTTATCCTTTACGAAAACCTATAACAATGACATCGCCTGTATTTTACCTGCTGCGCTACAAAACCCGGGCGCCCGGCTGGCGCTTCAAGAACTGCCCGCCCCCGCGCCTGCCCTTCCACTCTTCCCCGTCCACGATCAAAGCCCCGCGCAGGAACACCTTTTCGGGGTAGCCGACCAGTTCCCAGCCTTCGTACAGGTTGTAGTCTGTTCTATGTTGACTATGCGCAACCCCATATTTCACGTGCTTTTCTGGATCCCAGAGCACAATATCGGCGTCCGAGCCGGGAAGAAGCGCCCCCTTGCGCGGATACAAGCCGAAGATCTTGGCCGGGTTGGTCGCGGTCAACGCCACGAACTGGTTGGCAGAAATCCTGCCCGCGCGCACGCCGTACGTCCACAGCACCGGCAGGCGGTCGCCCACGCCGGGCAGGCCGTTGGGGATCTTGGTGAAATCCTCCGCGCCCAGTTCCTTGCCGGGGATGGCAATCTCCTGCCCTTCGTAGACAATCGGCTTCGTCCCATCGAAGAAGAACGGGCAATGGTCGGTGCCGATGGTCTGGATGGTCCCATCGGCCAGGCCTGCCCACAGACGGGCGTTGTCGGCTTCCGTCCGCATGGGCGGCGAGCAGATCCACTTCGACCCGTCCGGGCGGCGGAGATGGTCAATCGTAAAGAAAAGATACTGCGGGCAGATCTCGCCCATAACCTGGACGCCGCGCTCGCGGGCATACTTGAGCATGTCCACCTCGCCGCTTGCGTTCATGTGGACGATGTAGAGCGGCGCATCCGCCACCGACGCCATGCCTGCCACCCTCAAACCGGCCTCCACCGCGCCCCAGGCTGGTCTCGTCAAAGCATGCCACTCCGGGGAAGTATGTCCCGCCGCCAGCGCTTCGGGGATGAGCGCCTCGATGACATCGCCGTTCTCGGCGTGCAGCATGACCAACATGCCGTTTTCTTTGGCTATACGCAAAGCGCGAAAAATATCGCCATCCGCCAGGCGCAGGCGGCCATTGTAAGCGGTAAAAACTTTCAACGTGGTAATGCCCATCTCCACCAGGGACGGGATGTCCCTGGCTACCTGTTCATCGAAATACGTCAGGTTCATGTGGAAGGAATAGTCAATGGCGGCTTTCCCGGCTTTTTCCATCCACAAGTCACCCCCCCCCATCATCCCCCCACGAACCCCCTCCTGGCCTCCCCCATTTTCCCCGAAAATGGGGGAGGAAGGTGGGGGCTGTGGAACAAAATCCATGACCGTCGTCGTGCCGCCAAACGCTGCCGCCTTGTGACCGGTATAGTGGTCGTCTGACGAGACGGTGCCGAACATGGGCAGGTCGAAGTGCGTGTGCGGGTCTACGCCGCCCGGCATCGCCAATTTGCCGCTGGCTTCGATCACCTGCGCATCTTGCGCATCCAGGTTGACGCCGATCTGGGAAATGATCTCGCCGTCGATCAGAATATCCGCGACGAATGTCTCGGAAGCGGTAAGGATGGTCGGGGATTTGATCAGGGTTTTCATCGAACGCTCCTATAAATTCCAGAAAACGCGCAATCCCAGCAAAATGGCTGGGAACAAGATAGCCGTCAACGGCAGGCCAACTTTCAGGTAATCGCGGAAGGTGTAGCCGCCCGGCCCCATCACCATCACGTTGACCGGATGACCGATGGGCGTGGGGAAAGCCAGCGAGCAGCCCAGCGCAATCGCCATCAAAACCGTGCGCGGGTCCAGGCCGGCCGCCTGCGCCACCGACAATCCCACCGGCGCCAGGATGATGGGCGCAGCGGATTGCCCGGCCATCACGTTGGTCAACAGGGCCGTGACCAGCAGCAACAGCGCCACGAGCAGGATCGGCCCCGCGCCAGCCGTGACGTGCAGGAAATCGGTCACCAGCGCCGCCGCCAGCCCGCTCTTGGTGATGGCCGTGCTGAGCGGCCAGAAACCGACGATCAGGAAGATGGTGCGCCATTCGATGGATTTGTAGGCCTCGTCCAAGGTCAGGCAGCCGGCCAGGATCATGGCAACCGCGCCCGCCAGGCTGGCCACGCTGATGGGCAGCCAGCCCAGGATGGCAACCGCCAGCGTAGCCAGGCCGACCAGCCCCGCCAGCCACATCTTGCGCGGACGAAGCACCGCTTCGGGGTCTTCTTCCAGCACCATCAGGTCGCGTTCCTTGTAGAGCAGGCGCAAGCGCTCCACGCTGCCTTGCACCAGCAAGCCGTCGCCCACCTCCAGCGGCAGGTCGGCCAGTTGGTGATAGAGCGGCTTGCCGTTGCGCCAGATGGCAAGCACATTCAGGGCGAATTTTTCGCGGAAGTCCAACGCGCGCAGCGACCTGCCCGCCAGGGACGAGTGCGGCGGCAGCACCACTTCGGCCAGGGTGTTGGCGGGATCCGCTTCGAGCAAGGAGGCGTCTATTTCGACCGGGAGCAGGCCGAAGTCCCGCAGGCGAAGCGCGCTGGAGTCGCCCCGCGCCAGGACCACGTCATGCGGACGGATCACTTCTTCGGGGCCGGGCGCCGCGATCAATGTCCCACCCCGAAAAATGCCCACAATGTACAGGCCAACCTCGTTCGCCCAGCGCCCGTCACGAATAGAACGCCCTGCAAGCGGCGACTCGGGCTGGACTTCGTAGTCGCCCAGGGTTGCCTCCACAGCGTACATGCGGATGAGTTCCTGGCGCACCTGGCGCAGTTGTAGCGCGAGGTCGGCAGGGAAGCGGTCGGGCAGCAAGCGGCGGCCCACCAGCGTCATGTAGAGCGCGACGATCAGGATGAGCGGGATGCCGACCGGCAGGAATTCGAGCAGTCCGAAGGGCCGGAAACCGGCGTCGCGCAGTACGCCGCTGGAGATGATGTTGGAAGCGGTGAACAAGGTAGCCATACCGCCCACCACCACGCCGGAAGCCAGCGGCATGAGCAAGCGCGAGGGCGGCACGCGCGTCGCCCGCGCCAGGCTCATGGCGACGGGGAAGAGCACCCCCAGCGCGGCGATGTTGTTCATGAACAAGGAGCAGAACGCCCCGGCCAGCGTGATGACCAACACCAGCCTGCCCTCGCCCTGCCCGGCAATGCGCTTCAAACGCTGACCGAAGGCCTGCGTGACGCCCGATTGGGTCAATCCCTCGGCCAGGATGGAAATCGCCAGGAGCGTAATGACGGCCGAACCGCTGAAACCTGCAAAGGTCTCGTCGGGCGTGGTGACGCCGGCGACGCCCAAGGCCACCATGACCAGCAAGCCAACCAGGTCTGGCCGCAGCCAGTCGCCGATCAGGGCAGTGGTGGAAGCGAGGGTAAGGAGCAGGGAAAACCAGGCTGCGAATGAGTTCATGGGGTCGAAACAGCGCGCCTACTCAGGCTGCAAAGGCGCAAAGCCCTTCCCAAAGATGCCCTGCGCCGGGGAGACGATCACAAAGGCGTTTGGGTCTTCGGCAGCCACCAGGGCTTTCAACTGTGGCACTTCGGTCACGGTCAGCGCGACCATCAGGATGGCGTGTTCCTTGCCGGTGTAGGCGCCCTTTGCGGCAATGACGGTCGCGCCGCGGCGCATATCCCTGGTAATGCGCTCCGAAACCTGCTCCGGCTTGTCGGTAATCACCAGCGTCAACAGTTGCTTGCGGCTGCGCGCCGGGCGGAACCAGGGATGTGGATGCAGTCCGCGCTTGCCGGTCTCGACAAAGGAGGCCAACCATTCAGCAGAGGCGCTTTCGAAGCGCGGTAGTACTTCCCCGGCGGAGTGCTGTAGCCCAATGGTCGCCAGGGCAAATGTAAAGACAAGAATGTAGAAAGTCAGCACCCCTCCCAAGATCCACTGCCCGTCCACCACGCCCACGCTGGCGCGCAATGCGACCTGCCAGAAGAAAGAAGCGACATTTGGGAACAGCCACAATTTTGTCAGCCAGGCGCAACCCACAATGGCGTAGATCCACAGGTAGTTGCGGCGCAGGCGGCGTCCCAGCGCCTCCCAGTTCGAGATCGGGAAATGCGGAAGAAGCAGGTTTTCTGCCAGCGTCTCCGCCCAATCCGGCGAGGGATGGAAGGGCGGCACGAGCATGGCGGCAAAGAAGTCGGTCTCCATCAGGCGCACGCGCGAACTCCACAACTCGTAATAGCGGTAGCGGCGCCCTTCGATGATCAGGAAAATGGTCACCAGCAGCAAATTCAACAAGACGACCACGTGGCTGATGGCCGATTCGGTAAACGCCAGCGAAATGGACGCGCCGGTCGTCACCACAGCCCAGTTGGTGGTAGTGTCCAGCCGCATCCGCCAGACGTTGGCGCGCGAGACCTCGGCGCGGAAGAAATGCACCATGGCGGTCGTAAATTCGCTGGCTTTGAGTTGGTAACCGCGATACGTCCAGACGGGTTCAGGTTGGGGTTGCCCTGGATTCTCTACCATGCTTCATCCTTTGCGCCTTCCGATTCATATCGACTCCCCATTTCTTTGATTCCCAACAAGGCGATCAACACATCCGGTGGGATGTCTGCTTCGGGCAGGTCGACTTTGTAAAGTTGCTCGTTTTCCGCCCGTTCGCGCAACGACTTCCACAATAAGTGGCGCTCGTCTCCGTTGACGACCAGGTCATTCAGCGTGGCGGACTTGAGGAGATATTCCCCGGTGGTATACAGGAAAGTCAAGCGCCGCCACTTCTCCGCGACGATCGGCCTGCTGAGGCGTTCCAACATCCCGATCTGCACCTTGAAGTATTCTTCGCGCGCGCGCGGGTGGTCGGCTTCGTCCCTGAGCAGTTCGGCGCGGGTGGTCAATTCATGTCCATGCACCGGGGCGACAAATTCGATCCGCCCGGCGTGTTCGCCAAAACTCGCGGGCTGGTAAAAAGCCAGGTAGTCCACGGCCACAACTTTGGGGGCCGTCCGAAGCGGGATGCGGTACCAGCCCAACAACCGCGCAATTTCCAGGTCGCGCGGAGCGGGGATAAGACAGACGAGGACAAGGGAAGTGGACGTCAGCATGTCTTGATTTTATACCAGAATCGCAGAACCGTCCCACAAAAAGAACAGGCCGCCTGCCTACCGGCAAGCGACCTGTCAGACTTGTTGAACAGATTGACGATCAGGCGATCAAATCAATCCGACTTCCCCATTGAACTCCTCGATCAACGCGTCGATCTCATCTGCCTGCCCCTGCACGCCGGACCAATAGTCGTGGTTGTTCCACATATCCAGGATCTCTTCGTAGGTTTTGCCCTGCTGTTCCACCCAGGTGTAGTATTTCAGATTGTGGACGCGGCGGCGGTCAGGATAGCGCAGTTCGAGCAGGGTATCGGTGTCCTGTCCGTGCAGGTAACGGGCAAAGTCGGCGGCGGCGTCCTTCTCGCTGTACTGGCCGAACTCCTCGTGCATTTCGTGGATGCGCGAGCGGTAGAGTTCCATCGAGTCGGTCAGGACGGTCAGCATGATGTCGTTCTCGCCCATCTCCCAATACTTGGCCGCTTTGATGGCCGTCAGCACGTTCGAAATGCCGGAGAAACCGAGCAAATCCAACTGGCCGACGATGGCTTCCGGCACGCCCTTCTCGACCAGGAAAGCGCGCCCGACCTCTTCGTTGAACAGGCGGCTGATGTTGACCACCGCGTTATCGTCGATGGCTACGACCATATCGGTATTCTTGGCGTTGTGGATCCAGGGTACGTGCTTGTCGCCGATGCCCTCGATGCGATGCGCGCCAAAGCCGTTTTCCAGAAGGGTCGGGCATTGCAGGGCTTCGCTGGCAACGATCTTGCTGTCGGGGAACAATTGCTTCATGTAGTCGCCGCTGGCAATCGTCCCGGCCGAGCCGGTGGCGGAGGCCATGCCGCGATAGCGGTCGCGCGGCCCCATGACCTGCTCCAGCACCTCTTCCATCGCATGGCCGGTCACTTCATAATGCCACAGGTAGTTGCCAAACTCATCGAACTGGTTGAAGATCATCAGCTCCTGGCCGGACTTGCGCAATTCCCAGCACTTGTCGAAGATCTCTTTGACGTTCGATTCAGAGCCGGGGGTCTTGATAGTCTCGCCTGCAACGCTGGCCAGCCAGTCGAAACGCTCCTTGCTCATGCCTTCGGGCAGGATGGCAATCGATTCACAGGCCAGCAAAGCGGAATCATACGCGCCGCCGCGGCAATAGTTGCCGGTGGAAGGCCAGACCGCTTTTTGCGTGGTCGGGTCGAACTGGCCTGTGACCAGCCGCGGCACGAGGCAGCCAAATGCAGCCCCAACTTTGTGCGCGCCGGTGGGGAACCACTTGCCCACCAGCACGATGATGCGGGCTTTGGTGCCGGTCAACGAGGAAGGCAGTTCCATCCAGTTGACGCCGCCAAACCCGCCGCCTTGCGACTTGGGTTCATTTTTCCATGTAATACGGAACAGGTTGCGCGGGTGAATGTCCCACAGCCCGATGCCTTTGAGTTCTTCTTTGACTTTGGCCGGGATCCTGGCTGGGTCTTTCATCTGGGCAAAGGTAGGGATGACGATATTCCGCTCACGGGCGCGCTGGACAGCGCGGGCGCGGCGGTCTTTGTGGATGGTGAGATCGATCATGGACATGGGATAACTCCTTGAGGGACGGAGAAAGTTGTCTGACAACTTTTATTATATCGCACAATCCTGAAAATGTTTATCCTTCTGGTAATTCCATTGCAGTCAGATTCAAAGAAACCTTTACAAAATTGTCGATTCTTTTTAATGCAAAGATCATCCATTTGTTGTATTATATATCCAGGTAGTCGCTTCTCTAACTCTATCTAGAAGGAGGTGCGTATCGAAACCATCGCAAACCACATCAGAGGAAAGGCCGGGGCCCGGTAACCTGGCGCAAGCCTCGGCTTCGGTCCAGACGTCCTACGCGACGCGAAAGCAACGGCTCGCCCTTTCCTCTCTCATAACCAGCAAGTTGGCGGATGGGTAACTCCATCCGCCTTTTGTTATAGCAAGGGAAACGCCCGTTGGTAGGCCGTAATGACCGTGTCCCACAGGCGGTTGGAGGCGTCGTCAATCGTCTGCCGCGCGGGATCGGCCTCGAACCAGGCCAGTGCGCGGCGGATGCCCTCAGCCCAGGGGACTGCGCAGGTAAAACCGGCGACAAAGCGCTTGATCTTGCTATTATCGAACACGGCGCTGTTGGATTTGTCGCCCACCAGGCTGCCGAGGGACTCTTCATCATATGCGGCAATCAAATCGGAAGGGATATGCACGGCGTCGAGTTCTACGCCCAACGCGCGCGCAACCTCGGCATAAGCCTGGTTCCAAGTCAGCACTTCATCGGAGGTGATGTGGAAGGCTTCGCCGATGGCAGCCTGATTCCCCAGGAGGGGCAAAAAGCCCCTGGCAAAATCCTCGTTCCAGGTGAACACCCACAAGGACGCGCCGTCGCCGGGGATGACGATCTTCTGCCCACGTTTCATTCGGTCAATGATCGTGTAAGGATGCTGCCA
>JBMOMO010000112.1:0-18545 GCA_049324135.1 Chloroflexota bacterium
CCAACTGACCACGCTCACCAGCGCCCTCGAAGGCGTTCACGCCGATATTGTGCGCATCCAAACCGTCGACGCGCAGGCTATCCGCGCGGAGATACCAGGCCTTCTCAAGCGAATTGACGAGCAAGCCCAAGCGTTGCTGGGGTTTGAGCAACAGGCCAAGTAAAGTTCGGGTGTGTTTTAGAGGAACGTCTTTTTGCAAATCAAATCGTCAGGTTGTTCGATTTCCTGGCAGCCTTGATGACCGGTTGTTGAAAGCGTTCTTTTTTGACCGGAACGTGCTTAAGCGGGAAATTTTCATCCACATGGGGGCGGATCATATTCGAGAGGATCTGGCTGAAATACCATGCGAAGACGGTAGACATGTCTTTCTCGTTGTTGTTGAATGGGGAAACAACCAGGCGCGACAGGGAGAGAATGCCGAGGAAGCCATGTTGGTCTACCAGGGGAATGCCCATCCAGGAGCGCGCTTGTGATGCGCCGTTTATCCCTTGCCAGGTTGGAACCGCCAGCACATCGTCCAAGCAGATCGTTTGCTGGTTATCGAAGATGGATTTATAGATCGGGTTGCTTACCAGGATGTCCCCCGGGAAGCGGATCGGGCCTTTGATCAGTTTCAGGAAAGGAAAGTTTTCGAACCCGAGGACGAGCAGGCTGATTTGATGGAAGGGGACGGCATGCCTGAGCGCGTCCAGGACTGTTTCGAGCGCGTGCTCGGGCGACTTGTTCCGCATGGCTTCATCCAGTCGGCTGATGCTGTTTATCACGCCGTTCATGGCTTCCAGCATTTTCGATTGCACCATGAGCAGGTCGTACATATCCAGTAGTTGGAAACTTTTGTCGGGGAACACAACTACGATGGGATCGTAGATTGTAAGGATGTTGCGTTGCAGGGCCTGTTGTACTGCTTCCTGGACGCGCAGGAAATGGGGCAGGAAGAACAGTTCGGTTCCCAAATCCTTTTGCAGGGAAATGATCGGTTTCCGCAGGAATAGTTCGACCCCGTACCTGCGTCCCAGGCGTTCGAACATTTTGTGCCTGGGGATGACCCCTATCAAATCTTTCCCATCGACCAGCATGACGCCCGGCACTTCAGGATGCGCTTGCAGGTGTTTTGCCACGTCCTCTGTAAGATCGTTGGCGGATGCCTGGAATTGATAGGCTTTGATATCGCCGATACAGACAGGCGCATATTCTTGACCGGTGGGGGATCGGGATAAATAATCGATGTCCATGATGGTTTCGATGTGTTGGGAAGTATCAAAATGACACTTGTATTTTAAGGACAGTTGTTTAATCGCCTGTGAAGACGGAGTTAACGTTCATTAAACAACTTGCGCCAATCGGGAAGTCCCTTCGACTGGCGTCAGGAGTTTGGATGCCTTAACCAAATCTTAAACTATTTTTGATAGGTTCTTAATACCCACTCGGTACACTATCTTTCAAGACATTTTTAGTTCTTCTTTGGATTTACTGGAAAATAAGGAAATATTGGTAGATGAGCAAGCATATCCTTGTTACCAATGATGACGGCGTGTTGGCCCCGGGTTTGTTGGCGCTGGCAGAAGAAATGAGAAAGATCGGGAAGGTGAGCATCCTCGCGCCGGACCGCAACTGGTCGGGCGGCGGGCACGTCAAAACGCTCGACCGCGCCTTGCGCGTCAGGGAAGTCCGCTTGGGGGACGGTTCGGCAGCCTACGCCAGCGATGGCGCGCCATCCGACTGCGTTGCCCTGGGCGCGCTTGGGTATTTCAAAGAGCCGATTGACCTGGTCGTTTCGGGCATCAACGCTGGCGCCAATCTCGGCCATGATGTAACCTACTCCGGGACGGTCACGGCAGCGATGGAAGCCGTGATTGCTGGCGTGCCTGGCATTGCGATTTCGCTGGAAGCGCCTGAAGGCTATCTCGGCGAAATTGACTATACCTCCGCAGCGCGCGCTGCCGGGAAGGTTGCCCAGCACGTCATCAACCATGGCCTGCCGCATGAGATCCTGTTGAACGTAAATATCCCTTTCTTGCCGGCGGAACAGATTCGCGGCTTGCGCCTGACCCGACAGGGGTTGCGCGTCTATCATAGTCGCTTGGACGAGCGGGTAGACCCGCGCGGGCGTCCATATTACTGGATTGGCGGCGACGCCCCCACCGGCGTGCCGGAGCGCGGCACGGATGTGGGCGCGCTGGCCGAAGGGTTTGTCTCGGTCACGCCCTTGCAATTGGACCTGACCGCCTACCATACCCTGCCAGACCTCAATACCTGGGATTGGGAAGAATCCATCCTTGACAACATGGCGCCGCTAAAGGTTTACAACACAGTAATAAGTAGATAAGAATTCATCACCAGGTTTCGTGTTCTCCTCTTTGTTTCTCCCTTTGGGAGCATACCCGCCGTCCTTCTTCCGGCGGGTATGTCATTAAATTGTTAACTTGATGTTAAACCACAGTTCGTTTGGTCTTAATACTCCCTTGTTAACATTACGCTGCAACTCTAAATATCATAAGGAGAAGAGAAAAAATGCGTAAGAATATGTATTTCCTGTTTGCTGCGCTGATGGTAGCCACCCTGGTCTTGGCTGCCTGCGGCGCCCCCGCGACCGAAGCGCCTGCAACTGAGGCGCCCGCGACCGAAGCCCCCGCAGCCACTGAAGCCCCTGCAGAACCGACTGCCGAGCCTGATCCGATGGCGATGTACGCCCCGGATGCCGTCAGCGGCGACATTGTGCTGGCTGGTTCGTCCACGGTTTTCCCCCTGGCTGAACGCATGATCGAGCGCTTTGCGGAAGAAGGCTTTGCCGGCAACGCCACCTACGACAGCATTGGTTCTGGCGGCGGCATCGAGCGTTTCTGCGTGGCCGGTGAATCGGATATTGCTGGCGCTTCGCGCGGCATCAAGCCCGAGGAAATTGAGTCCTGCAAGTCCATTGGGCGCGACCCGATTGAAATCCGCGTAGGTACTGACGCGCTGTCTGTGGTGGTTAGCAAGGAAAACACCTTCGTTACCGATGTGACCACCGAAGAACTGGCCCTGATCTTCGGCACTGCCACCAACTGGTCGGATGTCCGCCCCGAATGGCCTGCTGAACCGATCCAGCGTTTCATCCCCGGCACCGACTCTGGCACCTTCGACTACTTCGTCGAGCATGTCTACGATGAAGACGATTCCATCATCCTGGCTGCTGCCAACACCCAACTTTCCGAAGACGACAACGTACTGGTTCAGGGTGTGTTGGGCAGTCCGTATGCCATCGGTTTCTTCGGCTACGCTTACTATGCCGAGAACGCAGACACCCTCACGGTGCTTTCTGTGGACGGCGTTGCTCCTTCGCAGGAAACTGTGGATGACAACTCCTACCCGCTGTCGCGCCCGCTGTTCCTCTATGCGGATGCCACCATTATGAAAGAGAAGCCGCAGTCTGCCGCGTTCGTCTACTTCTTCCTGAGCGAAGTCAACAACGAGATCGAAGATGTTGGTTATTTCCCCGCTAACGACGCTGTCCTGTCCGCTGCGATGGACGCCTGGATGGTTGCCAATGGCTTGAAGGAAGACCCGATGGGAATGTACGCCCCAGACGCCGTCAGCGGCGACATTGTGCTGGCTGGTTCGTCCACGGTTTTCCCCCTGGCTGAACGTATGATCGAGCGCTTTGCGGAAGAAGGCTTTGCCGGCAACGCCACCTACGACAGCATTGGTTCTGGCGGCGGCATCGAGCGTTTCTGCGTGGCCGGTGAATCGGATATTGCTGGCGCTTCGCGCGGCATCAAGCCCGAGGAAATTGAGTCCTGCAAGTCCATTGGGCGCGACCCGATTGAAATCCGCGTAGGTACTGACGCGCTGTCTGTGGTGGTTAGCAAGGAAAACACCTTCGTTACCGATGTGACCACCGAAGAACTGGCCCTGATCTTCGGCACTGCCACCAACTGGTCGGATGTCCGCCCCGAATGGCCTGCTGAACCGATCCAGCGTTTCATCCCCGGCACCGACTCTGGCACCTTCGACTACTTCGTCGAGCATGTCTACGATGAAGACGATTCCATCATCCTGGCTGCTGCCAACACCCAACTTTCCGAAGACGACAACGTACTGGTTCAGGGTGTGTTGGGCAGTCCGTATGCCATCGGTTTCTTCGGCTACGCTTACTATGCCGAGAACGCAGACACCCTCACGGTGCTTTCTGTGGACGGCGTTGCTCCTTCGCAGGAAACTGTGGATGACAACTCCTACCCGCTGTCGCGCCCGCTGTTCCTCTATGCGGATGCCACCATTATGAAAGAGAAGCCGCAGTCTGCCGCGTTCGTCTACTTCTTCCTGAGCGAAGTCAACAACGAGATCGAGGATGTTGGTTATTTCCCCGCCAACGACGCTGTCTTGTCTGCTGCGATGGACGCCTGGGAATCCGCTGTGAAATAAATTTTGAAAGAGGGAAGCGCGCTTCCCTCCTCTCAGAAATTCCTTCCCCCTCCATCAGGAGGGGGAAGGAAAATTTGTGTGAAATGGGTAGGAAGTCGTTTCTACAGGAGTGATGTTATGCAACAGAGCAATACGATGCAAAAAGTTGCCATCAACAGTTACCCGGAATCCGCGAAAGGATTGAGGCGCCGTGTACGGCCAGGGGAAGCGGTCATCCAGGGGTTGCTCTTCTTTAGTGGTTTCTTTTCGATCTTCACGACGCTTGGGATCGTTTACGAACTTGGCAAAGAAGCCTTGTTGTTCTTCCGCGAGCCAGCAGTAAACTTGTGGTCTTTCCTGACCGGGACAGAGTGGCAGCCGCATATCGAAAAATTCGGCATCCTGCCCTTACTCAATTCCACGATTATTACCTCCCTCATCGCCATGTTGATTGCCATTCCCCTGGGGATGGCGGTGGCGATCTACTTGAGTGAATATGCTACTACAAAAGTCCGCAATTTTCTCAAGCCGATTCTTGAAGTGCTGGCTGGCATCCCCACTATTGTTTACGGGTATTTTGCCCTGACATTTATGACGCCTTTGCTGCGTACTATTTTTGGACGCGACTCGGTGGATATCTATAACATGGCTTCAGCAGGCCTGGTGATGGGTATCCTGATCTTGCCCTTGATCGCGTCTATGACGGAAGACGCCCTGAGCGCCGTCCCCCGCTCACTGAGGGAAGCAGCCTACGGCTTGGGGGGAACGAGGTTGGAGGTGGCCTTGAAGGTGGTCGTCCCAGCCGCGATTTCCGGTATTTCTGCGGCTATCATCGTTGGCATCTCACGCGCCATTGGCGAGACCATGATCGTTGCGGTAGCGGCGGGCGCAGGGCCTAAATTTACGTTCAATCCCTTCGATGGCGCCGAAACCATGACCGGCCATATCGTGCGTATTTCGGGCGGCGACCTGTCATATGACTCCATTGATTACAACAGTATCTTTGCCATTGGTTTGATGTTGTTCTTTATTACCTTGACGCTTAACATCGTCAGCCAGCAGATCGTACGACGCTTCCGCGAGGTGTACGAATGAGCCAGTCGAACAACAATTCCCGGCCGCCAGAAATCGAATTTAGCGATAACGTTCAAAGGCGAAACCTGACCGGAAAAGCCTGGACGGTCATTTTCCAGTTTTCGACCGTTGTCGGTATCATTGCGCTGGCGACCTTGCTGCTCAATATCATCAATCAATCTGTTGGATACGTTCACTATGAGGCCAAAGTCGACCCGGATACGTTGTCGATTGATGGCGTTGCGCTGGAAGGACAAACCAAGGAGCAGTTGTTGGGAGTACTTCAAGCCCACCTGTCGCAAGGCGCTTATAACAAGTTGGATCGGGAAAAGCCATTTGCTGAACGCGGTTGGGATGAAGTATATGACCTGGTCATCGAGCGTGTAGTCGAATTCGAGGTGGAAGAGACCTGGCTGTTGTGGGATTCCCTGACCAAGAGCGCTGAGATCAAGGCCAGCGTCCCTGCTGACCAGTCGGGTACGGAACTGCGCTTCGTCAGTTGGGTCAATTGGGACTTCCTGCGACGCCGGCAATCCAGCGACCCGGTCATTGCCGGCGTTCGCACGGCGATTTTGGGTTCGCTTTGGACGATTGGCATTACGATTTTGGTGGCTTTCCCCCTGGGCGTGATGGCGGCCATTTACCTGGAAGAATATGCGGAAGATACCTGGATCAACCGCATCATCCAGACCAATATCACCAACCTGGCCGGGGTGCCATCCATTATTTATGGCATCCTGGGATTGGCGATCTTCGTGCGTTTGCTGGAACCGTTTACCAGCGGTGCGCTGTTCGGCATTACCGATCCGACTACCGCCAATGGGCGGACGATCATGTCTGCCGGCCTTACCCTGGCCTTGCTGGTGCTCCCGTTGATCATCATCAACTCGCAGGAGGCTATCCGGGCGGTGCCTAACTCGCTGCGGAACGCCAGTTATGGGATCGGCGCTACCAAGTGGCAGACGGTCTGGTCACATGTGCTGCCAAACGCCATTCCTGGCATCTTGACCGGTACGATCCTGGCGATCTCGCGCGCCATTGGCGAGACGGCGCCGCTGGTGGTGGTTGGCGCGTCCACCGTCATCTTTTTCGACCCGGAGAATGCTTTCTCCAAATTCACCACCCTGCCTATTCAAATCTACCAGTGGACCTCCCGTCCACAGGATGAATTCCGCTTCCTGGCGGCTGCATCTATTATCGTGCTGTTGGTTCTCCTGCTCAGCCTGAACGCAACAGCCATCTTGCTGCGCAACCGCTTCAGCCGGAGGTATTAGAAAATGACTCAACCCTCTCATAACGAAATCGAATATATTCTCGAGACGAAGAACCTGGATATTTTCTACGGCGAGTTCAAGGCTGTGACCGATGTGAACATGAAAATCCAGTCCAACAAGATCACGGCCATCATCGGGCCGTCCGGTTGCGGCAAGTCTACGTTGTTGCGCGCTTTCAACCGCATGAACGAACTGGTAGCCGGTTCCACGATCAAGGGAGAGATCGTCTTCCAGGGGCAGAACCTGTACGCTCCCGAAGTTGACCCGGTCGAAGTCCGGCATCGTATCGGGATGGTCTTCCAAAAGCCCAACCCGTTCCCGAAATCCATTTACGACAACATTGCCTGGGGCGCGCGCGTCCACGGTTTCAAAGGGAACATGGATGAGTTGGTGGAATATTCGCTCAAGCAAGCGGCGCTGTGGGATGAAGTCAAGGATATCCTGGACCGTTCCGGCCTGGCGCTTTCGGGCGGGCAGCAGCAGCGTTTGTGCATTGCGCGCGCGCTGGCTGTCCAGCCGGATGTCATCTTGATGGACGAACCCGCTTCGGCCCTCGACCCGATCGCTACGCTCAAGATCGAAGAGTTGATGCAGGAGTTGAAGAAAAATTACACCATCGTGATCGTGACCCACAACATGCAGCAGGCCGCTCGCGCTTCCGATTACACAGCGATGATGATGCTGGCGCAAGAGGGTGTGCGCACTGGAACAGTGATAGAATTCAATGAAACCAGCGTCATTTTTACCAATCCCCATGACAAGCGCACCGAGGATTATGTCACCGGGCGGTTTGGATAAATCGATATAATCCGTAATGAACCATGAAATGAGGCTTTTATGATCCGTAAAACCTTCGAGAATGAACTCCAGCAGATCAAAGACGAGATACTGGTGCTGGGCAGTATGGTCGAGCAAGCCATCCTGGGTTCGGTCGAGGCGCTCAAGAAAAGGGATATTCTTGCGGCTGAAAAAATCCTGGCAGCCGATAAGGAAATCAACAAGAAACGCTTCGAGATCGAAAACCAGTTGATGATCCTGATCGCCACGCAGCAGCCCATGGCGCACGATTTGCGTTTGCTGGCCTCTTCGATGGAGATCATCTCCGAGTTAGAGCGCATGGGAGATTATGCCAAGGGTATTGCCAACATCAACATCCGCATGGGTGACGAACCCCTGCTCAAGCCCCTGATCGACATCCCCCGCATGGCGCAGAAAGATGTGGACATGCTCCATCGCGCCCTGACGGCTTTTATCGATGAGGATTTGGCTACTGCTAATGCCATTCCTGTCGAGGATGATGAGGTCGATGCGCTCTATAACCAGGTCTATCGTGAGTTGATGACGTACGTGATTTCTGACCCGAAAACGATAGAACGCGCCAACTGGTTGCTGTGGGTGGCGCACAACCTGGAACGTGTGGCTGACCGCGTTACCAACATCTGCGAGCGCACGGTCTTTATTGCCACAGGCGATATGAGCGAAATCAAGAACAGCGACGATGAGTTTTGGAAGGCAAGCAAATGACCTGCAAAGCGCTGTCTTTGCGTCGCTAACCCCTGCGCGTTCATCTATCATCGATGCCCGCCTGCCAGATGGCAGCGGGCATTTTAACTTTGGGCTAACAGGCTCGAAAATGTACTTGACACGAAAAAACAGCCGTGATAACCTTGCCCCTATCGTGCCCGGCTCGCCTGATGAGAAAGCGATACCAGGTGACCGGGTGAATTTTTTTATCCAGCAGGAGAAAGATAGCATGTCCGACGATCGTTACACCGGAACCGTCAAATGGTTCAACGCCACCAAGGGCTACGGCTTTATTGGCCGTGAAGATGGCGAAGATGTCTTCGTCCATTTCAGCGCTCTGCAGATGGAAGGCTACAAGAAGCTCGAAGCCGAGCAGAAGGTGGAATTCTCTGTAGAGGACGGACCGAAAGGTTTGCAGGCCGCCAACGTGGTGGTGCTCTCGTAAGACCGAAAGCCCACCGGCTGAACGTTTTGCGAAACAGACAGGGTTGTCGTGAGACAACCCTGTTTTTGTC
The DNA here is from genome assembly GCA_049324135.1 of Chloroflexota bacterium. Taxonomy (GTDB): domain Bacteria; phylum Chloroflexota; class Anaerolineae; order Anaerolineales; family Villigracilaceae; genus JAABUE01. Next base: position 8,771 of record JBMOMO010000112.1, read on the forward strand.
GGTTTACTCTTCTTCCTTCCTTAGCGCAGGGAAGAGCAACACTTCGCGGATGGAATGGTTGTCGGTCAGGAGCATTGCCAGGCGGTCCACGCCCATGCCGAAGCCGCCGTTGGGCGGCATCCCGTAGCGCATGGCGCGCAAGTAGTCTTCGTCGAGCGGGTGGCGTTCTTCGTCTTCGCTGTCGTAATCGCGGCCCATCTCAATGAAGCGTTGTTCCTGGTCGAGCGGGTCGTTCAATTCGGTAAAGGCGTTGCATAATTCGAAACCGGCCACGTAGCCTTCGAAGCGTTCCACCGTCAACGGATCGCCGGGCTTGGACTTAGCCAGCGGGGAAATATCGCGCGGGTAATCGTACAGGAAGGTGGGCTGGATGAGGGTGGGTTCCAGGAACTCGCTCAACAGGAAGTCGATCAGTTTGCCGCGCGTGGCTTTCGGGTCGGGCGTGACGTTGGGGTGTTTGGCGATGATCGCCTTGAAGAGCGCCTCGGCGGTGGTATGCTCGGCGATGTCGATGCCGCTGGCCTCCAGGATGCCCTGGCGCATTTCCAGCCGCCGCCACGGGGGTGTGAAGTCGATCCCTTTGCCCTGGTAGGTGATCTTGTAGCCGCCGGTCACGGCTTTGGCGGCGTAGGAGACCATCTGCTCGGTCAGTTCCATCACTTGCAGGTAATCGGCGTAGGCCCAGTAGAACTCCAGTTGGGTGAATTCGGGGTTGTGCTTGAAGGAGACGCCCTCGTTGCGGAAATCGCGCCCGATCTCATAGACGCGCTCCAGGTTGCCCACCAGCAGGCGCTTGAGGTACAGTTCGAACGAGATGCGCAGGTACATGTCCTGGTCGAGTTCGTTGTGGTGGGTCACGAAGGGACGCGCCGCCGCGCCGCCATACAGCGGTTGCAGGATAGGCGTTTCGACTTCCAGGAAGCCGTGCTCGTCCAGGAACGTCCGCAGGGATTTGATGAGGGTAGCGCGTTTGCGGAAGGTCTCGCGCACCTGGGGGTTGACGGCCAGGTCGGCGTAACGCTGGCGCGCGCGCAGTTCCGAGTCTTCCAGCGCCGCGTGGCGGATGACGGCGCCGTCCTCGCGCGTCTCGTCCTTGTCGGCGGGCAGCGGCGTCACGGATTTGGCGAGCAGGCCGAAGTCGTGGACCAGGAGCGTGGGTTCGCCGGTGCGGGTGCGCATCATCACGCCCGTCGCCTGGATGAAGTCGCCCAGGTCGAACATGCTGTTGAAGAAGTCTACCCGCTCCTGCCCCAGTTCGTTGATGCGCAGGAAGAGTTGGATCTTGCCGTCGCCGTCCTCGATGTGGGCAAAGGTCAATTTGCCCATCGGGCGCGCGGCGCGCAGTCGCCCGGCCAGGGTGGCGTTCATTTCAGGCGGCTGTCCCTGTGCGGCTTGTTGCTCGGCCGCCTCGAACGCGGCAATCGCCTGCGCGCTGGTGTGCGTGCGCGCGGCGCGCATGGGGTAGGGTTCGATCCCTTCGGCGCGCAGTTCTTCGATTTTTTGCAAGCGGATTTTTTCGAGAGAGGAGTAGTTTGGCATGGCTGTTTCTTCCTGGCGCTGGTTTTGGGCAAGGCGGCTTGCGGCTAATAAAAACGCCCCGCGCCTCCTGTGCAGGTGCGCGGGGCGATGGATGAGCGCCCCTGTCAATTGATCTTGATGATGCGCACTTTGAAGGCGCCATCGGGCGTCTCGACCTGCGCTTCCTCACCGGCGCGCCGCCCCAGGATGGCTTTGCCGATCGGCGATTCGTTCGAGATCTTGCCGTCGCGCGGGTTGGCTTCCGCAGCGCCTACGATAGTATAGGTTTCTTCGTCGTAACCTTCTTCTTGGATGGTCACTGAGGACCCAACCTGTACAGTGTCGGCCTTTTTCTTTTTGTCGTCTTCGATCACGCGCGCCGTGGCCAGCAGCATTTCCAATTCCTGGATGCGGCCTTCCACGAAAGCCTGTTCGTTCTTGGCGGCCTCATATTCGGCGTTCTCGATCAATTCGCCGCCTTCCATAGCCTCGTGCAGGCGCTCGGCCACTTCCTGCCGCTTGACGGTGCGCAGGTAATCGAGTTCTTCCTGAAGTTTTTGGAAGCCTTCCTTTGTCAGGAAATTGGTCGGCATATGTTTGTCCTACGAACAGAATTTGCATCCCTGTCAAGAGATGCAATTAAAAAAGCCGGTTGTCCCGAAAACGCGCTTAATATATCATAATTCAAAGGGGGAAGCAAGGTCAACTTTTGTAGGATCGCTCCACACCGGTATTCCATTCCATTCCTGGGAATAAGAGCGGACGGCCTCTTCCATCTTCCCTGGACTGTCGAACAACGTGCTCAACTGGGACTCATACGCCAGGATCGCTTCGACCCAAGCCCCCAGGCCTGCTTCCGTTATGGGGTGGCTGGCGACGTTCATCCCGGCCGCTTTGAGCGCCAATTCGCCGGGCTGGTTGAACAAGTATGGCAGGTCTGCCAGGTAGGACAGCGGGCGTCCCAAGCGTTCGGCCGCCTGCCGCACGAGGACGTGGTCTACGTGCCCGCCAATGGCAAACTGGCAGGCCACCTGGTCGTCCGGCTGGAGGCGCGCGGCGATGGCCTGCGCCATCAGGTCGGGCAAGCCTGCCTCCGCTTCGCGCGGTTCGACAAAGATATCCTGGTAGAGCGGCTCGCCGTCTGGCGCGCGGCGGTAGATGCAATCTGGTACGTCGAAGTGGAGCGTCTTCGCGCCCAGGATGCTCGCAGCCTTCACGTCTTCGGCGCGCCGTATGCGCACGGTCTCTTCCGCGCTGCTGGTGCCCCATTGGGAATGGAGCAGTTGCGCGAAGGGCGTCAGTTCGCCGGGCGGGGGGAAGCCGCACACGATCGTCCAGATTTCCACTGCCAGGCCGGCCCGGGACTGCTCATAGATCAGGCCGCCCGCAGAAAGCACGGAATCGTCCAGGTGAGGCGAGATGTAGATCCAACGCATAAACAAATGCCGCCTTAGACCCGTTCCAGGTCGGGATTTTCGCACGGGGCGCGCCCTACCTTGGCCATGTCCACCCATTGGCCGTGCACTTTCACGCGCACAACGTCGCCGGTAAAGTCGGATACCGTTGCGCCGTTGTTGTTGAACAGGTAGGAACCGACCGCGTAGATATCGGCAGGGACGGATAATTTTTCGAACCGTTTGATCTTTTCGGGGTTGAACCCGCCCGACACGACGATCTTCACGTTGCTGCAATATGCGCGCGCGCGTTCCCGCCAGGCAGCGGGGATGTCCCAGCGTTCCCAGGCCGCATCCAGCGCCTGGCGGACGTTGAACACCAGCCGGGGCGTCACGCCCAGGTCGAGCGCCGGGTCGCCGATGGGCAGCACCGACACGTCCCGCAGGCTGCTACTGGTATCCAGGCGCACGCCATACAACTTGTATTTGGCCGCTTCTGTTTCATCGCCTGACTCTATCAATGCCTGGTAACGGGCAAACATGGCGTCGCAGACGGCCAGCGAATCGGCTACGCAGTCGTTGTTGAAATCCACCAGCGCAATGCGCGGGATGCGCGCCGGGAGGATGTGCGCAAACTGCATCATGGCTTCGGCGGTGTCGCCCAGGAAGGAGGCGATGGCCGCGTGGGCTACGGTCCCGCCGCCCGCGCCGCCCCACCAGTCGCCTTGCGCGTCGGTGGAGACGAACGGCCCCAGTTCATGCGCGTAGTCGAGGTTGAAGCGCTGCACGGCAATGTTGTAGGCGTAACCATCGGCTGCCTGCACCTCATGCAGGTCGAAGCGCGCCGGGAAGAATAGCACCGGCTTGCCGCGCGCCGCGATCAGGGTCTCGTAGACGTTGGTCGCCACGCGGCTGGCGCGGGTCAGGATGCCCAGAGTGGGCGTTTCGAGCAGGGCAAAGTCGCGGTAGCGCCCCCGCACCCGCAGGACAGGTTGGATATCTGCCGGGTTGCCGTCATATTCCACCATGCAGCCATCGTGGACCGCCCAGGCTTCCAACTGGTCCCAGGTCTCGACGAATTGATCCCCTTCCCAGTACCCCGTACAATGACGAAGCATTTCTATCGCTTTGTCTACGCCCACCACGACGGTCTGGCCCATGCGGCGCGTAAACCATTGCATCTCGACTTCCATGTTCCCCACGTCGATATTTGCGGAGGAAAGGCCGGCTGGCAGGTTGGGACTCTTCCCATTATAGTGGTAGCCTTCCTTTGCAAGCACGGTCAACATGCGGTTGATATTCTCGAAGTATTTGTCCGAATACCATCCCTTGCGCATCCGTTCTATGTCGAGTTTGAAGGTTTCGTTGGTCAGGCGTTGTTTGTTGAATATGGACATGATGGGAAATTTTTCCGTCGGGAGAGGCCGTGGCAAGGATCGCCTCAGTCAGCCAGGAAATCGTCGCTGGAGCGGACGATGTGCATCCCGGCCCCCCCAAAGCGGGCAAAGGCTTCGTCGGCCGCTTCCGTGAAATCGGCGCCCGGCGTCACCACTGGCGAGGTGCAATCTTCGAGCAGGTAGATTTTCTTTGCCAGGCTTGGGTCTTCTTTGCGAAGGTCATCGAGCAGGTCGGCAATCGTCCATGCCACACAATGGCTCTTGGCCTGCCCGGCGATGACGAGGCGGTCCACCTGCTTGAGCATGGACACGAATTTGTCGTTATGCTCGCCCAGTAGTTCGCCTTGCGGGCCCCTGCCCACTTCCGGGCCGATGACCGAGTAATGCTCGGTGAAGGGACGGTCGCCCTTGACCTCGAAGTGCGGCTGCGACAACCTGGCAACGGAGTGGAAGAAAATCGCTTCCTCGACCGAAGAGACCAGCGCATGGCCGATTCCGCCCAGCATGGCATGGTAAGGCCAGATGGTCAGGGCGTACTTGCCGTGCGCTTCCAGCGAGGCGGTGTAGTGCAGCAGTCGTTCCTGGCCGTAGTCTGGCGTGACGCCGAAGTGACCAGCCAGCGCCGGGTTGAAGCGCCATTTGCCTTCCCGGACCTCCTCGGCTGTGATGGTGCTATAGGGTGTGGGGTGTTCCCCGCGCTCATCGACCAGGAAAATGGCGTGGAACACCTGCATAGCCTGGTGCGTGTCCAGCGTGGCTGTGACCTGGGTGATCTTGTCCAGGTTGCGGTAGACGAACTGGCACAGGCGGTGGTTATCGTCCACAGCGCCCCTGCCGCTGCGCCCGGCTACGTAGAGTTCGAACCCCGGCAGGCAGAAGGTATTTTGCACGTCCACCAGCATCAGCCAGGTGGTGGTCCGGTCAACGGAAGCAGGCAGAAGTCCGTACCGACGCGCCCAGTCCTGCGCCTGCTTTGCGCGTTCTTCGTACGGCACACGCCAGACCTGGTCCAGTTTGTCTGGGTCGAAAAAATCGGGGAGCGGCAGCATGACATCTCCTGGGAATGTATTACCGGGGGGAGGACGGGCAAGTTTCCCCGCCGGGCAGGTACATTCTATCCCCCATTCGGATTATGTCAAGCCTTCCTTTGCACAATTTGGGTATACTTGGGCAAATTTGGACAAGGAGACAGCCATGAAAAAACAAGCCTTTTTTGCCATCCCGGTCCTGCTGCTGACCAGCCTGGCCTGTGCGTTGGTCTCGAATTTGCCCGGGTTGGGCGATCCGGGCGCTATAAGCCCCGACCAGCCCTCTGACGTGCTGTTCCAGGATGACTTTTCGGACACCTCCAGCGGTTGGGATCAGTACAGCGATTCTGAGGGCCTGACCGATTACGAGAACGGCGCGTATCGCATCCGGGTAGATGCTACCGAATATACCTATTGGGCCAACCCCGGCCAGGCGGCGCTGCCGGGTGACGTGCGCGTGGAAGTGGACGCCAGCAAGGCCGGCGGGCCAGACGCCAACGATTTCGGCGTCATTTGCCGCTATCGCGAGGGAGATGGCGCGGCCGACTTTTACCAGTTTGCCGTCACCAGCGATGGCTATGCGGGCATCGTCCTGGTCATAGCAAATGACCAGACCGTTCTTTCCCAGGACGCATTGCTGCAACCCTACGACATCATCAACCAGGGGGAAGCGTCCAACCATATCACTGCTGAGTGCATCGGCAGCACGTTGACGCTGTACGTCAACGGCGTGCAGGTGGACAGCGTGACCGATACCACCCTGACGAGCGGCGATGTCGGCCTGATCGCGGGTTCTTATGACGAGAGCGGCGTAGACATCCGGTTCGATAATTTCATGGTGACCCGCCCATAGATCGACTTAAGCGGGCAGGCCCCGGTCTTTGCGGACCCGGGGCCTGCTCCCGTTTCGGTTTCTTTTCCTACGCCTGGTCGTCCCGTAAGGCGGCTGGCGTTTGCGGGTACTGCGCCAGGTTGCGGCGGAACTCGTAGGTCTCCATCATCCGCTCGACGATCGGCAATTGTTCCGGTTTCAGGTCTTGGAACTCGAAGCCGATGTTATAAAATGAAGGGTCAATATCCAGGTCGCAGCGGACAACGCGCGCGCTGACATCGAGCTTATTGGTGCTGAACAGGCCTGTACCGGGCAGGTCGAACCGCAAGGGCAGGACAACGTCAATCGCTTGGGGTTGTTCGCTGATGACCATCGCTCCCATCGGACTGAGGTCGCTTAGATAGCCGAGCATTTTCCCCAAACTGCGTTCGAAGACGCGCGAATAAACGATCAAATATTTGCGGGCCAGTTTTCGTTTTTCATCCATTCGTGCCTCCGGTACCTACAGTTTACATGACTTGCCAAAGAAAATCAACGGTGCAGGGCGATGATTCCCCGGTCATTCAGGGTTTCGATCTCCTGTTCGCTGATTCCAACTTCCATCAGCACAGCGCGCGTATCTGCGCCCAGGGCGGGAGCAGGCGCGCGTTTTGGGCGCGAGAAGACGAAGGGCGAGTTCATACCCGCCGGCCGGCCGGCTTCTTCGCGGACGTGGCCGCGCGCCCGTACTTGCGGGTCTGACAGCGCCTCTTCGAGCGTGTTGACCGGCTCGATACAGGCGTCTTGCCCTGCAAACAGCGACAGCCATTCTGCCTGCGTTTTTTGCTGGAAGATGTCTGTCAATATCTTCCCCAATCCCGCTTCGAACTGGCGCTCGATCAGGTCCGGGCGTCCAATGGTCTTGCAGAAATCGCCCCAGAAATGCGGTTCCAATGCGGCCAGGCTAAGGTATTTGCCATCGGCCGTTTCATAGACATTGAAACAAGCCTGCCCGCCCAGCAGGGAGTGACTGCCCGCGCTTACGTCCAGCCCGCTGAACCAGGCGCTCAAGGCCAGCGGCGTCATCCACGAGACGACGCCGTCTAACAGGGCTACGTCGAGGTACATGCCTCCCTTGTTGCGTTCACGCCCAAGCAAGGCGCCCAGGATGGCAACCGCCGCCAACATCCCGCCGCTCAGGTCGGCGACCGGCAGGCCGTAAGGGATGGGCTTTTCGCCAGGCCGCGCATTGAGTGAAAGCGCGCCGCCGATGGACATGTAGTTCAGGTCATGCCCGGCGCGTTGCCGGTAGGGGCCGTCCTGCCCATAGCCGGAGAGCGAGCAGTACACGATGTCAGCCTTGACGGCGCGCACGGCCTGGTAGCCAATGCCGTATTTGTCGGCCACGCCAGGGCGAAAGCCCTCTAGCACGACATCTGCTGTAGCGGCCAATTTCAAGAAAAGTTCGCGCCCGCGCGGATTGCGATAGTTCAACGCCAGGCTTTTCTTGCCCTGGTTGAGCGTTTCGTACAGGTTTCCCAGTCCCATTTCCGGCGGGGCCAGGCGGGTGTAATCGCCGGCCAACGGCGTTTCCACCTTGACGACCTCTGCGCCCAGGTCGGCCAGCAGTTGGGTGAGATATGGCCCCGGCAGCAGGCGCGACAGGTCGAGGATGCGGATGCCGGTCAGGGGATGATCGGGCATTTCGTCTCTCCACCCATTTACACCTCCAGCGGCTGCGACATGGTGATCAGTTCCACGCGCTGCTGCCAGCCCAGGCTCTTCCAGAAGTCCAGGCCGGGGCGGTTGTCGCCCAGCACGAACAGGTGGCAGCGGTGGATGCCCTGGCGCATGAGGGCGAACATACAGCGTCCCACCAGGGATTTGCCGATGCCCTGTCGCCGGTGGGATTTGCGCACCGCCAGGTTGTGGATGTAGCCATGCCGCCCGTCGCTGCCGCATAGCGCCGCCCCGACGATCTCGCCCTTGTCCAGGGCAATGAAACTCAGGTCCGGGTTATGCGCCAGGAAGCGCTTGACGCTCTCGCGCGAGTCGTCTTCGCTGTTCAGTTTCAACCCTTCGCTTTCCTTCCAGAGCGCATAGACGACATCGTAATCTTTCATGCTCATTTCACGCAATTCGACTTTCATACTGCCCTCCGGGGTAACGGGAGACCCTAAAGGTCTTGGAGACCTTTAGGGTCTGGGGCTAATTGTAGGTGTAAAATCCTCTTCCCGATTTCCTGCCCAGGTAACCCGCATCCACCATTTTCTTCAACAGGTACGCCGGGCGGTATTTGTCATCGCCCAGGTCGCGCTGCAAGATCTCCATCACGTTCAGCACCACGTCGAGGCCGATCAGGTCGGCCAGGGTGAGCGGGCCCATGGGATGGTTCATGCCCAGTTTCATCACCTGGTCAATAGCCTCCGGCGTGCCAATGCCTTCCTGCAAGGCAAAGATGGCCTCGTTGATCATCGGGCAAAGGATACGGTTGGAGATGAAGCCCGGCGCATCGTTGGCTTCGATGGGGGTCTTCCCCATGCACTGGCAGGCCTCGAAGGTGGTATCGCGCGTTGCGTCGCTGGTAGCCAGCCCGCGGATGACTTCCACCAGTTTCATCAATGGCACCGGGTTCATAAAGTGCATCCCGATCACCTTGTCGGGGCGGGAGGTGGCGGCGGCCAGTTTGGTGATGCTGATGGAGGATGTGTTGCTCGCCAGGATCACGCCGGGGCGCGCCCTCTCGTCCAGTTCTTTGAAGAGTTCGAATTTCAGTCCCGGGTTCTCGCTGGCGGCTTCGATGACCAGGTCGGAATCCTTTACCCCGGCCAGGTCCGAAGCGAAGGCGATTTGCTCAGCAGCGGCCTTCTGTTCGGCGGTAAGGGTCCCTTTTTCGAGCAGTTTGGCGGTGGACTTTGCAATGGTAGATTTTGCTTTTTCGAGGGCAGCCGGCAGGACGTCCATGCAAGTGACGCGGTAGCCGGAGGTGGCCGCCGTCTGGGCAATGCCGTTTCCCATCGTCCCTGCGCCGACGACAAAAATATGTTTTATGGTCATGTAGTCTCCTGGTCAGTAGTGGTCAAGTGGTCGGATAGTCGGATAGTCGGATAGTCGGGTGATTGATAGAGTATTGCTCTGTAAAAACTACGCCAACCACGAAGATTTTGTATCGTGGTGTCACTGCGAGGAACGAAGCAGTCTCCCGGCCTGCGAGGGGATTGCTTCGGGAAAAGCGCCCTCGCAATGACAGTCCAATTGGCTGCGGCTCGCCGCGCTATGAATTTTAACAAATAAATCCAGTAACCGGCATTTACGAAGCCGATGTCACATCCAGGATGATTCAGGCGCTACAACCACCACAACCCATATCTGGCGACATCCTTCCAAAGCACAGTTACGGTATTATTTTGTTAAAGTTCATCATATCGCCTGTGATTGCGGAATGCTTGCCCTGCGAAGTCCCCGAAGGGGGAGCGAAGCCGAAGGGAATTCCGCGTTACGATCTTATGGCGGGGTGGTTGGGCCACGCTTGGATTTACGAAGGTAGGCGATGAAGGCGTTGATGGATTTCTTGGTGGTAGTTGCCAAATCGTAAACGCGTTTGAAATCTTCCGCGTTGATGTATTT
>JBMOMO010000113.1:0-2468 GCA_049324135.1 Chloroflexota bacterium
TGGGCGTCAAGGTGAAGATGAAATCGCAGGGCAAGGATATCGTCAAAGGGCACATGTCCTTCGAGAGCCTGGTCAGGTATCAGTGGAAGTTGTCGCTGGGCGAGACCGAGTTGACCGAAGCCGAGTTCAAGGCGCTGGCAATGTTGAAGTCGCCGCTGGTTCAGATCCGCGGGCAATGGGTCACGCTCGACGCGGAACAAATCGAAGCGGCGATCAAGTTCTGGGAGAAGAGTCAACTCGAAGGCGAGATGAGTCTTCTCGACGCGATGAAACTTGGCTTGGGCGGAGAAACAAGCGTGGGTGGGCTGCCGATTGATGGAATCGAATCTGATAAATGGTTGTCCGATTGGCTAAGAAAGTTTGACCAAACAGAAAAACTTGAACAACTACCGCAACCGAAAGACCTGGACGGTCAACTGCGCCCGTATCAACTGTATGGTTATTCGTGGCTGGCGTTTCTCCGCAAGTGGGGCATGGGCGCATGTCTCGCGGATGACATGGGGCTTGGAAAAACCATCCAGACCATTTCGCTTTTGTTGAACGAAAAAGGGACGAAGAAGAAATTGCCCGCGCCTGTTTTGCTGATTGCCCCCACGTCGGTGGTGACCAACTGGGAGCGGGAGATTGGCAGATTCGCCCCAGGGTTGAAAACCTACGTCCATCGGGGAGGGAGCAGGCTGAGGGGCGAAGGGATGCGGGAGGCGATCAAGGGCCAGGATGTGGTGTTGACCAGTTATCCCGTCGCGCGGCTGGACGCGGAATCCCTCCAGTCCATCCAATGGCTGGCGGTGATTTTGGACGAGGCGCAAAACATCAAAAATCCCGAAGCGAAGCAGACGCAAGCCATCCGCAAGATCGGCGCGGAGTTCCGCATTGCGCTGACGGGTACGCCTGTGGAAAACCGCCTGTCCGAGTTGTGGTCGATCATGCACTTTTTGAACCCTGGCTATCTTGGCGCGAGGAAAGCCTTCCGCGAAAATTTCGCCCTGCCCATCGAACGCTATCACGACGAGGAAGCCATCAAACAGTTGAAACAGTTGACCGCGCCGTTCATCCTGCGGCGCGTCAAGACCGATCCGCGTGTGATTTCCGATTTGCCCGAGAAAGTGGAGACGAAAGTATATTGCACGCTGACCGAAGAACAGGCCACGATGTACGAAGCGGTGGTGCAGGACGTGATGAAGCAGATCGAGGAAGAGGAGGGAATCAAGCGGCGCGGGCTGGTGTTGAGCATGATGATGCAGTTGAAGCAAATCTGTAATCATCCTGTGCAGTATCTTCATCAAAAGAACAAGGCGGGCGCGGATGTTTCGCTCGACAACCGCAGTGGAAAGTTGGAACGTCTCGGTGAGTTGCTGGAGGAGGTATTGGCAGAGAATGACCGCGCATTGATCTTCACGCAGTTCGCGGAGATGGGCGAGATGCTGGCAGATTACTTACCGAGGGCATTTGGCGCGGCGACGCAGTTTTTACACGGCGGAACGTCTGCGAAGATGCGCGACCAGATGGTGAAGCGTTTCCAAGAGGATGAACACGCGCCGCCGATTTTTATCCTGTCGCTGAAAGCGGGCGGCACGGGACTGAACTTGACGCGCGCCAATCATGTTTTCCACTTCGACCGCTGGTGGAATCCCGCTGTGGAGAATCAAGCCACCGACCGCGCCTTCCGCATCGGGCAAAAGCGCAACGTGCAGGTGCATAAGTTTGTCACCACGGGAACGCTCGAAGAGATGATCGACGATATGATCGAATCGAAAAAGGGGCTGGCGCAGGCGGTGGTCGGTTCGGGCGAGAACTGGCTCACAGAAATGAGCACGGATGAGTTGCGAAAAGTGGTTGCGTTGAGGAGAGAGTGACATGGCGCGGCGAAAAAATTATTACGATGACTACTTTTACTTCAAGCCAACCAAGGCTATTGAGACGAAAGATGGAATCAAAGCCCAGAGTAAACGCGGATCATTCGCCAAAAGTTGGTGGGCGCAAAGATGGATCGCGGCATTGGAAAGGCTGGTTGATCCTGGTCGTCTCACGCGCGGACGGAGTTATGCGCGCAAGGGCCAGGTGCTTTCGATTGACGAGACCAGGGACGGGATCGCGGCGCGTGTGCAGGGTTCCAGATCGACGCCGTACAAAATCAGTATCAAGATCAATCACCTGTCCGACGCGGAATGGGATAAGGTCATCGACGCGCTGGCGGAGCAAGCCATCTTCACCGCGCAACTACTGGCAGGCGAAATGCCGCAGGACATCGAGCAGGCATTCGAACAGGCGAAGGTGAGCCTCTTCCCATCCAAGCGCGGCGATTTGACGACAGATTGTTCCTGTCCCGATTATTCCAATCCGTGCAAGCACATCGCGGCCACGCACTACATCCTGGGCGAACGCTTCGATGAAGACCCGTTCCTGATCTTCCGCCTGCGTGGGCGCACACAGGAACAGGTGATGCAGGAACTCCGCAAACGCCGCGC
>JBMOMO010000114.1:0-18428 GCA_049324135.1 Chloroflexota bacterium
ATCATTACCCAGTCACAACCTTGTCCACGATAAACACGAGTGCCAGTAAACAATGGGGAATAACCCAAAAATCGCACAGGGATTCGTTTGCTTTCTGATAATGTACGTGTTTCATGAAATCGCTTATACAAGGGATTTTGCGCAACTTGCGGAAGTAAATTTGAAGATGGTTGTATCTCCAAGGTTTTTAAAACTACTAGCCATTGCGCTTCCGACACTTCAACAACTGGTGCTTGAAATAGCGCGCTGTAAGAATCCATTGGCGTGAAGTTCTTTACTTCAGTTTCTCGCTCACTGGTCATTTTGGATACTCCTTTCGTATCAAAGAACAGTTATTTGGACAAACGCCTTGAGCATTCGAGCAGCCTAATTATTAAGGATTGATGCGGTCACAGGGGACAAAAAAACAAAGTCATCAAGACGACAGCCGTCGCATCTATCCCATTGGTTTGAAATCCTGAGGGGAATTATACGCCGATGAAAGCCGCCTGACAAGAAAAGTGGTGAGAGTCTCCTCCCCAAGCAGGTTCTCCCCTCCCCTCACACGGACGGCTTGGCCTTGCGGCCAGGCGCTTTGTATCCAGCCTTCTTCTTCGATCCCAATTTTGGGTAAGGCTTTTCCCAACCTTCTCCCAACCTTTACCGCATCTTTACATCGCCATGCTATCCTGTATCCAGAAAACCGGCGCACGAACCCTCGCCGGACCGACACAAAAGGAGTAGATCCCATGAAGAAAATGCTATTGGTACTGACGCTGGCCCTGTTGGCCGCTGGCGCGTTTGGCGTGGGCGCCGCCTTCGCCCAGGACGAGCAACCGCCTCTCCCCGCCGGGGGCAGCGGCTACCTGCACACCTACATGACCCAGGCAATGGCCGATTCCCTCGGCCTGACCGTGGACGAGTTCGACGCCCGCCGCGCCGCCGGGGAGACCTTTTACAGTATTGCCCTGGCGCAAGGCCTCCCCGCTGACGAGATCCCGGCCCTCATGCAGGAGGCGCGCGCCAGCGCCCTGGACGCAGCCGTCGCCGATGGCCTCCTCACGCAGGAACAAGCCGACTGGATGAAAACGCGCGGCTCCGGGCGCGGCGGCATGATGGGCGGCTACGGCCCCGGGAACGGCGCTGGCGGCTGCCCGATGTGGGACGGGGACCAGGCGCCCACCGGCCAGTTCGGTCCCGGCATGATGGGCCGCTGGTAAACGCGCCCAGTCGCCGCACCAAAAGAGCGGACTTCGTTGGAAGTCCGCTCTTTTTCTGTTTACCCCAAGCGCCGCTACTTCGCGCAGCACTGCGTTCGAGCGCGCTTTCGCCATCCTGCCTCCTGGCTTTCTCCGCCTTATCTATATGATGTCTATATAGTGTCTATATGGTATCTATATGCTACCTATATGGTGAGTATATGGTAAGTCCGTCCAGCCTGCTTGAAGTCTCTCTTTTCCCCTTGTTGAACAACCGTCCCGAAGGTTCGCAAAACGGCTGAAACCTCCGGGACGTTCTTTCGCAAACTCCTTTGAAGCGCCCCCTTTTCCTTTGTGCATCCTATCCCACCTCTATAAAACTCCATTCACCATTTACCATCCTACCCCCACCCCAGCAAGCGCGCCGCGCTGGCCGTCAGGAAGGTCACCACGAAGGCCGTCCCCAGGGTGATGACCACGCTCAAGGTGGCCCACTTCCAACTCTTGGTCTCTTTGTAGATCGTCATAATGGTCGTGGCGCACGGGTTGTGCAGCAGCGCAAACAACATCAGGTTGACCGCCGTCAGCATCGTCCAGCCGTGACCGCTCACCAGCAGGTCATAGATGGCGGCGTTGGTGGCTGGGCCTTCGATCATCATCCCCGCCCCCATGTACATCATCATCATGGTCGGGACGACGATCTCGTTGGCCGGGATGGCGATGATGTACGCCAGCAGGATGACGCCGTCCAGGCCGAGCAGCAGGCCAAAGGGGTCGAGCCAGTTTGCGATGGCGGCGGCCAGGTTGGTGTCCCCGAAAGGAACGTTCGCCAGCACCCAGATGACCGCGCCCGCAGGCACGGCCGTCTGTATGGCGCGCCACAGCACGAACAGCGTCCGGTCGATCAGCGAGGTGTACAGGATGCGCCCCACGTTGGGGCGGCGGTAGGGCGGCAGTTCCAGCGTGAAGGCTGAAGCCTCGCCTCGCAAGACCGTGTTGGACAACAGCCACGACATGAAGAAGGTGAACGCCACCCCGATCAGCACCACGCCGACAACTGCTCCCGCAGCCACCAGCGAGGTCAAGACCGGGGGAAAGGAAGCCGCCACAAAAACGGTAGCAAGCATGATGAGCGTTGGGAAGCGCCCGTTACACGGCACGAAGTTGTTGGTCAGGATGGCGATCAGGCGTTCGCGGGGCGAGTCGATGATGCGCGTCGAGACCACCCCGGCGGCGTTGCAGCCAAAGCCCATCGCCATCGTCAACGACTGTTTGCCGTGCGCGCCGGCCTTGCGGTACAGCCAGTCCAGGTTGAAGGCCACGCGCGGCAGGTAGCCCAGGTCTTCGAGGATGGTGAAGGCCGGGAAGAAGATCATCATCGGCGGCAGCATCACGCTCACCACCCAGGCCAGCCCGCGATACACGCCGTCCCACACGAAGCCGGTCAGCCACCACGGCAGGCGCAGCGCCTGGAAGAGCGCGTTGCCCTGGTCGCCGACCCAGAACAACACGGTAGCAATGGCGTCCGAGACCACGTTCGCGCCCGAGACCGTCAGCCAGATCAAGGCCGCCAGCAGCGCCAGCATGATCGGCAGGCCGGTGAGCGGCGAGGTGACCAGGCGGTCTACCTTCTGGTCGAAATCGTATTTCTTGTCCTGGGCAGTCTGCACGGCGCGCCGGGCGATACGCTCCGCTTCGGCGTACAGCGACTTGACCATCTCGTCGCGGAAGCCGGAAGACAGGTCGTTGCGGAGCGCCTCCGCTTTCAACAACACATCGTTTGGGTTCATTGCCGCCCCTCCACCGCCATCTTGCGGCTGAACTGCACGTCCGCTTGCTGCTGGCGCGCCACCAACTGCGCCAGTTCGCCGTCCAGCAGGGCCTGTTGCACATGGGCGTCGCCGTCCAGCAGGCGGATGGCCAGCCAGCGCGCGTTCGGCACGCCGGGCGCGACCTGCTGGATCATGGGGACGAGTTCCTGGATGGCGCGCTGGAATTCGGGCGTGCCGCCCACGCGCAGCGGCTTGACGCTGACCTGGCCCTCGATCACTTCCGCGATGGTTTGCAGCAGCGCGCTGACACCCTCACCGGAACGCGCCGTGATCGGAATGACCGGAACGCCCAGGTCGCGCGCCAGGCTGCGCGCATCCACCTCCATTCCCTTGCGCCGCGCCTCATCCATCAGGTTGACGGCCACCACCACCTTGTCGGTGATCTCCATCACCTGCATGACCAGGTTCAGGTTGCGCTCCAGCGCGGTGGCGTCGGTCACCACGATGGTGCAATCGGGCTGCCCGAACAGGATAAAATCGCGCGCCACCTCCTCATCCTGCGAGGCGGAAAGGAGCGAATACGTGCCGGGCAGGTCCACCAGTTTGTACTTCACGCCGTTGAACTGGTAGCCGCCCTCGGCGCGCGTGACGGTCTTGCCGGGCCAGTTGCCGGTGTGCTGCTTGAGCCCGGTCAGCGCGTTGAAAAGCGTGGACTTGCCGGTATTGGGATTGCCGGCCAGCGCCACCACGCGGTCGAAATCGCCGACTTTGATGCCCATCTGCTCCAGTTGCGCAAAGGCCGGGCAGGTTTCGCAATGTTCGGTTGGTAAAGTGATTTTC
Source organism: Chloroflexota bacterium (assembly GCA_049324135.1). Classification (GTDB taxonomy): domain Bacteria; phylum Chloroflexota; class Anaerolineae; order Anaerolineales; family Villigracilaceae; genus JAABUE01. Next base: position 3,791 of record JBMOMO010000114.1, read on the forward strand.
GTGTTGGTCATACTTCCTCTTCGTAAAACGTTCAACCCTCGACCGGTTTGACCCAGATCTGCGCGGCCTGCTCCCTGCGCAAGGCGATCAACGTGCCGCGCAAGCGGTAGCCGCGCGGGTCGCCGAAGAAATTTTTCAGTTCAGGATAGATCTCGGCCCCGGGCGTCAGGCCCAGGTCCAGGAAGCGGCGGCGGGTGAAGCCCTGCACGGCCTCGTCCAGCGTCACGATCTGCGCGCGCCGGTCATGCGGCAACTCATCCAACGGGATCGCCCCGCTGGGCGCGAGCGCCCCTTCCGGCAGCGGCGCAACGTGCACATTGGCGGCCACAGCCGGCGCCAGGCGGTACTCGTTTTCGCCGTCGCTCAGGACGTAACGCTGCGGGGAACTTTCCAGGATGCGGACGGTTTGCCCGAGCCGCAGCCCCGCCGCCAGGATTTGCTGGTACGCCAGCGCGGGTTCATCTTCGAGATGCACGATCTTTGCCGGACGATCTGCCTGCCAGCCCGTAATCGGCATCCCCTCGGCCCGGGGCAGGTTGCCCTCGCGGGTCGGGATGGGATCGCCGTGCGGGTCGGTAACGGGGTGGCCGAGGGCCGCGTCCAGCGCATCGAGCTGCGCATCGGTCAGCCGGTGCTCGCGGCGGTGCGCCTCGGTGTGGACCCTGGCGAGCGGCATGCGCGCCTCGTCGGCCAGGTAGCGCTCCCACAAGCGATGCGCGCGGACGACGTGCAGCGCCCAGCGTTCGCCGTCGGCGGTCAGGTGCAGTTCAGCGCCGCGCGACTCGACCAGTCCCTGGGATTCCATCGCGGCGATGAGCGCAGTCGTCCTGGCGCGCCGCAGGTCCAGGCAGCCGGCCAGCGATTCCGGAGAGGCGTGGCGTCCCTGCTGTTCACGGTCAAGCAGGTGCTTGAGCGCGTCCTCCACCTGCTCGCGCTGGCGCGCGCCCCGCCAGTCTGCATAACGCTTGAACAGCCCATAACGGGGAAGGAAAATAGCGAGCAGCACAACGGCTGCCAATACAATCCAATAGGTCATTCGCGTACCTCCACAAAAACATTTTCTGTAATTAACTGTCCAATCACCAGGTTACGGCTCCTGATCTTCACGGTCAGGTTGCCGTCGAAAGGAGAGTGGGCAACGACTTGGAGCAGCGCGCCCGGCACCAGCCCCAGGTCATCCAGATGGCGCAGTAGCGCCGGGTCGCTGGCGCCTACACGCCGGACGACGGCCGTCTGCGGCGGGCGCAGCGACGACAGCGGCGCAGACAAATCCGGCGGCATGGACAGGTCGGGGCCGGGGATCGGCTCGCCGTGCGGGTCGCGCGCCGGGTTCCCGAGCGCGGCCGCTACCCGCGCCTCGAAATCTTCCGAGATGACATGCTCCAGGCGGCAGGCCTCCTCGTGCACTTCGTCCCAGGTGTAGCCGAGCGCCTGCACCAGCCAGGTCTCCAGCAGGCGGTGGTGACGGATGACCTCCAGCGCGGCGCGTTTCCCGGCCTCGGTCAGCGTGACGCCCTGGTGTTTGCGATAGTCCACCAGCGGCGGCTGCGCCGAGGCCAGTTTTTGCACCATGCCGGTCACCGAGGCCGGCTTCACGCCCAAGCGCCCGGCCAGGTCATTGGTGCTGGCGGGCGTACCATCCTCGTTCAACTCGAAGATGTGTTTCAGGTAGTCCTGGATGGATTGGGTGAGAGGTTCTTGCGACATAACTAATATATATTTTAGGTAAGACTAATTAAATATAACGCCAACCGCCCCCTTTGTCAAGTGAAAGAAAACGCCCCACAGGGGTAGTCGGGCAACCTGCAGGGCGCGCTTGCGCTTTTACTTGAAATTCTCCGTATAGGAGTTATTGCCCGGATCAGGGTCGTTGAAACCGGGGAAAATATCACACCCTACCGTATACTCGAAGGTGTTGAGGTCCAGGCTCAGGTTGGTGGGAAATTTCTGGGTCTCACCCGGTTTCATGCTCAAGGAGAGATTCAGGTTCGACTGGTGGCTGGGACCGGCTTGTCCGTTATTCTTATCCACGGAGTAGTAACCGCACAACACTTCCACCTTGACGTTGTCGAGCGTCCCGGGGCCGTTGTTGGTGATACGCACGTGAAACTGGCCGGTTGGCTGGTTGCCAGGATAAATATCGGTCACGGCTACATCCGCAGTCCAACTCCCTGTCCCGCCGGGTTGCGGTTGGGGCGGCTGCGCCGGTTCAGCAGGCGGCGGTTCTACCGGCATCGGTTCCCCAGGCGCCGGCTCTCCGGGCGGCGGTTCTTCAGGCATCGGTTCTTCAGGCATCGGTTCTTCAGGCATCGGCTCGCCGGGCGGCGGCTCTTCTGGAAAGGCCTCTCCTGTCCCTGGCTCTTCCTCCCCTGTCAGCGGCAGGTTACAGGCAGCCAGCGGAGCAGCCAACATGCAAAGCGCGCACACCGCAGCCAGTAACCGCGCCATCCCTCTGAAATTTCTGCTCATCGAACGCCTCCTTCGCTTCAATCACAATCACAACCGCGAACATGCTGTACTGCGATATTTATATCACTGTTTTATTGCAGAGTGACCTCTATACTATCAATATCAGACCTTGTCTTTTGGTTGCGGAATGAATTCCGTGTTATGAATCGAATCCCAACCCGGTGGCGTCCAACAGCCTGAGCCAGGGGTTGCGCCGTCCTTCATTGCGGTCGGCCTGGTCCATGCTCCAGCGCGTCAGGTTGACCACCAGCGAGCGCAGCGGCTCCGGCGGGAAGGGAATGGGCTTCTCGCGCACCATCTTCAAGCGGGTGCGCTCGTTATCCTCCCCATCCAGCAGGTCGAGCATCACCTGCGCGCCGAAGCGGGAAGCGCCCACGCCCAGCCCGGTGTATCCCATTGCATAGGCCAGTTTCCCGCCAAAGGCCTGGCCCCAGAACACGTTGAAGCGCGAACAGGTATCGATTGCGCCGCCCCAGGCATGGGTGAAGCGCAGCCCTTCCAGTTGCGGGAAAGTCTGGAAAAAGTGGTCGGCCAGCCGCCCAAACGACTCGGCGTTGGTCTCCAGGTGCGGCCCAAAGCCGTTGTTCTTGTAATAGACCGCATCATAGCCGCCCCACAGGATGCGCCCATCGGCGCTGGTGCGGTAATAGTGGAATTGATTGCCCGCATCGCCAATCCCCATACGTTTCTCCCAGCCAATCGAGGCGCGCTGTTCTCCCGTCAGCGGCTCGGTCATCAAGGCGTAATCGTACACAGGAACGATGTAGTAATTCAGCCGCTTCAGCAGGGGCGGGAAGGCGTTGGTCGCCAGCGCAACCCTCTTCGCCCGGACGCCTCCATCCTGGGTGCGGATGACCAGCCCGCCCGCTTCTGCCTCCAGACCCGTGGCCTGCGTGCGCTCGAACAGGCGGACTCCCCGCTCGAGGCAGGCGCGCCGCAACCCCCAGGCCAGCCGCGCCGGGTCGAGCATCACGGTCTTGGGGTCGTAGACGCCGCCCAGGTAGGTGGGCGAGTTGACCAGCGCCCGCGCTTGCGCCTGGTCGAAGTATTGCAGTTCCAGGCCGTAAGGCGCGGCTTCGGCTGGCGCTTCGGGCATGCCTTCCAGTTGGTATGGCTCGGTGGCAACCACCATCTCGCCAGAGCGCAGGAAGTCACAGTCGATCTGGTAGCGGCGGACGGTCTCTTCGATGGCGTCCAGGTTTTCATAGCCCATCCTGATCAACGCAGCCAATTCGTCCGGCCAGCGCGACAGGCCGTTTTCGAAGGTATGCGTCAGGCAGTGATCGGTGAAGCCGCCGTTGCGCCCGCTGGCGCCGCTCCCGGTCTCGCCGGCCTCCAGCAGGACCACCTCCAGGCCGGAATGGGACTCTTTCGCAAGCAGGGCAGCCCAAAGTCCGGTAAAGCCCGCGCCGATGACGCACAGGTCGGCGGAGACCGTCCCGGCCAGGAAGGGAGCCGGTTCGGGGCGCTGCGGATTGTCCATCCAAAACGGGACGGGCTTCGCATCCGCGAGGGATTTCAAGACATGCGGGCGGGGGGTGTTCGAGAATGGCATAGGAAACTCTAGGCGTACAGATCGTTGAAGTAATTGACCAGGAACTGGTTGCACAACTCATCCGGCAGGGCGTCCATGACCTCGTTGATGAAGGCCATTTCTTCGGGCAGGTCGGTGCCGGTCAGGCCGGCGCTGGCGGCCAACTGGTTGAAGGCAGCCTCCGGGTCCGGGGATTGAAGCGCAGCCGCAACCATCGCGCGGATGCCGTCGCTGTTGACCGGCTCCATTTGCTTGACCTCTTGCACGCATTCGCGCAGGTCCTTGAGCAGGGCGTCCACCTGGTGGGTCGTGCCGTAATTGACCGAGATGTGCAGGTTGCGCGGCGTGAGCGGCGTGGAGAACTGTCCCTGGATGTACCAGCCGCGCTTGGCCATGGCGTCGGCCAGTTGGTAGACGTTGATGGCGTCGGACTTGAACGAGAACATGCACATGGCGGGCTGGCCGAGCACTTGCAGTTCGGGAAGGGCGTCGATGCCTTCGATCAGTTTCCGGGTGGCCTCCTGCACGGTCTTGACGATGCGCATGAAACCTTCTTCGCCCAGGTAGGCCAGGATAGCCCAGGCGCCCGCCATCGGGCCGCCGCTCTTCGTGGACGTAACGGTCGGGTTGATGAGCGTGTAGGCGGTGGTGTCGGTGCAGGCAAAGATCTGGTATTTGCGAATGTCCTTGCTGCGGTACATGATGCACGAAGCGCCCTTGGCGGCATAGCCATATTTGTGCAGGTCAGCAGAAATGGAGGTGACGCCGGGGACGGTGAAATCGAAGTCCGGCAGGTCGTAGCCCAGTTTGCGCATGAACGAGAGGTGGATGCCGCCCACGCAACCGTCCACGTGGAAGAGCAGCCCTTTTTCCTGCGCGATCTTCCCGATCTCGGGGATCGGGTCGATCACGCCCTGCGAATAACTCGGCGCAGAGGCCACCAGCAGGATGGCGTTGGGCGTAATCGCCGCCCGCATGGCTTCGGCCTCGACCTTGAAGGTAGCCGGGTTGATGTCCACCACCACCGGCGTCACGCCCAGGTAATGGGCGGCCTTGTGGAAGGCGGCATGCGCCGTTTTGGGCAAGACCATTTCCGGGCGGGTGATCTCGGGATGCAGCACCCGCGCGCGGTCACGGGCGGTTTTGACCGCCAGCATGATGCTCTCGGTGCCGCCGGTGGTCAGGTGGCCGACCACGTTTTCGTCGCCGCGCAGCAGGGTCGCCACCATGCGCACCACGTCGGTTTCGAGTTTCAACATGGATGGGAACACGGTCGGGTCGAGGCCGTTCTCGGTCAGGAAGGACAGGTAGGCTTCCTTGACCACCTCGGCAGTATCTTCGCCCGGGTTGTAGACGTAACACCAGACCTTGCCCGCTTTCCAGTCCATGTCGCGGGACTTGAAGGCTTGCAGCGCGCCAAGCACCTGCTCTTTGGACATGCCTTTTTCTGGGATTTGCATGATTCGCCTCGTTTCTTTCTTTTCAAACAGGATGGACAGGGTAGACAGGATAAATGTCGTTGCGTTTTCCGCATCGAGCGGAGGGCGCGGCCCGTAGTCGAAGCGCCCTTCGGCTGCGCTCCCTCTGGTCGCTCCGCTCAGGGCGAAATGCTTTTGAACAACTCCAAATAATGGATGACCGTCTCGATGCCGTAGTAGAAATTCGGCAGGTGGAATTTCTCGTTCGGGGCGTGGGTGCGGTCATCGGGCAGGCCGAAGCCGATCATCACCACCGGGATGTCGCCTTTCCCCGACTGGCTCAACGCATCGATCATGGCGCGCACGATGGGCAGCGATCCGCCGCCGCGCAGGTAGACGGGCGGCGCGCCAAAGCCGCGCTTGTAGGCGGTCGCCGCGGCCTGCACCGCCGGGGATTGGTAATCTATCTTGACCGGCAGCGCCCTGCCGAGGACGCGCACGTCCAACCGCACGGTAGGCGGGCAGGTTTCCCGCAGGTGCGCTTCGAGCAGCGCGGCGATCTCGTCCGGGGTTTGGTCCGGGACCAGGCGCATGCTCACCTTGGCGCTGGCCTTGGACGGGATGACCGTCTTCATGCCATCGTCTGTGAAGCCGCCTGCAATCCCGTGAATGTCCAGGGTGGGGCGCACACTGACGCGCTCTGCCAGCGGGTAGTTTGTCTCGCCGCCCAGCGCAGGCGCGCCGGTGAGCGCCAGGCCAACCTGGTCGTTGATGGGGGCCTGGGCGATCAGGGCGCGTTCTTCAGCGCTCAACTCCTGTACTTTGTCGTAAAAGCCGGGGACGAGCACCTGCCTTGTCGCGCCGTCCTGCAAACCCGCCAGCAGGCGCGCCAGCACGTTGAAGGGATTGTCCACCGCGCCGCCGAAGGTGCCGGAATGCAGGTCGCGCGCCGGCCCGCTGACCTCGATCTCTACATACAGGATGCCGCGCACGCCCCACATGACCACCGGATGTTGCGGGGAAAGCATATCCTGGTCGGCGATCAGGATGGCGTCCGCGGCGAGTTCGTCCGCGTGTTGATGCAGGTAAGGGAACAGGTTGGGGCTGACAACTTCTTCCTCGCCCTCCAGCAGCACTTTGACGTTGACCGGCAACTTCCCGCCGGTCTTGAGCCAGGCTTCGAGCGCGGCCAGGGCTGCAAAGGCCTGCCCCTTGTCGTCCGAGGCGCCGCGCGCGTAGAGGGTATCGCCTTCGACCTGCGGATCGAAGGGCGGGCGCGTCCATTCGGGGAGCGGGTCCACGGGCTGCACGTCGTAGTGGCCGTAGAGGAGCAGGGTGGGAGCCTCCGCCTCCAGCCATTCGGCGTACAGGATGGGATGCCCGGCGGTCTGGCGCAGTTCCACGCGGCGGAAGCCCATCTCGCGCAACCGGTCGGCGGCAAACTGCGCCGCGCGCTGCAGGTCGGGGGCATGTTCAGGCAGGGTGGAAACGCTGGGGATGCGCAACCAGTCGCACAGTCCGGAAAGATGCGCAGGTCGGTTGGCGCGGGCGTACGCGAGGGCCTGTTCCAACGTGGACATCGGTCAGGCCGCTTTCGGCGCCAGCAGGTAAAAGGCGATGGCAAAGAACAACACCAACACCGCCGAGACCCACACCGTCGGGTTGGTGATCCCGACCGTGACGGCGTACCCCATCATGGTCAGGAAAGCGACCGTGTTATCCACCACAGCGTAGCGGATCATGTCGCGGTTCTTGACCGGATTTTGGTAGGCCAGCCAGTACAGGAAGACCAGGCCGATCTGCGTGGCGCCGAAGATGCGCATGTAGAAGGGCGGATCGGGCAGGGTCTCGCCAAAAAGTTTGAGCACCGCTTCGGGCGCGATCCAGGTCGGCAGGCCCCACATAAGCAGGACGACCAACATCTTGAAGACCAGCACGCGCTTGAGCCAGGCGAGTTTGGTATTTTCGTCCATGATCGTGTTCTCCATATTCCTGAAAAGAAAGTCTCAATCCCTGGCCGGGACGTCGCGCCCCAGCGGGTAGCGGTACATGCACCAGGCCGTGACCAGCGCCGCGATGAGGGGAGTGACGCCGATCAGGAAACGGATGCCCCAGATGGCGGTTTCGGTCTGCACGGCGCTGCCGGCCGCGAAACCGGTCAGGCCGGTGACGATGGCAAACAGGATGCCCTGCGCCGAGAAGGCCAGTTTGACGATGCCGCCGTTCATCCCAAAGAACAGGCCTTCGCGCCGATACCCGTGTTCCTTTTTTGCGTCGTCATCGATCACTTCCGAGATGACCGGGAACGGCATGATCATCGAGCCAGCCAGCCCGGGGATGATCAGGATGGTGCCCAACAGGCCGGTGTTGAAATCGTTGGCAAAGGTCATCACCAGCAGGCCGGGGATGAAGGTCAACGCGGAGATGATCCAGGTCTTGCGGTAGCCCAGGCGGTTGACGATCGGCCTCCACACCAGCAGGACCGGCATAGCCAGCACCAGGGGGATTCCCAGCAGCACGGCCTCGGCGTCGCCGCCGCTCAGGCTGGCGCCGAATACGTCCACTTCGCCCTGGATGCCCAGCGCATATTTCCGCCAGAAGGGCAGCATGGCGCCCAGCAGCAGCCAGACGTACTCTTTCGCAATGTTCGCGCCCAGGAACCAACGGAAGGGGACATTGGTCAGCACGATCTTGAGCGAACGCCCCAAACTGAGCGATTCCTCCCTGGCTTCGTCCACCGCGCGCTCTTTGACGCCGATCATGGCGATCAAGTACCCCAGGGCGATCAGGCCGCCCATGATGGCGCCCATGACAATGTAGCCGACTTCCTCGGCAATGATGGGCGCAACGATATACGAAATCAGCAACGCGACGGTTGCCAGGATCTCGCGCGTAGCCGACAGGTCGACCCGGTCGCGGGAGGTCGGCGCGACTTCGGGGAACAGCGCGTTATAGGCGATGATCGTCAGGCTGTAGAGCGTATCGAAGATGAACAACAACATTAAGAAATACGCAGCCAGCAGGAACGGGCTTTGGCCGGGCGGCGTCCATAAAAAGAAGAACGACAACCCAAGCGGGATGGCCCCAAAGGCCACGTAGGGTATGCGGCGGCCAAAACGCGAGCGCGTCCTGTCGGATACCTGTCCCATCAGCGGGTCGTTGACGGCGTTCCACAGGCCGTAGATCGTCCAGATAATGCCAGCGGTAGCCGCGTTCAGGCCCAGGATGTCCACGTAATAGAACTGGATACGGTTGCCGAACACCTGGTAGGCGATGGTGTTGGCAAAATTCCCCATCGAATAACTGATATGCTTGAGCGTCCTTTTCATTGGCTTCTCCTTTGGCTTACAAAAAATTCATCCCTTCACCACGATAGGTCTTCACAACCTCCACGATCTCTCCGGCGCGCAACAAATAGAGTTCGTCGAAGCGCTCGCACAATTCGCCGGCCTTGGCGTGCTGGAAAAAGACCGGGTCTCCCAGGCGGATTTCGGGCGCGCCGGCCGGCAATCGAAGCGGCGTCTGCACCTCGCCCGCGCCTTCCAGCGGCAGGTATTCCATACCAACCGGCATCACGGGCAAGGGCGCTTTGCTGGCGTCGGTGGGGCCCGAGGCAATGTACCCGCCGCCCAAACAAGTGACCATGCCCGGCTTCGGCGCGCGCACCACCTGCAAGGCAAAGAACGCCGACGGCTGGTATTTGACTTCCCTGAAATGGTGGAACAGACCCGAAGCGTAGAACCCCGACCCAACCGTGACTTCAGTGATGGACGGATCGGCCAGCGTGGAAACGAGACTGCCGCTGCCGCCGCCGTTGACCAGCCGCAGGCGCATCCCCGCCTCTTCCAGCGACCTGACAACTGCTCCCCGTCTCCCGGTCAGTTCCCTCACCGACAGGTTTTTGAGCGCGCGCACGACAAGGTTGTTGAGGGATCGACCGGGCAGGTCATCGTTGACGCCCGCAATATGGCCCTCGTAGCCCATCAGGCAGTCGATCCGCACGCCCTCCAAACGCTGCGCCTGCCCTGCCAGCGCCAGCGCCTGCGCCGGGGTGCGGAGCGGGCTGCGGCGCAGGCCGAGGTGAATCCAATCTGCGCCAAACGGGCGGTAGGACAGGTCTACTTCGAGGCAGGCGGAGAGCGTCACGCCAGCGCGCTGATCGGCAGCGGAAAGCGCCGTCAGGTGCGGCAGAGAATCCACCATAACGGAAACAGTCTTCCCGTCCAGGATGAGGCGGGTGAGCAGGTCAAGGTCGCCAGGCTGGACGGTCGGGTAGGCGACGATGAAGTCGTCGTGACCCTTTTCCGCTAAAAATTTTGTCTCTTCGACGGTATAGGTCAAAAATCCCCGGTACACTTCGCTATGCGCCAGGATGCGGCGCATGAGCGGCTCGCAGCGAATGGATTTGCTGCCCAGGCGGATGGTCTTGCCCGCGCCGCGCGCTTTGCCGGCGGCGTAGGCTACGTTGGCGTCGAAGGCATCCAAATCTACAAAGGCCAGCGGCAAGCGTTGGCCTCGGAAGGTTTCCCTAAGCGCCAGATAGCGTTCGTTGGTGAAGGGCATCGCGCAGGTATCCTGGAGGTTGGAGGGGCGGCGCAATCGAATATAATCAAGGTAATTATACAGGCTCTTTGGAAAAATGATACCAAATTCGGAGGCAAGATGACCCAAGCGCATATTTTAATCCCCCTGCCCGACCACGATTTCGACCCGTCAGAATCGTCATTCCCGTGGAAAGCCTGTATGGAGCGCGGCTGGAAGGTCACGTTTGCCACTGAGAACGGGAACGTGGCAACCTGCGACCCGCGCCTGCTCAAAGGACCGCTCCTCGGGCCGCTGGGGGCCGGGCCGCGCGGGCTGGCAAATTACAAGAAGATGGCGGCCGCGCCTGAATTCCAACACCCGATCAAATACGCCGATATCAACGTGGACGGCTTCGACGCCGTTTCCCTGACCGGCGGCCACGCGCCAGGGATGAAACAATACCTGGAAAGCGAAACGCTCCAGGCGAAGATGGTGGAGTTCTTCCGGCGCGGCAAGGTGGTCGGCGCGATCTGCCATGGCATGTTGGTGTTGGCGCGCGCCATTGACCCCGAAACCGGCAAGAGCGTCTTGTGGGATTATACGGTCACAGCGTTGACCAAAGACCTGGAATTCTCCGGCTACGCGCTGACGTTCTGGCTGTTAGGTCGCCGCTACCGCACCTATGACTGCTATGTGGCCGATGAAGTGCGAGGCGTGCTCAGGAACACCAGGAATTTCAAGAACGGCCCGCTGATGATATGGCCGTTCCTGGTGCAAGACCGGAACCTGGTCACCTCGCGCTGGCCGCTGGATGCGCCGCTGTATGCCAGGCGATTGGTGGAGATGGTCGCGGCGGAAGTGGGAAAGTAAATTTTCGTTACCTGGCGCACGGCCAGGGGTTACGCCCCTCACAGGCTGCCTGTACTGCACGAGGAAGCCGAACTCGCGCCCAGCGAGAACGAAGCGCCGCCCCCGCTTACCTTCGACGAAAACGTGGACATTTTCTTCCTGACCTGGCTGCTATGGCAGGCTGGGCAGGTCACCTCATCCACTTTACTGAGGCTTAACACAAGTTCCTCGAACGATTGCCCACACTCACTACAAACAAATTCGAAAATCGGCATCACAAACTCCTGGTAATAGATTCCAAAGAAATTAGATGCTGGAAAAGCCAAAAAGTTACATCGGCGCGGCGCGCCTGGGCGCCAATTTCCAGGCCAGCCAGCCAAAGACTACGATCCCCACGTAATCCGCCGACAAGTCGAAGAGGGAGGCGTCCCGTCCGCGAATGGGGCCCTGGGAGGCCTCCTCCACGCCAAAGATCAACACCATCGCCAGGCAGACGAGCGCAACTATGTGTCCCGGTCTCGTGTGCGGGTAAGACTGAATTGCCGTCCAACTCAACAAAAAGCACAGGACGCCAATGAGCAAGAAATGAGCAACCTTGTCGCCGTAAGGGATGGAATGGACAAATTGCAAGGCTCCTGGCAGCAAACCGGTATCTGCCAGGAGGATGATCGCGAGGACGAAGAGCGCAAAGAGCAGGGTAACGATCTTGATCGAAGAGGAGGGCATCCTAATCCGTCTGGACTTCGACCTTTTCCTTTGCCCCCTCCTGGCGCGCCTTCCAGGCCTCCACAAAGACCGGGATGAGCGAAATCAGGATGATGGCGATGATGACGAATTCGAAGTTCTTCTGCACGAAGGGAATGGTGCCAAAGAAGTAGCCCGCAAAGGTGAACAGCGGAACCCAGACGATGCCGCCGACGACATTGTACGAGAAGAAGTAGCCATACGACATCCTGCCCACCCCGGCCACGAAGGGCGCAAAGGTGCGGATGATGGGCACGAAACGCGCCAGGAAGATGGTCTTGCCGCCGTGTTTCTCGAAGAAGGCATGGGTGCGGTCGAGGTATTCTTTCTTCACCCAGCGGCTGTTGTAGGCGCGCTCGCCTACGAAGTGACCGATCCAATAGTTGACGGTATCGCCCAAGACCGCCGCCGCCATGAGCAGCCCGACCAACAGGTATACGTTCAACGCTTCTCCCATGACCGGCGAAGCGAAGGTACCGGCCGCAAACAGCAGCGAGTCGCCGGGCAGGAAGGGGGTGACGACCAAGCCCGTCTCGATGAAAATAACAAAGAACAGCAAGCCGTAGGTCCAGGCGCCATAATTGCGGATGACCTCGGCCATGTATTCGTCCAGATGCAGGAACAGGTCTATCAGGAAAGTCAGGATCTCCATGTTTCTCTCTTTCGAAGCGAGAGCGTTCGGAAACCCATTTTCAAACCACAGATCCCCAAAGGGGGCGCTGTGTACACAGATAAAAAGGATTGGGTTCGATAAACGCAGCGAAGGCCTTGCAGGAAAGGCAAATCGGCGCAAATACGAGCCTTGTTCATCCATCAGCGAGGTTCATCTGTGTTTATCTGTGGTTAATTTGAATTGCCGATACTCTCGAAGTAGGATAACAGACACCGATTATACCCTGTTCTTGCCGTCCGGTCAGGCGCGCGCTGCGCGAATACGGCTCAACCAGTCGCCCGCCAACAGAACCACGAAACTGCCAAGCGTGCCCATCCCCAAGTTGACCTGGCCCAGCGGGAACAGTTGCCACCCGCGCCACAGCCCCAGGAACTGACCGCCGGCAAATCCCAGCCAGGCCAGCAAAAGATAAAAGAACAAGCGCCCCGGCCCGCCGCCGCGCACCAGGTGATACAACGCGCCGTACAGGCTGGCAAGCAGGGACATCACGAGCAGGGAAGGGAGGGTCATTTCAAGTTTCCATTTCTCTCAGACGATATTGCGCCAATTGATTATAGCATTCGTCATAACCTAAGGATTTTGATGATGTTTTCCAACAAAAAAGCGGTGAAAATTCTTCCGAAACCGACATGATGAAAATGCATCGACCGCTCAAAATAGGCAAAATCTGGCCTTTTTTACTCCTTGGAATGCGTAAGTTATGACAGATGGATTATAGCAAAAACGATGGAGTGAGCAGGAAGAAGAAACGTCGCAGCGCTCGATGCAACGCATTTCTGCCGACTTATTGTATAATTCTCCCAAGGAGAATAAGTACCTAAGGAGCCACACATGGGTTGCATCGAAAAGACCGTTTTCATCAGTTATCGATAAAGAGTGTTGATGGAAAAACAACTAGAACATTCAAGTTATTGGAAAATTAATTTTGTCATATGAGCAAAATAATATTTAAGTATTGGTTAGGGATTTTCAAACGTGCTTGGAACAAGGCAAAAGAGGAGGTCGGGGTTAAGGGAGTACTCTTAGATTTCTTGCTATCGTTATTAACTACTCTCGTATATCATTCTTTTATTTCACCAGACAAACAATACAATTTAGGCGAAATATATGTGGGGCTAACAATTTTCTTGGCGTTGTTTGCTCTAGTATTGTTTCTCTTCATCACTTCAGAGCCCGCCCTACAAGATAAAGAACTAAGACAACAAATTATTGCGAAAGAACAAAGAGAACTTGATATAACTGTAGATGACGAACTGGGTCTTCACGGGGGAAATTTGATAATACGAAATTTTCACAAAACCGAGAGTATTCACAACTTATACGCAATCTTAGAAAAGTTCAATTACTATCAGGCAACTTTGATGAATGGTGAACTTCGCAGAAAAAATCATAGCAATCCTGACAGCAAAGGATATCTTGAAAGAAATTTGAGATGGATTACTTCAGCGGATATGAAGGAACAAATATCTCTGGGTCCCAACGAAATTGGCACGCTGTTGCTCTTTCACACTACTAAACGACCAAAGGTACTGGACTTTGAAATCTCAAATGTAGAAAATGATGATCTCGTGCTCGATAATGGCTGGCGTCGCAAAGGAATTTATGAGGTTTGGATTGATATCTTTGGAAAGGTGGGAAATGAGGTTGAATTTAGGAAGAAAACTATTTACGTTGATATTATTTTCATACCTAATGAGCGGATTGAAATCCAATGGGTCAGCGATAAAAAGTATAGTTTGAAGGATATTAATGCGGCTTACAAAGAATTGATGGGGATATCCAAAGACTGAACTTATCTGGCTGACGGGAATAGGAGCGAATTATGAACGATGGGCTTATTCATTATGCCATAGGCTATTTGTACTCCCTGTTAATCGGCACTTGGTTAATTTACTACCTCGCTGATTACACAGGTAAGGCTATTGGTGAATTCAAAGACGGGGAATATTATAGATGGACAGCCTCAATCGTTGGTATCACTGAACGACTTCTTTATACGTCAGCGATATTATTGGACAAACCCGAATTTATTGGAATTTGGTTTCTGCTTAAAGTTGCATCTCGGTGGAGAAGGTGGGGAGAGAACGATGCAAAAAGCAAAACAAATGGTGACGAAAAAAGCGTTTATCGAGAACGAGCCAACTTCAATTCGTATTTGATTAATACAGGATTGTCGCTCGCCTATGGGATCTTGGGTGGAGAAATAACAATTTGGATGAACAAAGATAGTAAGGATATTCTTACCCCCTTTGCTTTTGGGCTGGGTTTAATATTACTAAATGCTATATTTATCGAAATTGCATACTACAAATACAAGCAAAGCGAAAACGACAGAGAGAAGAGAGTTACCAAAGGGCAAGAGAAATGATGAAGAACTTGGAGATTTTCTAAGTCTCCAAGTTCTATTTTTAATCACTGTCCTCTTTG
>JBMOMO010000115.1:0-2465 GCA_049324135.1 Chloroflexota bacterium
CCGCATACGAATTACAGCGCCATTGCCAGTTTTTGGCTCAGTTCATCAATGACCGCTACCTCCTAATATCCCGTATCTATGCTCAGGTCGCACCTTTGGATCTATGAAATTTTCATCTACTGAGACTATCATCAATCGCTTCGAAGCCCATTACAATGTCCCTCTGGCAATGCTTGAAGCGCGTTTGTCTCAAGGACAGGGACAGGAACATCCAGATTGGGAAGACTCAATTGAATGGCGCAATGTCATGGATGAACTTCGGCAAGCCAGGTTGATGAAAAGCGTGCTGGAATGGCTTCTACATTCAACACTACCATCTCGGCAGAGTAGTTTATGAGCAATCGAATCAAACAACCCAACTCTCGTCACTGTTTCATTTGCGGGCTGGAAAATCCGGTCGGCCTGAAACTTCACATCTACCAAGTAGAACCCGGCGTGATCGAAACCACCTACACCGCGCCGGAGCATTTCCAGGGCTATCCCGGCGTACTGCATGGCGGCATTGTTGCCTCCATCCTGGATGAAATCGCCGGCCGCGCGCAGATGGGCGATCCATCCGCGCCGCGTTTCATGTTCACCGGCAAACTCGAAGTGCGTTACCGCAAGAACGTTCCCATCGGTCAACCGCTCAAGATCATCGGCAAGGCGGGCAAGAGCAAAGGCAAGACCGCCGAGGGCTGGGCCGGCATCTACAACCAGCGAGGAGAACTGCTGGCCGAAGCCGCCACCCTGCTGATCGATGTCCCTCAGGACATGCTCGACAACGCCAACCTGGAAGCATTGGGCTGGAAAGTCTACCCAGATTGACACCGTTCGCGCGGGATTCCACCCTGCGTCACAAAATTCCCTGTTACTTTTCCCCACCTCCTGCAACAATATCGATGTGCGCACACAATTGCAGGAGGTGCAAATACCCCTATGAGCATACCGAACCCCAAACTGCCGGACGATGACGCCGGGCTGGCCTTCCAGGCGCGCGCGGATGTGAACGCCTTTGCCGAACTCTACCACCGGCACGTCACGCGCGTCTACCGCTATCACATGGCCCACACCGGCAACCTGCGGGACGCGGAAGACCTGACCTCGCAGACCTTCATGGCCGCGCTGGAAGGGATCAAATCCTACCGCGCAAGCGGCTCCTTTGCAGCCTGGATCATGGGCATCGCCGTCCGCAAGCAGAAGATGTACTATCGCGGAAGCAGGCCCGAAGTCCCGTTGGAAGCGGCGCTTCACATCCCAACCCCCGGCCTGCTCACCGATCAAGAGGCCACCCGGCGGCTGCAACTGGAGCGCGTCCACCGCGCGTTGAAGCACATCCGCCCTGAACGCGCCGAAGCGCTCATCCTGCGCTATTTCGGCGGGCTGGACATTCACGAAACTGCCCGAGCGCTCGGCAAGAGCCAGGGCGCTGTCAAAATGCTGGTCGCGCGCGGCCTGCAAGACTTACGCGAGCGCACTTCGCTCGCATTGGAGGTGGAGTGATGAACCAACTCCTTCCCTTGACTCCCGAAGAAACACAAATCGTTTCCCTGCTGGAAGCGGCTGCCCAGAATATACAACCCGCCCCCCTGTTCCAGTCCGCGCTGGAGAAGCGCCTGGAAACAGCCTTCCTGTCCGGCCGCCCCTCGAAACGGCCTTTCTGGAAGGAGGCGGGGCTCGCCTTGGGCGGCGCAGCGGCGCTGATTGCCCTGGCGCTGTTGTTGAACTGGGCCATTCGCTCGTTGATCGTGACTCCCGAACCGGCGATGGGCGAAACGCCCATGCCCGGCCTGCCCAGCGAGCCGGCGCCTGCACCCACCGATTCGGCCTACGATTGGCATGGCACGCCGCTTACCCTGCAAGCCGGCCTGCCCGACGGCCCCGCCCAGGCCTTCGTCTACGATTACCAACCCGAGGAGCGCGCCACGCTGGAAAGCGCCCGCGCACTAGCCGAGCAATTTGGGCTGGACGGCGCGATCTACCAAAGCCCAGGTGAAACCCCAAACACCACCGACTTCCTGATCGTGGACGGGAATCAACGCCTGCTTGTCCGTTCCGACCAGTATTTCCAATACTATCCCGATTACCCGCGTTACACCGCAACCATCAACGGCGGGACGCCGCCTGCGGACACCGAGGTTGTGATCGACGCGTTCCTGAAATCGCACGGCTTCGATTTCACCTACCAACTCCTGCCAAGTGAATTGTACGGCGGCATCCTGGCTGCGCCGCTCACGCCGGGTGACCCGCTTTGCTACGAGCATTTCAAATGCGCCGGGCTGCGCTTCACACTGGACGAGCAAGGTATCTTGAGCGTGGACGGCGCGCTGCCCAAATACGCAGCGCTCGGTCAATATGAAATCATCAGCGCGGAGGAGGCCTTCCAACAGATTCTGGAAGCGAACGGCGGAGCGGGCATGCTGGAAGGAATGACCTCCCCCTCCGGTCCCATCCAGACCTGGCTGCGGCCGCACCCGCTCGACGAG
>JBMOMO010000116.1:0-18340 GCA_049324135.1 Chloroflexota bacterium
GCCCGTGACGGTGGTGACCGACAACATGCCCGGCTACCTGCTCTCGCGGCGCATCCCGGATGCGTTCATCTGCGCGGCAGACGTGATCACGCTGGACGGGCACGTGGTCAACAAGATCGGCACCTACCAAATCGCGCTGGCGGCGCACGCCAACCGCGTCCCCTTTTACGTGCTGGGCACGCCCTCGGCTGAGAACCCAAGCATCGACTCGGTCACCATCGAGGAGCGCGACCCCGAAGAGGTACTGCACGCGATGGGCGTCCGCACAGCGATGGAGGGTGTGCGCGGTTATTACCCGGCCTTCGACGTCACGCCGCCGGAACTGGTGGGCGCGGTGGTGACGGAGCAGGGCGTCTTTTCGCCGTATGACCTGGTGGGGAATTTTGGGAAGTAATTTTTTATGTCATTGCGAGACCCGCGAAGCACCCCAAAGGGGCGCAAAGCAGGTCGCGGCAATCTCCTGTTGGCAGGGAAAATCTGTTAAGTGGGAGACTGCCGCGGGGCTACCGCCCCTCGCAGTGACAGTTACTTTTGGCAAGCCTGGACGAGCGCTTTCAGATTTTCCAGCGGGGTTTGCAGATACAGGTCGCAGCCCGGCCAGACGGCGTCCGCCCCGCTTCGGACGACGCCCGCAACTGCTTCCGCTATCCCAGCCGGGCTGCCCTGGCTGATGAGTCCCACCGGGTCGAGATTCCCGAACAGCAGCGCATCCGGCAAATCCTGGCGGGACCGGGCCAGGTCATTGGTCTGATCCACCGACAGCGCGTCTGCGCCGGAGGCCGCCAGCAGTTTCATCGCGCCATTCGTGCGCCCGCACGCAGACAGGACGGCCGGCCGCGGCAACTCTGAAAACAGCGCCTGCAAGTGCGGCAGGACGAGGCTCTCGAAGGATTTCGGTCCCAGCGCGCCCGGCGAGCCGCCCATCTCATGCACGGTCAGGAAGTCCGCGCCTGCCTGGTGATAGGCGTTGCCAACCCCGGCCAGCGCCCGCGTGGTCACATCCAGCGCCGCGTGGACCGCCTCCGCCGACTTGCGCAGCGACATATACAGTGCGCCCGTCTCCACCAGCAGCGACAGCAGCGTGAACGGCCCCGGCGTCCAGGCCCCGATCACAATCTCATTCCCCACATCTTCTTTCAGCAACTTGATTGCCTCGCAAACCGATGGGATGCGTCCTTTGTGTTCTATTAAGTCAAAACTTTGCGCGCTTTGCGCCTTTGTGGTGAACTCATCCACACTTTGGTACAAGAAATCAGCCACGCGCGGGAATTCCGCCGCCGCGCTCGCCTCCCTGAAATCCACCCTGGCCCCCAGCGCCTCAGCCTCCACGCACAGGTCGAGCGGAACGACCGCCGACCCGAACCCGCTGATCCGATACGCGCTGGCCGCCGCTCGCGCCATCTTGCCCGCCTCGCGGTGCGTCTCGTGGAAGCGCAAGCCTTCGCTCTCCAGCCCAGCCTCGGTTATACAGATCAGCCCGGAGAAGAGGGGAGGCGGGTTACTTTTTTGCTTGCTGAATAAGGAAAAAATCTCGCTTCGTTTCTGCATATCGTAGCGCGGAATTCATTCCGCAACCAAATGATGAACAGCATACAAAATCTTCGCGGTTGGCATAGTTTTCACAGAGCAATACTATACCGCAGCCTCCAGCCGCAACCAAATGTGGGACAGGTCTTCGACTTGTCCTACAGCATCCACTTCATCACAATTTTTACATGTCACATCATGCGTATCCTGACCATATACTGCCAGAACTCGCGGATATGTGTACGCAGGCTCAACTGGGTGACCCCACATTTCCAAGGTTGTAGGACCAGCCCCCCTCAAGTTCGAATTACTGACTTCAATATAATCATCGGCTCCATCGAAATACTGGGTCCCTGGGGTATTCTGAATCTGACTGCTTGTACTTGTTGTGTACATCATATTCCTTTTCACACCAGTCATACTCCCATATCCTGTTGCCTGAGCGGTACTTGCAGCATTAACAGATGTTTCATTAAACTCCCATTTGAGCATTCCTGCACTCTCAACTGTTTCAGGATTTTTTAACCAAACAGAATCCTGTGTACAACCCAAAGCAGATGTATTGTAATCTACACCGAGTCTGACAATAGGGGCAAAGATATCAGGGACTGTAGGGTAACAGTTCTGTCGACCCACATTCCTATGCATACACTGTCTGTGCTGATTATTTCCACTTGTACAGGAACCGTTGTAATAGATGCAATCTCCAGATGTCACAGCTACTGGATCCAGGTTATATGGATTGGATGTGCCTGTACCTGGGGGGCAGGCATGGATACCACAAGAGATACCTTCTGTACAGGTACAGGATGTCCAAGGATTTTCTTGTTTACCAGGGCATGCGGGGAGATTAGAATTAATCCAGTCGTTTCCCGCATCGCTATAGTAACACCTCTGAAAACATGTTTGGCCACAGTTATCGCCATCACAGCCCTCAATATCTTTACACTGCACCAAACATTTACTTCCTCCTGAAGTATTATGGCACCACAAAACTCCATAAGCCTCAAAAGAATAAAGTAGCAGAAATACTAAGATAAAACCAGCAACTAATCCAAATCTTTGTACAAACATCTTCATACACAGATAGTATCATATTAAGAAACGAAAATGTAAATACAATTAGAGGCCTATAAGATTCTAGTAGAGAATCCTGTCCGGGTAACCATCGCTAGATCTATCCTTCTTTTTCGCTTTTTCCGCATTTTCATACCAACTCTCCCTGGATACTGGATAGTAACCAAGAAACCGTCGTACATTATATTCGGTTTGCTCCCCAAAAGTATTAAAAGAGTATATACGAACAAATAAATCCCCAATAAAGTCTGAACTACCATGCCCCCTCGATCCAGCAGGCCCAACAAACCCTAAACTCTGCTCACCATTGACCTCAATTATTTCGGGATGATCAAAATCTGGTGGGTTACTGAGCACTAAGTCATTTGGATTTATAACTGCAACATGCTTATACATCGGATCCCTCCGATCAATCAGAAGCATCGTTCCTCCGATTTTATCAAGAAAATCTAAAAGAGTTCTATCTACAACTATATCCCTTCCATTCAAATAGTCTAATATATTATATCTGCCTGGCTGTCCATTTTTAGCCTGTTCTTCATCAAGAAAAGATAGAAACACACCAGGGGGAATAGGTCCACAATCCAAATACGCCAATACATCTTTCATTAACTTTTTCTTCTCTTCCCCACTCGCGGATAAGAAATCCGCCCATAACTGCATAGCAGCATCACGATCAGGATACGCCTCAAAAAGAGAAACACCAAATGCAGGGAAATCAACATTCCTACTGTGTGATTCCGCTTCCGCAACGATCATCTCTAAAAGCCTCCTCTGCACTGGATCAGTAGCCTGTTCGATAGCCTGCTCAAGAACTGTAGTATCTTTATTATACGGCTCCACA
This sequence comes from Chloroflexota bacterium, assembly GCA_049324135.1. GTDB lineage: Bacteria > Chloroflexota > Anaerolineae > Anaerolineales > Villigracilaceae > JAABUE01. The sequence continues at coordinate 3,449 of JBMOMO010000116.1, forward strand.
GGGGGATTTATGGTTACAAATGTTCTCGAGATTTCGGTTGGCGCAATGGTAGGGGTTTCGGTTGCGGGCTGGGTCGGTGTAGCGGTCGGCTTGTTCGTCGCTGTAGGAGGCGGGGTGTTCGTCGGCTCGCCGCCAGCCGGCAATTCCCCCGGATCGAGGTCGAGGAACGAACAAGCGCCCAGCCCGGCGGCGCCGTAGAACGCCATGAGCAGGAACAGGCCGCGCTGGTTGTTCGCCAGCCCCGCCCTGGATAGAAGGTCCGAAAGCAGCCGGGAGCGGCTGTCTCCTTCCGGGGTGTTTTGCCCTGGTTTCGTGTTTTCTTGTGCGGTCATCGTATCTCCTCGCTCGAACGAGCCAAAACTGGAATTGCGACGAACCATGTGACAGTCACTTTTGAAGTGACTGTCACATGGATTTCTCAACCCTTCACTGCCAAAATGATCGCGCGCCCGGCTTGCAAAGCGCCGCGCTCAATTCCAGGGCTGCGCCCACTGCGCAAGCACGTCCGGGTCCGAGACGCGGATGCGGCGCTTGTCCAGGCGGATGGCGCCGCTGCGCTCCAGTTCCTTGAGCGAGCGCGCCACCACCTCGCGCACCGTCCCCAGGCGCGCCGCCATCTGTTCCTGCGTCCAGTGGGCGGCCTCCCCGCTCAGTTCCTCGGGCGGCAGTTCGCTGATCAGGCGCGCCAGGCGGTGCGTGACCTGGAAGAAGGCCATCTCGCTGACGCGCTTGACCAGTCCGCGCAGGATCTGGGCGAAGTTGTCCAGCACCTTCTGGGAAAACGCCGGGTGGGTCTTGAACAGTTCGCGCAAGATGCCGGCCTCGATCACCCAGGCGCGGGTCGTTTCCAGCGCCTCGATGTTGACCGGGTTCAGGCCGCCGTCGAAGGTCGGCACTTCGTTGCAGGTCTCGCCTTCCTGCAGGATGCGCACGATGTATTGCCGTCCCTGGGGTGACAGCCGGTAGAGTTTCACGCAGCCCTGCTGGATGACGTGCAGGCCGGCGCATTCGTCCCCCTCCCAGAACAGCGCTTCTCCGCGCTCGAACTCGCGCAACTGGGTATGCGCGGCCACCTGCTGGAGCAGGGAATCGTCCAGGCCATTGAAATACTCGTTGCCGCGCAGCAACGCCAGTTTGGTGGATACGTCTACGGGAATGGTGTGCATGGGTCATGCCCCCAGCAGCATCTTGTCCGCGCCGCGGTCGATCTCCCAGGGATACACGATGAAAGCATCGGTAACGGCGGCAAAATAATCCGGGCGGACGCTGCCGAACAGGTTGCGGTACGGGTTGAAGTGCAGCACGCAGGTCTCCGGGAAACCGCCGGCCGCCGAGACGCGGTTCTTGACGGCCGTGATGGTGCGCCCGGAGCCCCACACATCGTCCACGATCAGGGTCGGGCGTCCGCGCAACTTGTCCTCGGCCGGGAACTGGATGAATTCCGGCCAGGCCATCAATTTGGCTCCTTCGGTGGCAACCTGCGCCGGGAAATCCACCGCGGCGGTCAGCAGGTGGGTGATGGACATCGCCTCGGCCAGCAGGCCGCCGGGGATGATCCCGCCGCGCGTAATCATCAGCATGGCGGTGAATTCACGGCGGAACTGGGGCAGCAGGTGGTCTACCAGTCGGTCTATTTCGTCCCAGGAAAGCACTTCGCGGCGCGGATGTGGTTGCATGGCTCAATTATAGCAAACTTATCGGCTCTACTTCAACCCGGCAATTGCCCGGCGTTCCTTCGCGCAGCAGGCTGGCCGGATCCGGCCCGCGCAGGATGACCTGCCAGCGGTACACCCCGCCCAATTTGGCGAAGAAACAGGGGACGGGACCGATCAACTCGGTCTGGCGACGTCCCCCCGCCTCGATCTGCGACCTGAGCCGGCTGGCCGCTTTTCGGGCCTCGGACTCGGCCCGGGCGTTATCCGCGTGGCGGAACTCCAGCCGCGCCAGCCGCGCAAAGGGCGGATAGCCCAACTTGCCGCGCTGCGTCAGTTCGTCCGCGTAGAAAGCGGCGTAATCGTGCCCGGCCGCGGCCCGCAGCACGCGGTTCTCCGGCGCGAAGGTTTGCAGGATCACCCGCCCGCCGCGCGCGCTGCGGCCAGCCCGCCCGGCCACCTGCGTCAGCACCTGGAAGACGCGCTCCTCGGCGAACGGATCGGGCAGGTACAGGCCCACGTCCGCCAGCACCGCGCCCACCAGCGTCACCAGCGGCAGGTCCAGCCCCTTGGCCAGCATCTGCGTGCCAACCAGCACGTCGGCGCGATGGGCGGCGAAATGCGCCAGGATGATCTCGTGCGCGTCCTTGCTGCGGGTGGTCTCCCAGTCCCAGCGCAGCACGCGCGCCTGCGGGAAGAGCGCCGTCACCTCGGCCTCCACCTTCTCGCTGCCCAGCCCGTACTCGCGCACCTGCCCGCTGCCGCACTGCGGGCATTTGACCGGCTTCTGGCGCGTGTAGCCGCAATGGTGGCACAGCAGCCGTTCCCGCTCTTCGAGGTGCAGCGTCAGGGGCGTATCGCATTGCGGGCACTTCAAGACAAAACCACAATCGCGGCAAAAGATGTAGGTGGCTGCGCCGCGCCGGTTGAGGAACAGGATGGCCTGTTCGCCGCGCGTCAATGTCTCTGCCAGCGCTTCGGTCAGCGCGCGGCTGAAGATGGCGCGGTTGCCCGATTTGAGTTCCTCGCGCATGTCCACGATGGCAACCGGCGGCAGGCCGGTCTCGCCAACCTGGCGGAAGTTGTGTTCGATGCGCTCCGGCAGTTCCAGCAGGCGCATCCTGCCGGTCGTGGCCTGGTGCATTTGCGCCACCGCCGGCGTAGCCGAACCCAGGATGCAGACCGCCCCCGCCAGCCGCGCGTACGCCTGCGCCGCCGTCGCCGCATGGTAGAAGGGCGGCTCGGACTGGTAGTAGGAACCGTCGTGGCACTCGTCCAGCACGACCAGGCCGGGACTGGGGAGCGGGGCAAACAGCGCGCTGCGCGGCCCGATGATCACCTTGAGCAGGCCGGCGCGCGCGCGCCGCCAGGTGTCGTAACGCTCCCCTTCTGACAATTTCGAATGTACCAGTCCTACCTGCCCCGGGAAGCGCGCCAGGAAGCGCCGCACGGTCTGTGGGGTGAGCGCGATCTCCGGCACCAGGATGATGGCCTGGCGGCCGCGCCGCACGGCCTCCTCGGCCGCGCGCAGGTACAACTCGGTCTTGCCGGAGCCGGTCACGCCGTGCAGCAGGAAGGGGGGGTTGCTAGACTGGGAATCGAAAGCCGCCCGGATCTGCTCCCAGGCCGCCTGTTGATACCTGGTCAACTGCGGAGGATTACTACTCTCTACGCCTCTACCCTCTACCCTCTCTATTGGATCTCGCCAGACCTCGTTCTCGCGCAGCACGATCAAGCCGCGCTCGGCCAGTTCCTGCAGGTCAGACAGGTTGCAGCCGCTCTCGGCGTAGACCCACGCGACGTTGACCTCGTCCAGTTCGCGCATCAGGCTGGCCAGCGCGGCGGCGCGGCGTTTGCGGGTGGCCTCGGTCTTGCCCAGGTCAGGCAGGCTCGCCTGGGCAACTTCGGGCGGCGCGGCCAGTTGCGCCACACGGACGAATTTGGGGTGCACCGTCACCGGCGGCAGGACGGGGCGCTTGTCCAGCAGTCCGCGTTTGACCAGGTGGTCGGCGGCCTTGCGCCAATCCTGCGGCCCGAAGTGACGGTCTATTTGCCGCCCGCGCAGCGAGCCGCGCTCGCGCAGCAAGGCCAGCAGGCGTTTCTGCACCGGCCCGGCGTCGCCCTCCGTTGCGAGGGAGTCGCTGCGCAGGGAGTACAAAATGTCCGCCTGCTGGCTCAGCCCGGGCGGCAGGAACAGGCCCACCGTCGCGGAAAGAGGCGAGAGCGTCTCCTCGGCCAGGGACTCGGCCAGCGCGATCTGGAGCGGCGTCAGCACGGGATCGGCGTCCACCAGGTCCAGCGCCGCTTTGGTCTCGGCTACAGAAGCCTGCTCTACGAAACGCAGCACCACGCCCTGCGCCACCTGCGCGCCGAACGGAACGGTCACCAGGCAGCCAACGCCCACCCTGCTTGATAATTCGGGCGGGAGATGGTAATCGAAGACCCCCGAAACGGAGGGCACGTTGACGGCAACCTGTATGAACATGAGGGGATTATACAACGCTCTGCTATATTGCATCGGCTTCTCTTGACCTGACCGCCCCAAGTGATTACAATGTAGGTACATTCAGGAAAGAGCCAAAATGAACATTGTCAGGACCCCTATCATCCGTATCGGTAACTCGCGCGGCATCCGCATTCCCAAGTTGCTCATCGAACAACTCGGCCTGGGCGCGGAAGTGGAACTCAGCCTGGAAGATGACCGACTGGTCATCCGATCCCCTTCCAGCGCGCGGCGGGATTGGGAGGCGCAATTCTGCGCGATGGCGGAGCGGGGCGACGACCGCCTGCTCGATGATGCGATAGCAACCGATTGGGATGAAACCGAGTGGGAATGGTAGCCCAACGTTTCGAAGTCTACCTCGTCAACCTCGATCCGACGATTGGCAGCGAAATCCGCAAAACGCGCCCCTGCCTGGTCATCTCGCCGGATGAAATGAACCGGCACATTGCCACCCTCATCGTTGCGCCCATGACGACCAGGGGACGGCCCTACCCGACCCGCGTCGCTTGCCGATTCCAGGGCAAGGAGGGGCAAATCGTACTCGACCAAATCCGAACGATCGATAGATCGCGGCTGGGCAAACGGCTGGGCGTTATCAGCCCGGCGGCGCAGAAACAAGTGCTGGCGGCGCTGGCCGAGATGTTTGCGGAATGAGGCTCAAGCGCGGGTCAATTCCACTACCAGCGTATCCAGCGCCAGGTCGAGCGTGACCTGGCTGGTCTTGGCCGCTTCGTCGATCTCCAGCAGTTTGTGATAGATGGCTTCCAGCGTGGGCAGCGTGAAGGCGCGCGCCTGCGCCGATGTCTTCTCGGCCACGAAGGGATGCACGCCCAGCGCCGCGGCCACCTGCTCCTTGCCGCCGCCCGCCTCCAGCGCCTCGCGCGCTTGTAGCAGCAGGCGGAACTGGCGCACCACCATGCCCCACAACGCAAAGGCTTCCTCGTTTTCCAGCAGGCGGTGTAACAGACGTTGGGCGGACTGGCTGTTCCCAGCCGCCAGCGCATCCACGAAATCGAAGACGCTCTCCTGGGCAGTGACGATGCTGACCGCTTCCACATCCTGGACTTCGACCTGCCGCTCCCAATTGACGTAGGCCAGCAGTTTGGCGATCTCCTGCCCGGCCTGGCGCGTGTCCACGCCGACCATCTCGGCCAGTTTGGCGGCCGCCGCAGGGACGATGCTCCCGCCCTGGGATTTGGTCTCGTGGATGATCCAGCCGGTCATCTCCCTGGGACGCGGCAGCATGAAGGCCTGGGTTTTGACCAGCGCGCCGTTCTTCGCGGCCCATTTCACCAGCCAGTGCCGTTCCACCTCTTTTGGCTCGATCAACTCGTAGATGACCAGTTGCGCCGTGTCGGGCGTCTTCTCGATGAACCCCTCGAACTTCTTGCGCTCGGCGGGTTTGGCGTACCTGGCGGATGGGTTCGACAACAATACCAGGCGTTTGGGCGCCAGGAACGGCATGGCGTTGACGGCCGTGTTCAGGTCGTTCTCGGTCATCGCGCGCGCTTCGAGACGGGCGGTGTTCATGTCCGCGCTGGTGGGATCGGGGAAACCGGCCTCGAACTCTTTCAGGCGGCGCGAGATGGCGAATTCATCGTTGCCGTAGAGGAAGAAAATGTTGGGCATAGGGGATATTTATTTTTTTAGGAAGCAACACAGGGTTGGCGCACTTTTGGTTTCAAAAAGCCTTGCGCGCGGAAACAACGAACTCGATCAACTCTTTTTTAGAGTTTCGTTTGCGCAATATTTCAACTTCGATGTTTTGAAAGCCTGTATTTTCAAGAATGCTGGCATAGATGGTTTCTACCGGTACGAGGGTATCGTAGAACTTGGAATTCCCGACGATATAGAATATTTTTGCATTTGGCTCCAACGCCCGATAAAGGCTCTCTATGTGAAGTGTAACGTCAATAAAGTATTTATGGACATAATTTGCCAACAGCGGGCTTTTTTTGTAAATTCCTTCTATTATCTGGTTAAATCCTTGATGTTGAACACTGTGACCATCAGGTTCCCATTTTGCAAGCCTGCTGGTTGCTATCCCCCACGTTCCACCAATGGCTTGCCAATCCAGTTCTGCTGCCTGGCGGGCTTCATTCAAATATTCGAGCCAATACATATAAGGGCGTACTTCACGGATATAACTCATCCGGTTAGGGTATGGCGGGGACGTAATTACGCCGTTGTACTTTTTGTCTTGTGGGATGCAGCGGGCGTCTGTGTTAAGTACTCGCACTGTTCCAGTTATGGGATTCTTTGCAGATTGGATGATTTCCAGGACATCTTTTACGAATTTATCTGCCAGGTTATCTATGTCATCGTAGAGGAAAAGATAATCTTGTTTTTCATCCTTGAAGGACATAGATTGATGATTGAACGCTGCATTAGAAGATGCAATGAGCAGGCGGCAAAACGCCACTTGTAAGAGGTCTTTAACATTGGAACGATTGGGGAAGGCCAAATTAATGCTTCGATGGAGTCTGGCGAGATAGGACAATCTGCCTTTTGTCCACCAACGTTCTATATTACTCAAAGGAGGTATCCAGGGATGATTCTCATTATTGTCACGTATTGCTTGCGCCGCAAGATTTTCAGCGTTGGAGTGGACTTCATTCAATTCGGATGATGAGTAATTCCTTGTTTTTACTTCAGAAAGCCATACCAGGAAGGGATTGATATCTATCAAGTCACAGTCTATGCCTCGTTCCCCACATACCAATCCAGTTGTTCCCGTACCGGAAAATGGGTCCAATACCCGATCGATTTCGGGATTTTTGTCGAGAATGTCATTTACCACCATAATCGAATAAGCGGGCGTCAGCCTGAGCCAACCATGCCGCCCATTCTTCAAATTATGTTTGAACGTAAAGTGACTTTTCTGCTCAATCATTTCTTTCGTCAGTTTCGAGCAACACTTTCGATACTTCCTCTATCGTTTTTCTCAATTCGTCAGAGTTGCGTTGGAAAAAGGCTGCCAGGTCATACCCAATGACTTCATTCGCAAATACATACGTTGACGTAGTAGGCGCTCCCCCCATATAGCCTTGCAGGATGAGCCATTTTTCGCCCTCATATCTCGATGCCACATCACTATCGATCTGCGCAGAGAGCGTTACTATCACAGGAAGGTATCCTTGCGAGTAAGCAGTAGCAGCATTGGCAATATCGGCGTTTTGACGTTTCGAATCCTTGCTTTTGTATCCTTGCCGCACTTCGAATACCGCGCCTTTCAGTACCTGGGCGATTTCGGGCGCAATATTCAAACGCTTTGCGGCTTGTAATAACCATTGAGAGATGATTTTCTGCTTGGGGGTTGAGCGAACATCTTTCAAGTCAATTCGTCCATCAAGCGACAATGTGCGCTTTTTACCGTACCCCATTGTTTCATAAGACCATTTAGCCTGTGAGTCGCTCAAACCGAGTTGGTCTTGAAGCATGAGACGAAAGACCTGTTCACAGCCTATGCCAATTTGCCGATAGACCGATGTAATGCCGCCAGCGGCTTTATGCGCCGCATACACCCAGGGGGTATCCAGGCCAAACCAGGAATAGAAATCGTCTCCATGGTAAAGTTTGGTAAATTCTTGTAACGTCAGGCCTGGTTTGCCGCTTTTCCCAAATTTCGGCTTGTAGTTTTTGCATACCTGTATTCGTTCGACCAGGATTGCCAGGTATTTGCTGTCCAAAGCCTCTATTTCAGTTGCGGACATAGATAATCCTTTGTGTATTTTTGGGCATGATCGCTATTCTACCCGGCTTTTGAGACTTTCAATCGTTTCGCCAACAGATAAGTCAACTCCTGGTTCTTACGCGATGGACGGCTACCCCGCCGCGGCGTACGGGAGTGACGTCTTCGACCTGCAGGCTGCCCAGGTCTGGCTCGGTGGTGATGTGGGCTTGCAGCCAGGGGCCCAGCGGCTGGCTGAGGGCGTAGCCAAGCAAACCGAAGCCGATGGCAAAGGGGAGCAGCCAGAAACGCTTTCGCCAGGAACGCGCCCCGCTCAACGGCAACCAGGCCAGGCTCCCGGCCAGGAGCGCGGTGGAGGCGAAGTTCGTCCCGCAGCCGGCGTGGATGGCCAGTCCCTTCTCGCCGGCGCGCAGCCTGGTCAGCGCCTGGGTGACGGCGGCTTGTACTTCTTCTGTCGAGACGTTGCCGAGCAGGAAGAAGCCGGTCGGGTTGGAGTGCCCGGCAAAGTGACGGTCGGGGTACCTGGCCGCCAGGATGTGGATGGAGGCGTGTTCGAGGGCGTGGTTGCGGCGGGTTTCCAGGATGAGGGGCAGGTCGAGGATCATGGGGATCATCCTTCCGGGTCTTGTTTCGACAGCAGGCTGGCAATGCTTTGCAGTCCTAGCCACCATTGCTCTTTGGGGCGCTGGTGCCTGGCGTCTATCATGCGGTCGAAGTCGCGCATATCGTGGAATTGGATCTTGCCGTTCTGCATCCCGATGAAGGCGCTATCGCGGCCGCCCTGTTCGCATTGCTCGATCAGGTATTCCAGGCACATGCGCGCCAGCCGCGTGGCCTGGATGCGGTCGAAGGGCGACGGGTCGCCGCCTTGCTGCAGGTGGCCGAGGATGGCCGGGCGCACGTCGAACACGTCCTGGCCTTCTTCCTCGAACAGCGAGCAGATGAATTTGGTGTCGTAGACCGGGTTGGCGTATTCGTTGCGGATGACCAGCCCCAGCCGCTTGCCGGACTGGAAGCCCTCCAGCAGGTTTTCGACATCCACTTGCAGGTCGCGCAGTTTGATGCCTTCTTCGTGCAGGTAGACCCGCTCGGCGCCGGTGGCCATGCCGCCCATCAGCGCCAGGTAGCCGCAGTAATGTCCCATCACTTCGACCACGAAGCAGCGCCGCGTGGCGACCGCCGATTGTTTGATCTTGTCCACCGCGTCTACGATGCTGTTGAGGGCCGTATCGGCGCCGATGCTGAACTCGGAGCCGGGCAGGTTGTTGTTGATGGAGGCCGGCAGGCAGACCATAGGGATGTTGAAGGAGGGGAAATTGGAGCGGTTGCTGAGCATGGTGAAGGCGGCTTCGTAGGCCGTCCAGCCGCCGACCAGCAGCAGGGCGTCTATGTGGTGGTCTTCGATGACGCGGGCGATGGCGTACAGGTCGCGGCCTTGCGGGACATGGCGCGTCGTCCCCAACGTTGAACCGCCGCGCGTGGCCCAGCCGCTGACGCTCATCCAATCCAGGGTTTCCACTTCGCCTTCCATCATGCCCTCGAAGCCGTTGTGGACGCCCAACAGGATGTGACCCATGTCCATCCCCAGGCGGATGGCGGCGCGGCTGGCGGTGTTCATGCCCGGGGCGGGCGCGCCCGCGTTCAGGACGGCGATGCGGAAGCGTTTGCGGCCCGGTTCGAGCGGATGCGGCAGGGCGCGCACCATGGTCTTGAAGGTGTTGAAGGCGTCTTTGAACGACGAACTGCGCAGCGACATGGCGCGCTCGTAGTCCTTGGCTGCTACCGCTTCGACCACCGCCTGGGTCTGCTTCACGGCTTCCATCATCGGCAGGCGCGTCATGCGGTTGTTGCGGATGCCGATCACCACCGGCTCGTCCTGCGGGCTGGCGGCCAGGATGGCGTGGACGGCTTCGTGTCCCATCAGGGTGCTCAGGGTGCGGTCGAAGGCGCTGGGACGCCCGCCGCGCTGGACGTGCCCCAAGACGGTGACGCGCACTTCCTCGCCCAGGCGTTCTTCCAGCGCGCGCTGCACGTCGCTGCTGCCGATGTACTCCCCGTTCCGGTCGCGGGCGCCTTCGGCCAGGATGACGATGCTGTCGCGGCGGCCGGCCTTCCTCCCGGCCCTGAGGCGCTCGGCCAGTACATCCTGCCAGTCTTCCACGTCCGGCGGGGCTTCGGGGATCAAGACCCAATCGGCCCCGCAGGCCAGCGCGCCCATGAGCGCCAGGTAGCCGCAGTTGCGTCCCATCACTTTGACGACGAAGGTGCGCTGGTGGCTGGCGGCGGTGCTGGTGATGGCGTCCACCGCTTCGGTGATGCGGTGCAGGGCGGAATCGGCGCCGATGGTCATGTCGGTGCCGGAGAAGTCGTTGTCTATCGAGCCGACCAGCCCGACGATGGACAGGTTGGGGCAGGCGGCGGCTTCTTCTTTGCTGACCTGGCCGGCTTCGGCCAGTTCGGCCACCAGGGACGGCCATTCCTGGCGGAAGACGTTGGCGCCGGTCAGCGAGCCGTCGCCGCCGATGACGATCAGGCGGTCGATGCCGGCCTGGATCAGGTGATGGGCGGCGGCGCGGCGGCCTTCGCGGGTACGGAAGGCTTCGCAGCGGGCGCTGCCGATGACGGTGCCGCCCAGTTGCAGGATGCCGCCGACCGAGTCCCAGTCCATTTTGCGGATGCGGTCGCCGCCCTCTACCAGGCCCTGGTAGCCTTCGTAGACGGCGTACACTTCCGCCCCTTGCGACAGGGCGGTGCGCACCACCGCCCGTACAGCGGCGTTCATGCCTTGCGCGTCGCCGCCGCTGGTGAGGATTCCGATTCGTTTTGTCATGGGTGGAATTGTACTTCATTTGCCGGGGGCGGTGAGATGTTTCTCCTGGGAGTTGCCATGATTTTGCACACGGATGACACGGATGTCACAGGTTTACACGGATTTTCCTTGATGTGAAACCGTCCTGCGAAGTACCCGCAGGGTGAAGGTTGTTAAAAAAAGATCCGCTAATCTGCGCGAATTCCCGCTAATTTTTTTGGAAATTCGCGCAGACTTGTCCTGAGCCTGCCGAAGGATTAGCGTAGATTAGCGGACAAAAATCCAAATGCGATCGCCCTAAGTGGGAAGTCCCTCATCCCGCAGGTTGACGCGGATCTCGGCCGGGTTCACGGAGACGTACAACTCGTCCCCGTAGTCGATGCCGGGGATGGGGAGCGCGATGACTTCCAGGAGCGAGGCGTCCTGGAAGTGGCGCAGTTTGGTCTCCGGGTGTGGATAGTACACCCAGCCGTCGTATTCGATGCCTTTGTAGGTCACTTTGCAGCGCGAGAACGAGAAATGCTCCGGCGGGTGCAGGTCGGTCCAGGCCACCTCGCGGAAGGTGTATTCCGGCTTGAGCACCTGGAAGGCGTACGGGCGGATGTCTATGTTGAGCGTGCCGTCGAAGCAGCCGTCCAGGTCCAGGCCGCGCGCCTTGAAGAGCGGCCTTTGGCGTTCCAGCGCGCCGTAGGGATAGTCGCTGGACGGGCCGGAGGCCACGCGGTAGCCGCGCGCCAGTACGCCGCGCAAGACGGGCCAGGCGGGAGGCGTGGGGGTCGGTCGTTCCTCGTTCCAGTCCATGTGCGCAGGTATTATACCCGCCCGGCGCGCGCGGGTATTGTATTTTCTGCGCCGGTTTGCTAAAATGAATGCAATCATGTGTTTGGTGGTTTTAGGGTTGTGTGGGTAAGTGAGCATGACAAGCCGGAGCGTTTGCGCCTGGTCCATTTTCCCGAATTGTTCGGCAGGCGTCCCTGCACAGGGTGGTATGCCGAAGGGATTGGGTAAAGGCATCGTTAGCCGGCTGTATGCAATGCGCACAATCTAGGAAGGTAAAATGTCTAAAAATAATTTTGAAATTGAAACTCTTCTCCGTGCCTGGGAATCGGGCTCGCGTGACTCGGGATTTCTCTCTGGCACTGATTACCCAGCTAACCAAATCAGTATAGTTGAGGCGTTAGGGGAAATTGGAGACACGCAGGCAATAAAACCTTTGGTGAAATTCTTACGGGAGAGACCTCATCACATAGAAATTGAGTACATCTGGCCGCCTGTTGAAAGAATGATTGCTGATTCTCTGCATAAAATCATGATCCGTCATAAAGAGAATATTGCGACGCCAATTCTGCTCGATATCGCCTCACTGAAAGATATGGTTGTTAGTTACTGGCCCTTCCGTGAAGGTGAAGGCGAACTTGACTATCGTTTTGGCAAAGAACAATCAGAACTGAGTTTTTCAAAAATCAGACAACTTGCACAGGAAGAATTGAATCGACGCGACACAACGATCTAAATGTAAGGTAATGAAATTTTCGAAGTAAGTAACACCAGGTCAAATCGTTGTGTCAGTGTATCCCTACTCGCCCCAAAGCGCCGGGCAGGAAAACATCGAAAGGATGAAACTCTGTGAACTTTGTGCCTTTGTGGTGAGATCAATTCAGTTTGGTTGCGGTTGGAGGCTGCGCTACGAAAAGCGGTGGAAATAGTATCAGGGTAATATTGAAAATCGGGTGAATTATTGCTATACTAATTTCAACGTGGGGGAAACCCATTTGGAAAACAGGTCATCCCCCAAAGCCAACTTTTTCATAGCCAATGGAGGCAAAAATGAGTGTGAAATACAATGTCGTCGAGCGCGGCAATCCGTCCAACCCGGACGCGCCCAAGAAGTTCTACCCGTCCCTTACATCCAGCGGGCGCAAGACCCTGCGCCAACTGGCGGAACGGGTTGCGGAGATTTCCACCGTGTCCAGCGTCGACACGATGGCGAACATGGAAGCCCTGCTCAAAGTGATCCCGCAGGAATTGGCGGCGGGCAACATCGTGGAGTTGGGCGACTTCGGCAGTTTCTGGTTGAAGGCCAACGCCGAGGGCGCAGAGACCGACGACCAGGTGCGCCCCACCCAGATCACCACCCTGCTGCCGCGCTTCAACCCCGGCAAGGAGTTCAAGAAAGTGCTGGCAACGGTCGAGTTCGAGAAAGCCTAGTTTGCAAGCCCTCAAGACTTCCGAAGTCTCCCAGACTTCGGAAGTCTGATTCCGATCCTTCCAAGGAAGGTTTGGAATCTTTCCTAGGAAGGTTTTAAATCCTTCCTAGGAAGAATTGGAATCCTTCCAAGGAAGGTTTTGATTCCTTCCCAGGAAGGATTGGATTTCTTCCCAGGAAGGATTTACGCGAAATAGATGTACGAGATGCTATAATTTCAGCGCGGAGACGTATTTATGGCAAAAAGAAACTACCAAGACTGGTCGCAAGAAGACCTTATCAAGCACATCGAAAAACTGGAAAAACGAAAAAAATACGGGCTGGTGTGGGATGAAGAACGCACACAGGAGGAATTCGAACTCGCCGCGCAAAACGGCTTGCCTGTATTACAGGAAGTCCCTGCAAACGAGATTGTCACCGACCCAGAACAACCCACTCATATTTTGATCGAGGGGGATAATTATCATGCTCTTTCAGTGTTGAACTATACCCATGAAAAAGCAGTGGATGTTATTTACATTGATCCACCTTACAATACCGGTGCAAAGGATTGGAAATACAATAATAGTTTTGTAGACGCAGAAGACGCTTATCGTCATAGCAAATGGATTTCAATGATGCACAAACGGCTTGTATTGGCAAAGAATGTCATCAAACAAGATGGGGTATTGATTGTGACTATTGATGATCACGAATTGTTCAATTTGCTTGGAATCCTCGAAGACCTTAATGCGACTACGCTTGGAAGGGTTGCGATTTGTATCAAACCAGAAGGTAGAAGGCAAAGCAAGTTTTTTATGGAGGCGCACGAATACGCTATTTTTGTAACATGGGGAACTCCTCGAATGCGAGGATTGAATGTTGATTTTGGTCTTGATTTTCCAGAGGTCGACGAACTATCAAAATTTAGATGGGAAGGATTGATGAGGCGAGATGCGGCTCGCGAAGATAGAGGCTCAGAGTATTGGTATCCTTTTTATGTTTCAAAAGATGGAAAAATCAGCGTAGAAAAAATTACAGGCTATGAAGTCTGGCCAATTAATACAAAAGGCATTGAAAGAGTTTGGTTATGGGATAAAGATAGAGCGAGAGATAATCTAAATGATTTGAAAGCCGTGATTCGACAAGATAAGGTGACCATTTACTATAAGCGGAGAGAACAGGGAAGAGTCAAGCCAACTTCGTTTTGGTACGGCAGTAAATATAATGCGAACGCTTACGGCACAAGAGTTTTAGAAAAAATTGTGCCGAAGAACAATTTTGATTACCCCAAAAGCGTTTATTCTGTTCTTGATTGCATAGATATTTTTTTACCCAAAGACGGTCTAGTGTTAGATTTCTTTGCGGGTTCTGGCACCACTGGTCATTCGGCAATGTTGTTAAATGATGCCGATGGAGGTAGCCGTCGATTCATTCTATGCACAAACAATGAGAATCAAATAGCAGAAACAGTAACTTACCCAAGAGTAAAGAATTGTATTGTTGGCTACAAAGAAGGAAAAACAAAGATTAGATATGGCGGCAACTTGAAATACTTCCGCACATCTTTTGTGCCTGCCGAGCCAAGCGATGAAAACAAAGAACTACTCACGCGGCAATCAGTCGAAATGTTGTGTTTGCGCGAAGGCACTTTCGAATTCGTAACAGAAACCGATGTCTGGAAAATTTTCGAGAACAACCAGCGTTACACGGCGATCCTGTTCGACCAACTTTCGATTCCCGATTTGAAGGAAGAACTCGAAACGTTGGATAAGCCCGTGAGCGTTTACATCTTTTCCCTTGAAGATGATAATTTCGCCAATGAATTTGCCGACATGAAAGAGAAGGTCAAGGTCTGTTCTATTCCAGAGGCCATCTTGCGCGTCTATCGGAGAATCTACGGATGATAGACTTCCGAAGTCTGGCAGACTTCGGAAGTCTGAAGTCTGACCGACTGGAGAATACAATGCCTCGCCGACTCATTCCCTTCGTCCCTGATGTTTATTACCATTTCTATAATCGCGGCAACAACCGCCAGGCGGTCTTTTTCGA
>JBMOMO010000117.1:0-18337 GCA_049324135.1 Chloroflexota bacterium
TAAAACTCTATGCTTTCTGTCACTGCGAGCGAAGCGAAGCAGTCTCCTGGTTTGCGAGGGGATTGCTTCGTCGCAAAGAACGCTCCTCGCAATGACAACTATACGAAAATGTGACATTGTCAAACTAGTTAATTGTTCAAAGTTGATTGCCATCGCAAACCTTCTCGTTTTAGTTTGAACATTCTTGTTATTTAATGAGCTTTTTGAAAAAAGACACCACTTCTTCCACTTCCTTCTCCGTAAACCACCGCTCCACCGCATCCGCGCCAAACATATCCAGCGGCGGCTCGTAGAGGTCAGCAGTATCGAGATGGCGTTTCTGCAAGAACACACTTTGCACGGCGCGCAAAAAGCGAATCTGGTCGGCGTTGTAGTTGTGCTTAATAACGTAATCTTCAAATTGCCGCGCCACCAAGTCCTTGTAATCGGGCAGGTACTGCATGTCCAGCACCTGTCGCACCAAGCCGAGAAAACTATCAGCAGTGTGGGAAAAGACCTTCTTCAAATTTTCGGGCGTTACTTCCAAATCACCTTCGCCGAGTTCCTTGGTCAGCGTGCGCTCCAGTTCGAGCAGTTGCCAGTCGTCTATCTTCTCGCCGTTTTGAATGGCTTTTATTGTGGGGTGGTTTGCCACTAATTCCAAAATACGTTGCTCCACCAAACGGCGATATTCCGCCACGTACATTTTCTCTCCGCTTTTGGTGAGCAAAATGTAGCCGCTGATGGCGATGGAATCAAGTAAATCGAGTTCAAGAAAAGAGTCATATCGCATTTTGTTTTTCATACATGGAGAAAGAATATCTCGAAGTAAATTCAATTCGTTATTCGAGAACTCCACCAGTTTTTCAGGGACACACATACTCTTGGCTTTGATCTCCGCGTCAGACAAAATCGTGTCGCGCAAACTCTGGGCATCTTCCACAATGGACTGAATGGTTCCGCTGGCTTCTTTGCCCGTGCGTTTGAGCAACTTCAACCGTTCCACTTTGCTGATGAAGGTCGCGGCGGCAACGTCCACACCAGGGACGAGTCTCAGGTGCGGGGCGACTTTCAATTTCAGGAACTCGATCTTGCTGGGAATCAAATAATCCCAGAAGGCATCCCTCCAGGCTTCTTCGATCTCTGGCATGTGCTTGCGGATGGTGAACGAGTCGGTTGGGATTTGCTGAATCTGCTCGCGCAGGTCAGCGATCACTTGCTTGCAATCGGGATCTTTCTGGTCTTTGAGATAGGTCTCCAGCAACTTCAAGCGTGTATTGAAGATCGTCACCAACACAGGCGTGGACTGGTCAACGACTTCCTTGGCGTCTCTGCTGAAATTATTCTCCCAAAAATCAATGATGAGAAAATCCTTCTTCTCGAAGTTCGGCAGCAATGCCAGATTGCGACACGCCGCCTGCACCCGCGTCCCACGCCCGATCATCTGCTGTAACTTGATGGGTGATTGCACAGGCTTCATGAACACGAGATTAACCACTTCTGGAACGTCAATGCCCGTGTCCAGCATGTCCACGGAAATGGCAATGCGCGGGAAGTCCTTCTTCTTGAAGGCTTCCACCAACGTGCCGCGATATTCAGATTTATGGGTGATGACCTTTGCCAAGTCTGGGAACTGCGGATACATCTCATAAAACGCATCCTGCAAACGCAAGGCATGTTGTTGCGTCATAGCAAAAACGATGGTCTTGCCCGGCAATTGTCCCGACGAATCTTTTCGGCAAATATCCCAAATCTCTTCCCACTGTTTGCGTAACGTGTCGCGGTTGCTGACTTCCTTTTCCAGTTCCGTGCCTTCATAGTTGATATCGTCGGGGTCGAGTCCCTTTTCGATCAGGGCGTTGCGCTCTTCCTCGGTCAAGTCCACGCCGTGAATGCCCTGCCGCTGGAATTTGGTCCGCGCGGCATAGAGTTCATAATCCACGAGATACTTGTCTTCGATGGCTTGCTCGTAGGTATAAAGATAGGTCGGCTTGCCGTCCGTGCAATCGAAGGCAAGGAAGGTATCGCGATTGATGTAATTGGCGGGCGTGGCGGTCAGTCCCACCTGACGGGCGTCAAAGTATTCCAGCACTTCGTTGAACTTGTTGTAGATCGAGCGATGGACTTCATCGAAGACGATCAGGTCAAAGAAGGCGGGCGAGAACTGCTCGAAGATATTGCTCAGGGTTTGAAGCGTCACCGCGTACAAGCGCTGTGTGCGCGCATTCGGATCGTCCCAACTATGCAGGCGGGTACAGGGTTCATTGGGAATGAACTTCTCGAAACCATCATCCTTTGCCTGTTCCACCAGCGCATCGCGGTCTGCCACGAACAAAATCCGTCGCGCCTGGTTGGAGCGCATGAACACGTCGATCAACCCCATCGTCGTGCGCGTTTTACCTGTCCCTGTTGCCATGACGATCAAGGCTTTGCGCTTGCCGCCAGAACGTCCCGAAGGTTTGCTGGAAGGCTCTGACGGTTCGCCGTCCAACCTTCGGGACGGTATTTCAAAGGATTCACCCACGCGCCGAATGGCTTCGTGCTGATAAGAACGGTCAACGATTGTATTATTGATTTCTATTGAACTGAGCGGCCTGGCATTCTGGCGGATGAAAAGCAGGTTCTCCAAGTCTTCGCGTGTGAAGAAACCGAACACTTCACGCTTGGGGGCATGTCCCACATCCACAAAATGGATTTCCAGCCCATTGGCTAAAAAACCGAACGGACGGAAACTTTGGTGTTTTTCAATTTCAGTGACGTAATGAGTGAGTTGCGCTTCCGCCAAACGGACATCCACCGCTGTTTTCTTGGCTTCCACCACCGCCAACACTTCCCCATTTTCGCGGTAGAGCGTGTAATCGGTCACCCCGTTCCACGGCTCAGCATCATACCCATCCACAGGAATTTCGATCTTCACCTTGGAATGGTCGCGCAGATACCAACCCGCTCTTTCCAACTGCGGGTCGATCATTTCCTTGCGGGTGCGTTCCTCGGAAATTTGGCGGGCCATGATGGGTCAGGTGCGTTGGCTTTCGGATAAAAACATGCGCTTCTTTTCTTCCAGTTCTTTTTCGGTGCGCGCAAACACCACCTCGATTGTCTTTCCGCGGGGAATGAACAATGCCTTATCCCCGGGCGTAATGTCAAACCGCTCCCGTATTTTTTTCGGGATGGTGATCTGGTATCTGGATGAAATCGTGACAACACACATTCGTATTCGCTCCCATATCGATTGTCTCATCCCATTTTATCATTGGAAATCCGTTTGAACCCCAATATTTTCCGGGTTTTTATCCTGCCCGAATCTGCGCCACCACCTCCGCCTTCTGGCGGGCTTCGGGACTGAAGCGGGCAAATTCCTCGTCGGTGAGCAACTCCTCCTGCCGCCAGTTCGCCAGGATGAGCAGCGCCTGCGAGCGCCGCCAATCGAAGCATCCCGCCAGGACCTTATCGCTGTCCTGGATATACTTGTACAGGTCGAGGTAGGCTCGATGCGCCTCCCCCTCTGGGACGCTGGCAAGCAGGTCTTGCGCGCCGCGCAGGATGCCCTGGCACAGGCGCTCGAGCGCCAACGGCTTCAAGCGCGAAAGGATCTTCCAATCGTGTTCAGGCAGGTCAAGTCCCATCATTTCTCCTATTTTGGGTTTGCAACAGGCAGGTCGGCGGTCGGCAGGAAGCGCGGCGGCACGCGTACGTTGGTCGCCTGCTCGAAGGCGTATGCCAGCCGGATGAGCGCCGCTTCCTGCCACGCGCCCGCAAAGAACGACACCCCCACCGGCAAGCCGAAGAGATAGCCGGCCGGGACGGTGATGTGCGGGTAGCCCGCCGCCGCCGGGTAGGAAGTGCTTTCCATATCCCAGGCGTCGCCGCCGTCGCCGTTGACCAGGTCGATCACCCAGGCGGCCCCGCCCGACGGGCAGACGATGGCGTCCAGGCTGTGCTGGCGCATGACCGCGTCGATGCCCTGCGCGCCCGCCAGCGCGCGGCTCTTTTCCAGCGCGGCCAGGTAACGCTTGCTCGTCAGCGGCCCCTTCTCCAGCGCCTCGAGCATACGCTCCTGCCCGAAGAAGGCCAGCGCCGTTTCGCGGTGTTCCTCGTTGAAGCGCGCCACCTCCGCCAGGGAACGAACCGGCGCGCCCTCCCCCAGCCCGGCCAGGTAAGCGTCCAGCCCGGCCTTGAACTCGTACAACAACACTTCCAGTTCCGCCTTCTCGAACTTGCTGGCGGGCGGCAGTTCCACCTCTACCAGTTCCGCGCCCTGCGAGCGCATCACATCCAGGCTGGATTCCATTATTTTCAGGATGCGCGCATCCGCGCCGAACAGACCCCGCGCCACGCCCAGGCGGGCATTCTTGAGACCCTGCGGATCGAGGAAAGGCGTGTAATCGGGATACGCCCGGTCTTTCGCGGACCCGGTGGCTGCGTCCCGTTCATCCGGCCCGGTCATCGCCCCCAGCAGGATGGCCGCGTCCGTCACCGTGCGCGCCATCGGGCCGGCCGTATCCTGGCTGCGCGAGATCGGGATGATCCCGCTGCGGCTGACCAGCCCCACCGTCGGTTTGATGCCCACGATGCCGTTGGTCTGCGCCGGGCAGATGATCGAGCCGTCCGTCTCGGTGCCGACCGCCGCCGCGCACAAGGTTGCCGCCACCGCCGCCCCCGACCCGGACGACGAGCCGCAGGCCGAACGGTCGAGCGCGTACGGGTTGCGGGTCAGCCCGCCGCGGCTGGACCAGCCGCTGGTCGAGTGTTTGCCGCGGAAGTTGGCCCACTCCGAGAGATTGGTCTTGCCCAGGATCAAGGCCCCGGCGGCGCGCAGGCGCTCCACCAGGAAGGCGTCCCGCAGCGGCACGGAACCCTCCAGCGCCAGCGAACCGGCGGTGGTGGTCATGCGGTCGCAGGTATCGATGTTGTCCTTGATGAGGATGGGGACGCCGTGCAGGGGGCTGCGCACGCGCCCCTCGCGCCGCTCGCGGTCGAGGCGCTCGGCAATCGCCAGCGCCTCCGGGTTGAGTTCGATGACCGCGTTCAGGCGCGGCCCGCCCTGGTCGATGGCGACGATGCGCCCCAGGTACATCTCGGCCAGTTTGCGGGCGGTCAACTCGCCGGAGGCCATTTTTCGTTGCAGTTCGGGGATGCTGTATTCTTCCATGTCGATATCCAAGTGTAGCAGGTCTCCCCCAAGTATACCTAGATTGGAAACACTTTGCTGGCTCGGAAAGTACCCAGAATGGGTATTGGCAAATCCAAAGCCGTATTTGCTGGATTTGGCAATCCCGCAAAGCCATACTGAGAATTACTGCGGCAACTCCAAATCGTTTGATTTTTTATCCCTTGCCTGATATACTGTCCTTGCAGATATTCTGCGAGGAGCAAAGATTATGGATACAACAATACAAGTTCGAGAACGTGGAGTGGTGACCCTTCCGTCAGAATTGCGCCAAAAATATAACATCGAGAACGGCAATATCTTCAAGTTAGTAGATCTGGACGGGATTTTCGTGTTCGTTCCCATGACTCCCATTGCGCCCGAATTGGCGCGCGAGATCGAACGATTGCGTCTCGAAGCGGGGATTAGCATGGAAGAACTTCTCCAGGGCTTACGCACACAACGCGAAAGATACAACCAGGAAAACTATGGCGGATAATTTGCGCAAGTTGCGTATCTTTGTGGATGCAGATGTTTTATTTGCCGGATCGGCTTCCCCAAATGAAAATAGCGCCAGTCTTGTCCTGCTTCGCATGGCCGAGATCACCTTACTCGAAGCCGTTGTCTCCAAGCAAGTTTTGACAGAAGCAAAACGCAATTTGCGCGAAAAAATACCCTCCGCCTTGCCCGCTTTCGAATTATTAGTAGGCCGATGCCTGAAAGAAGTTCCTGACCCTTCCACAGAGGAGATCAAGACATTGACCGGTCTGGTCGACCCAGCAGACGCTCCCATCCTTGCGTCTGCGATTCGCGAGCAATGTTCCTACCTTGCCACGTTCAATGTACGGCACTATCAACCCGGGGTCAAGACGGTTGTTGTGCTGAAACCGGGCGACCTGATACAACAAGTACGCTATTTACTTTCAGTTCTTTAGCGCACCGCATCCAGCATCAGCGCCAGGAAAAGGAAGGCCAGGTACATGCTCGAAGAACGGTACATCTTCCAGGCGATCTTGTTGCCCTCCACCCGCCACACCTGCCAGGCGGTATAGATCAGCCATAGTCCAAGCGCGGACGCCGAAACCAGGTAGAGCGCGCCGGTGAAACCGAAGAGCGGTAACAGCAGCGTCACCGCCACCAGTTCCAGCGTGTAGACCAGGATCTGCCAGCGCGCCTCTTTCTCGCCGCGCACCACCGGCAACATCGGCACGCCCGCGCGGGCGTAATCCTTCTGGCGGACGATGGCCAGCGCCCAGAAGTGCGGCGGCGTCCACATGAAGACGATGGCGAACAAAAGCAGCGCCGGGACGTTCAGCCCGCCGGTCGCTGCCGCCCAGCCCACCAGCGGCGGGATGGCGCCCGCGCCGCCGCCGATGACGATGTTCTGCACGGTGGCTTTCTTGAGCAGCAGGCTGTACAACACCACGTAATAGATGATGCCCGCCAGCGACAGGCAGGCCGCCAGCAGGTTGACGAAGGCCGCGTAGACGTAGAAACTGAGCGCGGAGAGCGCCAGCCCAAACGCCAGCCCTTCGGCGGGCGTCATGCGGCCGGCCGCCAGCGGGCGCTTCTGCGTGCGCTGCATGTTCTTGTCCAGGTCGCGGTCGATGTATTGGTTCAAGGCCGAAGAACCGCCCGCCGCCATGAAACCGCCCAGCAGCATCCAGAACGTCAGTTGCCAGGACGGCCAGGCCCTGCCGCCCACCACCATGCCCGCGTAGGTGGTCACCAGCAGCAGGGCGACCACGATGGGCTTGGTCAGCGCCAGGAAGTCGCGCGCCCTCTGCCGGATGTCCAGCGGCGGGAAGGCCACCGTCTCGCGCGCCAGGAAACCGGAAGCGACCGCCAATCCCAGCAAGCCCAGCCACAAGGCCGCATTCGTCAGCGCGTGCAAAATGGCGAGATAGCGCGGGAAGCCGCGCGTCACTTCCATTGCGCCGACGAAAGCCTGCGCAAAGTACAGCGTTACGGTCAGCGTGGCAAGCGGCAGCAGGACGCGATGGTCGCGCAGGTCGCGCCAGGCGCGGTAGAGCAGCACGGCCATCAAGAGACTGGCAAAACCCACCGAGGCGCGGTGGAGCAACTGCATCCAGCCCAAAACGCCGTCCGGCAGGCACAGCGGCCAGCCCGCGCAGGCGGTCGTTGCGCCGTTCAACGTCACCAGTCGCCCGCCAATCGTCACCAGGAAGACCGCCAACAGCGCCGTCAGCGCCAGGCGGGCAAAAGACGAGGAAAGCGAGAATTTCATGGTTTCTCCTGCAACTGCTTGCGCAAAAAGAACGGATACCCCAACACCAGGATGGTCGCAAAGGTGAACCACTGACCGGCGTAGCCCAGGTGCGGGCCTTCGGTCAACTCGATCTGCGGCTGGTACGGGATGGGCGGCGTCGTATCGGCTGGGTCTGCTTCCGGCTGGACGAACACCTCCAGCATGGGATACGGGGCCTGCTGGCGGATGCGCTCCAGGTTGACGGTGTTCCAGAAATCCAGGCGCGCCTGCCCCGGCGCGAGGGTCGGGTCGGGGACCCCGCCCAGGTCTGGCTTGCCCTGCCCGAGCCGGATCTGCCCCTGGACCGTGACCCGCCCAGGCTGGTCGTACTTGCGCCAATCGGCGGGCGCGGAATTGCCGTCCGCCGGGATCCAGCCCCGCTCGACCAGCACCGCAGTTCCATCCTCCAGGAGCAGAGGCGTCAGGAGGTGATAGCCAAACTGGTCATTGAAGTTGCGGTTCCGCAAGGCCACCTGGTTCTCGAAGTCATACCTCCCGCTGACCGTCACGGCGCGGTATTCCATCGCCGTCAGGTCTTCGCTCGCCTGCCCGGTCAGGGTCAGCGGCGCGGCCTCCCACATAGCCTGGACGTGGGCGTTGAAGGCGCGGCGCTGGTCGAGGCGATCCAACTGCCAGATGCCCAGGCGCACGCACAACACGCCGCCCAACAGCACGAGCAGGGTGGTGACGAACCAGCGGCGGGAGAACATGGCGCGCAGGATCATGCCGCCTTCTTCTTGTCCTTGCCCAGCAGCGAGCCATACAGCGCAAAGAGTGCGCCCAGCGGCAGGCCGGCAAAGAAGATACCGGTCAGGCGGGTAGTGAGCGTGACCGGCTCGCGCACCTCCAGGCCAAAGACCCTGGCCGGCTGGAAGGAACACTCCATGGCGTAGTTCTGCTCGCTGTCCAGGTTCAGGCTGGCAGACGCGCCAGCCGGGATCCACAGCGGCCCCAGTTGGTGATCCGCGCTGTCCTGGTTGACCACCGCCAGCGTATCGCCGACCACGAAAGTCAACTCTTCGGGGATGCCGGGCGGCGCCTCGCCCTGCTCGACCTGCGCCGCTGTACCGGCCGGGATGACCAGTTCGATGCGCTGCGGGGCGCGGTTCTCGCGCTTGAGCGCCTGGTATGAGATCTCGGTCGTGAGCGCCGCCACGGACAGGCCAAGCAGGACGGAGAGGGCGATACGCTTGATGGTGGAAGGCTTCATTACTATAGTATTGCTCTTGAGAATCTATAACAACCGCGAAGATTTGTAGCGCGAAATTTATTTCGCTTTTGGTTGCGGAATAAATTCCGCGCTACGCTTATCCACGAATTCACGCTAATCTCCGTGAATTCTTTCGTGAAGAAAGATTAGCGAAAATTCGCGAAGATTAGCAGATTCTTACTGGTCTTTGACCGTAACGGTCAACGTCTGCTCGCCGGCCTTCTCGAACGTGAGCGTGACGGTGAACGTGTCGCCAGCCTCCAGGCCGCCCTCCAGGCCGATCAACATCACATGCAGGCCGCCGGGCTTGAAGGCGGTCTCGCCGGTCGGCGCGGGCACGTTCATCTGGTGCACCATCTTCATGTTGCCGTCCTGCATGATGGTCTGGTGCAGTTCTACCGCCTCGGCCACCTCGCTGAAAGCCGAAAGCAGCGAGTCGGCCTCGCCCGGGTTGACGATCACAAAAAAGATGGCGCTGTTGCCGCCCGCCAGCCCGGGCCGCGCCCAGGCATCCTTGACCTGCAATTCCCCGCTCCCCGCCGCGCTGCAAGCCGCCAGGAGCAGAGTCAGGGCAAACAAAACCACAAAACGTACATTAGACATGCGTCCCTCCGCTCAATCGAGCAAAATTCTAAGGTCGTGCAAAATATCGTCCACGGGCGTACCGTAACTGAACGACAAACGCAGGTTCCCGTCCGGGTCGATCACGTACAGCCGCGCGGTGTGGTCCACCAGGTATCCGGTCGCCGAGTTGGGCATTTGCTGCACCGCGCGGTACACCCCGTAATCCCGCCAGACCGTCTCCAGCGCCTGCACGGAGCCGCTCAACCCGATGAAAGACGGGTTGAACATGGCGACATATTGCCCCAGTTTTTCCGGCGTGTCGCGCTCCGGGTCCACGGTCACGAACACGACCTGCACCCGGTCCGCGTCCGCGCCCAGGCCGTCCAGCACGCGCCGCAGTTCGGACAGGGTGGTCGGGCAGACATCCGGGCAGGAGGTGTAACCGAAGAACAACAAGGTGACGACGCCGCGCATCTCCCCCAGCCGGAAAGTGCTCCCTTTTCCCTGGGTCAATTCGAACCCAGGCGCGGGCAGCGCCGGGTCGTACAGCGTACCGCGGAACGAATCATCTTTGGGGAAGAATAGCAACGCCGCCATGGCCGCCCCGACCAGGGCCAACAACCCCGCTCCCACCCACAACAACCTGGTATTCATGCTATGCCCTCGCATGACACCCTGAAGGTTTATCGAACCTTTAGGGTGTCCATTCGATTCATCCGATCACTGCGCCGATCAAATACAAGGCCGGGTAGAAGAAGATCCACACCACGTCGACGAAGTGCCAGTAGACCGTAGCCGCTTCCACGCCCCAGTGCTTTTCGGCGCTGTACAGGCCGCGCGCGCCGTTGCGCAGGATGACGATCAGGAAGATGACGCCGGTCAGCACATGGAAGGCGTGCATCCCGGTCATCATAAAAAAGATCGCGCCGGCCGCGCCGCTCGAAGGCGTGACGCCCTCATGGATGGCGCTCGGCCATTCCACGCCCACCACGCCCACCAGGAAGGCGATTCCCAGCAAGAGTGTGATCGCCGCGCTGGCCAGGAAGCCTTTGCGGTCGCCATGCTCCATCGAGACCTCGGCGCGGTTCATGAAGAACGAAGACACCAGCAGCACCGCCGTCACCAGCAGGCCGAGTTCCTGGCTCAGGTGCGGACGGGTCAGCCCCAGCAGGTTGAAGCGCGCCACGGCCAGCCCGCCGAACACGAACGCGTCCGAGAGCAGGAACAGCCACAGGCCGACGCGGTTGGTGCTGGTCTTGTAGGCGTACGATTCGCGCTCGTCGCCGTCTTCCTCGTTCAGGCGGTAGACGTGCATGTAGTAGTACAGCACCAGTCCCGCCTTGAGCAGCGCTGCCACGATCAGCAGCGCCGCCGCATCCATCGCAACGGCGATGAAGAACTCCAGCGCGGTCAGCGCCGCCAGGAAGATAAAGATGATAGCGCCCTGGTTGAGGGCAGTCTTTTGATCCGTATGTGCCATGAAAGAATCCCTCTTCCCTATTTACGTTTGACAAATTCGACGTACTTCGAGCCTTCGAGACCGTAGTCGTAAGGCTCTCCGACCACCTGGAAAGCGTGGTCATAGTTATGCACCGGCATCGGGGAAGGTACCTGCCATTCCGGCGAGCGCGAGTTCCACAGGTTGCCCTCGGCCTTCTCGCCATGCTTCATACTGTGGAAGAAGTTGTACAGGAAGATCACGACCGAGGTGAAGATCAGGTAGGCCGCGACCGTCATGATCAGGTGCGACAGGTCGAAGCCGAGCGCGGCGTCATAATCGGCGATGCGGCGGCGCATACCCAGCAGCCCGACGCGCATCATGGCAAAGGTCAACACCAGGAAGGAGGGCGTCATCAGCCAGAAGTGCAGTTTGCCCAGTTTCTCGCTCATGCGGCGTCCGGTCGCTTTGGGGAACCAGTAGTAGATGGCCGCAAAGAACGGGAAGATATAGCCGCCGAACATGGTATCGTGGAAGTGGCCGACGATGAAGTACGTGTCGTGCAGGTGCAGGTCGGTCGAAACGGTGGCATTCGGGGGGCCGGTCAGACCGCCCAGCAAGAACACGATGATCCCCCCCAGGACGAACAGCATCGGCGTCGGCGAACTGATCTTGCCCTGCCACAGCGTCGCCACCCACGAGAAGAACTTGACGCCGGTCGGCACCGCCACCAGCAGGGTGCTGTACATGAACGGCACGCGCAGGTACTCGTTCATGCCGGAGGTGAACATGTGGTGCGCCCACACCAGGAAGCCCACCAGCGCGATGCCCAGCGACGACATAGCCACCCATTTGTAACCGAACAACGGCTTGCGGACGAAGACCGGCAGCAGTTCCGAGATCACGCCCAGCCCCGGCAGCACGAAGACGTACACCGCCGGGTGCGAGTAGAACCAGAACAGGTGCTGGAACAGCACCGGGTTTCCGCCCCTGGCCGCGTCGAAAAAGCCCATGCCGAGCAGGCGCTGGAACATGACCAACTGGAACGACAGGCCGATCAACTGTGTGGCGGTCAGCGAGATCATGGAAGTGGCAATGCCCGCCCACACGAAGATGGGCAAACGGAAGGCGGTCATGCCCCTGGCGCGCATGCGCAGCACGGTGGCGATCAGGTTGAGCGCGCCCAGGATGGACGACCAGCCCGCCACGAACACGCCCAGGAAGAACATCTGCACGCCCAGCGGCGAGCGGGTGGAGAGCGGCGGGTAGCCGGTCCAGCCGGTGTCGAAGCCGCCCAGGAAGAGCGCCGAGAGCAGCAACACTGCCGCCGGGACCGCGATCCAGAACGAGAAGGCGTTCAAGCGCGGGAAAGCCATGTCCTGCGCGCCGATCAGCATGGGCGCCAGGTAGTTCATCACGCCCGCGATGCCCAGCAGGATGGACACGATCATCAACATCCCGTGCAGACTCATCAGCGTGTTGTAGAACTGCAAGCCGTTCTGGTCGAAGGCCTGGAAAGTGGTGGTCAGGAACTGCAACTGCGAAGCGGCCAACTCGGTGCGGAAGATGAGCGCAAAGATGCCGCCAAAGCCCAAGACCGCAATGGACGTGACCGTATATTGAACGCCAATGACCTTGTGGTCGAGCGAGAGGTTGAAATATTTCTGCCAGCCGGGTTCGTCCGCGTGATGATCCGGCGTGGATTCGCCCAGGGCCCACTTGAACCAATCCGTCAGCGCGCCCACCCCCGCCAGGAAGGACAGCGTACCAACCAGCCCGCCAACCACCCAGGCCGGTTCCGTGAAGAAGAACGGCCCGAAGGTCTCCAGCCCCATCAGGGCGCGGATGCCGGTCACGAAAAAGCCGCCTGCCAGCGTACCGATAACCTGGAAGACCAGGCCGCGCGTCACGCCGCGGTAGCCCACCAACCCAAAGAAGAAACCGGTCACAGACACGACCAGGGAGAAAAATCCGGCCAACGGCGCGGTGAAATTGGGGCTGCCCGATACCAGCGCGTCCAGCCCCAAACCGATGAAATAACCGAGCGCGCTCCCGGCCAGCAACAACCATAAACCGCGCCAAACAGGTTTCATGTTTTTCATAAATACTCCTGCTATTTCACAGTCTTGAGGAAAGCGATGATGTCTGCGATCTGTTCGTCTGTGAACTGGTAGACGGGCATCTGGACGGTCTCGAAGCCGGCCACCAGTTTGGCCTGCGGCTGCAAGATCGATTCCGCAATGAAGGCCTCATCCGCCGTGGCCGTCGTACCATCCGAGAGCGGGACCGGCGAACCGTACAGCCCCAACCAGGTCGGGCCGGTGTTGGCTGAACCGTCCAGCGAGTGGCAGCCCAGGCAGCCGTTCCGCGTGGCGAGCGTCTTGCCGCGCCCCTCGGGGGTATCCGCCGCCGCGCGGGCTTCCTCGGCGCGCGCCGCCATCCAGGCGTCGAAATCGGCCCGCGACACCACTTTCACGTCTGCCAGCATGTAGGCGTGGCTGGAACCGCACAATTCCGCGCAGCGCACCTTGTAGTCGCCCACCAGCGTGGGGGTGATGCGGTATTCAGTCGTGCGCCCGGGCAGGATGTCCTGCTTGATGCGGAATTCCGGCACCCAGAAACTGTGGATCACGTCCCGCGAAGTCATCTTGAGCAGCGCCTGTTTGCCCTCCGGCAGGTACAGCACACTGGAGGCCACGCCCGTATCGGGATATTCGAACGTCCAAGCGAACTGCTGGGCGGTGACGTTGACCACCATCGCCTGCGGGTCGACGCGGCGGGTTTCGCCCAGGTTGTACGCGCCCAGGTAGGCGAAGCCCATCACGATCAAGAGCGGGATGGCGGTCCAGGTGATTTCGAGCGCGGTGTTGCCCTCGACGTGGGGGCCGTCCCCCGTCTCCCCTCGCCTGCGCCGGAACACGACCAGGCTGTAGAACAGCGGCGCGATGATCAATGAAAACAGGAATGAGATCGCGATGAATTGCAGGTTGAAAAGCCAATCTACCGCAACGGCCTGTTCGCTGGCCTGCGCAGGCAGCAACCCGGACGAGTCCAGCCCAATGTATGTCAACACGGACATCGCCAGGACCAGGATTGCTACGATCACATAATGGCGCATACACATTCTCCTGAACAAGGAATCACAGCGTGGCAGGCCAGGGAACCCGGCCTATCGAAATACCCAGTCCTAAAGTCAATCACTCATACCCATAACACGCTAAATTTGCCCCATTTTATCATATAAACAGGGAATAAAAAAGATTTCTTAGAATTTTCATATAAAAATCCTGCTCAGGCCGCGCCCAACGCCGCCAGCATCTCTGCGCTGTGCCCGGCCGGTTTGACGTTCTCGAACACGCGCGCGATCTGCCCGTCCGCGTCCACCAGGAAGGTGGTGCGCAGCACGCCCATGTACGCGCGTCCCATGAACTTCTTCAAGGCCCACACCTGGTACTGTTCGCAGACCGTATGCCCTGCATCCGCCAGCAGCGGGAAGGGCAGCCCGTACCTGGCCTTGAACCTGGCGTGCGCCTTGACCGTATCGGGGCTGACGCCCAGGATGGCCACCCCGGCCCGCTCGTAGGCCGAGTAGTCGTCGCGGAAGGCGCACGCCTCGGTGGTGCAGCCGGGCGTATCGTCTTTGGGATAGAAATACAACACCACCGGCCGGCCGCGGAAATCGGAGAGACGCCGCAGCGCGCCGGTCTCGTCGGACAGTTCGAAATCAGGGGCAGGGATACCCTGTTGCAAAGGCATAAGACACCTCATCTGGGAATGATAAAAAATAGCCGGGCAGAACCCGGCTTTCCAGACGTTTACAAAGCGCAAGACCTTACAAGATCCTGGCCGTTTTCAGCGCGCTCTCCAGCGCATCCAGCGTGGCGGGCTTGATGATGATGGCCGTCGCGCCGCCCTTCAACACGCGCTCGCGCGTCTCCGGCTGGTCGTCGGAGGTGATCACGATCACCGGCACGGGAAGCAGGCGCGGCTCGCGGCGCAGGAACGCCAGGATCTCGAAGCCGTCCACGCCCGGCATGTTGATATCCAGCAGGATCACGCGCGGCACCATGGCCTGCAGCAGCGAAATCGCCGGGCTGGAGCCGTACGCCACGCGCGCCTCTACATCCAATACCTCCAGCATCTGGTGCAGGGCGTCCGCCGTCTGGCGGTTGTCGTCAATGATAAGTCCAATGGACATGTCCTAATCCTCCAAAACCAGGTTTCCCATCACGCTCACGTCGTACCCCGGCAAGGCCGCCACCGCAGCGCGGAATTCCGCATCCGCCAGCAGGTCGAAGAGCGGGGCCAGCAGGTCGCTCCCGGCGTACTCCTTCGGGATGACCAGGTCGTAGCGTTCCTGGAAAAGCGGGATGAAATCCAGGTCGAGCGCCTTGGCTGCGGCCGGGATGCCCAGCCCGCAATCTGCGCGCCCCGAAGCAATGGCCGCAGCCACACCCAGGTGGGTGTATTCTTCTTGATTGTAGCCGATTATCCCCTCGGCGGCTATCCCCTTTAAGGTCAGGTGATAGTCCAACAGGACGCGCGTGCCGGCCCCGCGCTGGCGGTTGATATAACGGACGCGCCCCGCCTCATCCCCGCCCCCCGGCCTGCCCAGGTCTTCCAGGCTTTTCACGCCCTTCGGGTTGCCCTTCATCACCATCAGCCCCTGCTCGCGCCCGACCAGCGTCACCACCTTGACCGGCGCGCCCGGCAGGTACTGACGGATATACGAAATGTTGTACTCGCCGGTGGTTGCGTCGAGCAGGTGCGACCCAGCCAGGTGCGCCTCGCCGCGCCGCAAGGCCACCAACCCGCCCTGCGAACCGACGTTGGCCGAGACCAGCCGCCGCCCGCGCGCGGACAGGAACTGCGCCATCAGGTCCAGGGTCATGTCGTGCGAGCCGATGCAGAACAGGGTGCGCTCGAGCGCGGCGCGCGGACGGTACAGGCGCACCGTCACCGTCTCGCCGGCCTCCACGCCCTGCGAGCCGCGCGGCGCCAGCACCAGCCCGTCGGCGCGCACCAGCGAGGTGATCACGCCCGCCCCGCGCGAGAGCGGCGCGGCCAGCAATTTATCGCCCACGCGCCCGGCCACCACCCGCACGTAGTCGTCGTCGCCGCCCGGCGAGACCAGTTTGCGCGTCAGTTGGGCGCTTACAGTCGGCAGTTCCCTGGGCAGCCGCCCCAGCCAGCGCGCCAGCAGCGGCTCGACGAACAGATCCACCGTGAGCGCCGCCGAGACCGGGTAGCCAGGGACGCCGATGATGGGAAGCATGTCATTGCGAGCCTCCGCAGGAGGCGAAGCAATCTCCCCGCAAACAGGAGATTGCTTCGTCGGGACTTCGCCCCGCCTCGCAATGACACCTAAGATAACCGGGTGGCCGGGACGCACGGCGACGCCATGCACCAGCAGCGTCCCCAGTTGCTCGACCACGCGCGCCGAGAAGTCTTCCGCGCCGGCCGAGGAACCGGCGTTGAGCAGCACCAGGTCGTGTTCCCGCGCGGCTTCCTGCACGCGGGCGCAGATCAGGTCGAAGTCGTCGGGGGTGATCGGGTAGCGGGTGGGCTGCCCGCCCATCTCGGTCACTTGCGCGGCCAGCACCAGCGAGTTGTACTCCAGGATGTCGCCGGGCTCCAGGGGGCTGCCTATGGCGACCAGTTCGCTGCCGGTGGGCAGGATGGCGACGCGCGGCTTGCGCGCCACGCTCACTTCGGTGTGGCCGGCGGCGGCGATAGCGCCCAGGTCTACCGGGCGCAGGATGTGGCCGGCCGGCAGCAGCAATTCGGTGGCAACGATGTCCTCCCCCAGCGGGCGGACGTGCGTCCAGGGGGCGACGGCGGCGCGGATGCGGATGGCGTCCGGCTTGCGCAGGTCGGCCGTCAGTTCGCCGCGCGCGTCGAGCGCCTCGGTGTTCTCGATGGGGATGACGGAGTCGAAGCCGGGGGGCAGGGGGTCGCCGGTGTCCAGGTAGCAGGCCTGGGGGGCGTCCTGATGCGGGCCGCGGCCCAGGCGCAGGCTCAACGGCGTGGAGGGGCCGGCCCCGGCGGTCTCGGCGGCGCGGACGGCAAAGCCATCCATGGCCGAGGCGTGGTAGTGCGGCGAGGAACTGCGCGCCCACAGCGGCCCGGCCAGCGCGCGCCCCAGCGCGCCTTCGTCCAGCGGGATGGTCTCGACGCCCAGCGTGCGCCACAATCCGGCTTCGCGCAGGGCGGCCTCGAGGCGCGCCTGGGCTTCGGGCATGGGGATGTCGTGGAGGTAGACGGTCATACAGCAATCCCCTCCGCGCGGACATTCACCAGGACAGGCATATCGCCCTGCTTCCACTGCGCTTCCGACATGATCGTGCGGCTGATGGTCACGCCGTATTCCAGCGACAAGTCGCTTGCCAACTCTGCCGAGCGGACCAACTCGTCCCAACGACTTTTGTAGGTGTCCAACACGATCATCACATCCAGGTCGGAGTTTTTGTTGTAATCCCCGCGCGCGTACGAGCCGAACAGGATCACAGCCTTCAAACGCGGGCCATATAATTCAGCCAGGCCTTTTTTCAACTTCGCCATGAGGGATTTGACTTTCTTTGTCATGGACACCATTATAATCCAACGGCATAAGCCATAGACAAAGATTCAAAGGTGAACCCATGAGCGTGACATTGACTGACATCCGCCAGGCGGCGGAACGCATCCGGCCGTACGCGCACCGTACGCCGGTGTTGACCTGCGAGAGTTTGGACCGGCAGGTGGGCGCGCGCGTCTATTTGAAGTGCGAGAACCTGCAAAAGGTGGGCGCGTTCAAATTCAGGGGGGCGTGCAATGCGGTGTTCTCACTCAGCGAGGCGCAGGCGGCGCGCGGGGTGTGTACGCATTCTTCCGGCAACCACGCCCAGGCGCTGGCGCTGGCCGCCCGGCTGCGCGGCATCCCGGCCTATATCGTGATGCCGGAGAGCGCCCCGGCGGTGAAGAAGGCCGCGGTGGCGGGCTACGGCGGGCGGATCACGTTCTGCGCGCCGACGCTGGAGGCGCGCGAAAGGACGCTGGAGCAGGTGCGGGCGGGGAGCGAAGCGGAGGTCGTCCACCCGTACAACGACGAGCGCGTCATCGCCGGGCAAGGCACGGCGGCGCTGGAACTGCTGGAGGATGTCCCCGACCTGGACGCGATCATTGCGCCGGTAGGCGGCGGGGGCTTGTTGAGCGGGACGGCGCTGGCGGGCAAGGGGCTGTCGCCGCGCATCCGCGTGCTGGCGGGCGAGCCGGAGGGGGCGGACGACGCTTACCGCTCGCTGCAGGCCGGGCGCATCCTGCCTTCGGTGAACCCGCAGACGATGGCGGACGGGCTGCTGACGGCGCTGGGCGAGCGCACTTTCCCGGTCATCCGCGCGCACGTGGAGCAGGTGGTGAGGGTGAGCGAGGCCGGCATGGCGGCTGCCATGCGCTTCGTGTGGGAGCGCGCCAAGATCGTGATCGAGCCTTCGGCGGCGGCGGCCGTTGCGGTGCTGTGGGAAGGCAAGGTGGACCTGGAGGGGCTGAAGGTGGGGGTGATCTTGAGCGGCGGGAATGTGGATCTGGGGAGGCTGCCGTGGTGACCCCACCCCCGGCCCCTCCCCAAATGGAAGAGCGCGATTTGGGGAGGGGGGACCCCACCCCCGGCCCCTCCCCAAATGGAAGAGCGCGATTTGGGGAGGGGGGACCCCACCCCCGGCCCCTCCCCAAATGGAAGAACGCGATTTG
>JBMOMO010000118.1:0-2429 GCA_049324135.1 Chloroflexota bacterium
CCGAGTTATCGGAGGCCGCTGTTTTGTGGAGTGGAGGGTGGATGGATCAGGGTTTATCCACGTGCGGCAGGACGTGCTTTCTTATAACGTACTTGAAAACATAAAAACCTGCCGCAAGTATCAAAACCCAGGCCCCAATTTGAACAACCCATGCCTGGGGAGTACGGTCCATATAGGTTGTAATGAGTTGGCCGACCATCAGGAGGAAAGTTCCTATTCCCATTCTAGCCAGGGCAAACAAGGCCAGGAAACCGACATAGGCTGTCAGGTAGGGATATCTTTTGCTCAAGTTATCGAATTGGTTGCCAGTCTGCGGGGCGTTCGTTGACTCTGCCATTTTTCCTCCATCTTCTGGTGCGGGATTCATGCGGCAAATTATACGCTTTTTATCTTTCCGATTTTTCCAGCCATTCGATGAAATCGGGCCTGCCTGCAGGGAATGTCGAAGATGCCGTCTTCCAGGGGCGGGAGGGAGGATGTCAAGGCGCGGGCCTTTCGTTGCTCGACAGCCAGGGAAAATTCTCGATGCGCAGGGTTTCCAGGAGCGGGACTGCCTCCACGCGCAGGGCTGCCAGCACGGACTGCAGGTCGGCATCCTGCTCCAGGCCCAGGCTGAGGGCGCGCTTTCCATCCAGCGCGAGCAGGAGCGTTCCGCCTGTTTCGCCGCACAGGAAGGCGTAGCGTAGCCCGCCGTCGCGTAACTCGCCTGTGATGCGCTCGCCCAGCGACCACATGGCCGCGCTCATGGCGGCGATGCGGTCCTCGCCTGGTTTGGGATGGGAAGGGAAGACACCCTGCACCAATCCACTACTGGAAACCAGCGCCGCCCAGCGCACCGACGGAACCTGGGTGGCGAGAACTGCCAACCCGCGTTCTACCTGTGCGGGGTCGAACTTGCCTTCCGTGGTGGAACCGAAGAGTTTCTTGAGCATGACGGGACTCCTTCCTGTGCTGGTTTCCGATGTGTGCGCTATCGACGATCCGCTTGAGGATGCCTGGCATTCTAACTTTCGATGTGAGCCTTGTCAAATTTTGTTTTGCAGGCTTAAACCTGGAAATATGAAATCCGCTTCTGCCGCTGCCGTCGGCCATCCGAATATGGTTTGGGCGATGAACTCTCAAGGAAACATCAAATTTTATGTTAGCGCGCCAAAGTGCTGGGATAAGAATCCGCCAATCCTCGCTAATCTGCACGAAGGTGCTTAAACCATGAAGGATTAGCGCAAATTCGCGCAGACCTGCCCTGAGCACAGTCGAAGGGGTAGCGGATAAATTTCTCCTAGCCTAACAGCCTCCCATCGGTTTGGCGCGCCAACCGTTAACTCCTGCCTATACTTGGAGTAATTGCCACGAAAACTCCCATCGCTTCAGATTACCTTGCGTACACTGAGTATGCCAAAACCCAATCCGAAAATTGCCGCGATGTAAGACCATATTAATGGCAGGAACAGGGATGGAACTTCCGCGCCGTGCATGATGCCTTGCAAGGTTTCGAAGACATAGGCGATGGGCCAGTAGACATCGAAGGCTTGCACGAATGGCGGCAGGGTGGGCACACTGGCATAGCCGCCAGCCGCGAAAAAACTGCCTGCCACGGTCACGATCAACAGCGGCTGGATGGTGCGGTAATCGCGGAACCACGCGCCGACTCCCAGCCCGATGCCAGAAGCAGCCAGAGCGACACCAAAGCCAATCGCCGCCAGAGACAGCCATCGGTCAGGTGGGATGCGCAAACCAAACAACGCAACCGCCAGCGCCAGAGTGACAGTCATGTTTGCAGCGGTTGCAGTTAATCCAGCCAGAATTTTTCCAACCACCAGCGGGAGAAAGGCATTCGGCGCGAGTCGCACTTCTTTGGAGGTGTTGCGTTCCCATTCACGCGCCATTGCGATGGCAGTGTTCAACGACGCGCCAGCCAGCAGCGCCACCACCAACGCGCCACCTGCAATGAACGCCCGCCGCCAAACGTCATCGGGACGGGTGGTGAACTGCGCCACGGTCAGCGGGGTTTTGCCTTGTGATTCGAGATACGCTTGAATGGCGCGTTCCAATCGCAAGCGGACATTCTTGGTCATGTCGGTGTTGATGTTGTAGACCTGGGTTCGGATGACTGGCGCTTTACCCGCTGCAATCTGCGTGTCGAAATCCGCTGGGATGGTGATGACCAATTGCAGGCGTCCCGCTTCATATAATTTCTGTGCCTCTTGCGCGTCGCGGGTGACAATGCGGAAGTAGGGCGAAATATTGCTTTCCAAAGTTTCAACCTGCTCCGCGAACGCCAGTGCATGTTCGCCCTGACCTTCCACGATCAACCCGATATTCCACTCATCGCCGCCGTAGCCAAACAAAACGGTGCAGATGAACAGCAAGACCGATGGCAGCAACATGGGACCCACCGCCGCCTGACGGTCACGCGCCCACAGGCGAAT
>JBMOMO010000119.1:0-18259 GCA_049324135.1 Chloroflexota bacterium
TATCCATAATATGCCCGATACGCTTATTCTTGCAGCGCTATTACCCAAGCTTTTTGGAGCAAAGGCTATTCTTGACATTCATGATCCAATGCCGAATGTTTTCATGTCAAAGTACCATCAAGGATCGAATAGTGCAATTGTAAGATTTTTTGAGGTACAAGAGAAAATCTCGGCCAATTTTGCTGATGAAATAATAACCGCCAATCCGTTATTTAAAGACCTGCTTGTCCAACGAGGCATTCCTGCGGAAAAAATTTTAGTGGTTAATAATATACCAAATCCACACCTTTTTAAGCATCAAAATACAGGTGAAAAACCACATAGACCCGCAGATAAATTCACCTTGATTTTTCCTGGAACAATTGCCCCCAGGTATTGTCTTGATATCGCCATCAGGGCTTTGCCTGCGTTAATCAAAGAGATTTCTAATCTTGAACTTAGGATTATTGGAAAACAATCTCAACATGTCGAAGAACTTGCTGCTTTAGCCTCTGAGTTGAATGTTACGCAATATGTAAATTTTGTTTCCTTCGTTCCAGCGGATCAAATTTCATCAGAGATTGCTAAAGCGGATGTTGGTATCTATACGGCTTTGCCTGATCCTCACATGAGTATTGCCATGCCTATAAAAGTTTTAGAGTATGTAACGATGGGTGTCCCGGTTGTTGCTTCGCGGTTGCCAATTTTGGAAGCCTTTTTTGACGACACAGGAATACTATTCTTTTCTCCTGGAAATATTGATGAATTTGTCAATCATGTTCTAAACTTATATAGAAATCCTTCCTTGCGGAGAGAATTTACGAGAAATGCAACAACTTTGTTCTCTGAAAAATATTTGTGGGAGGATGAATTTGACAGGTATCTTCGTCTAATCTACAAATTGTCATACTAAGCATAAGCGCCAGCCTGAATGATAGCGTGTCAATATGAGTCACTTGTTCAGACTGGAGAATAATATTAATTATAAGCCATCCGTCATAACTTAAGGATTTTTGTGTTGTTTTCCGACAAAGAAATGAAAAGGTTTTTCCGGAATCAACACAGCAAAAAGAATATCGTCCGCTCAAACTTGGAAAAACTCACATCTACTGGAAAGCTTAAGTTATGCCAGGTGTTATAAGCATAATCAATCTTCTCTGATTGTAAAGATATGTTGATCCCGATATAAGTAATAGAGTTATATTTTTTGCCTGAAAAAGAGAAAAGAGGAATCTATGCTATTGGGCAATGATCTTATTGAATTTCATTCTGTTCTTGGTAAAACACTAAGGCCAGGAATCGTGCGCATTCTGGAGCATCCAGAATGGGGAAAATATATACTTCAGGCTAACAATTGTGGCTTTCGAAGTAGCCAAGATTTTTCTTATGAGAAGAAGTACAAGCAACGTATTTTGATATTTGGGGATTCGAATGCTTTCGGGAATGGAGTTTCAAACGAACTTCGTTTTCCCGATGTGTTGGAAAAGATGATCCCCGACATCGAAATTTACAACTTTTCCATGGAAGGATTTGCCTTAGACCAGCAATATCTATGTTATCAAGAAATTGCAAGCAAGTTTGAGCATGACCTGATAATAAGTGCGCCGGCAGTCGAGACAATTCGCAAATTAATTACACACTATGAAATCACCCAGGACGAGAACAAAATTCAGAGGTGTTATGCCAGACCTTACTTCGAGTTGGATAATGGGAAACTGGTTCGAGGAAATATTCCCTTGAAGGAGGGGTATCTTGATGAAAACTGCCTCCCGAAAACGGAAAGAGATAAAATTAACCGCGGCAACACATTTTCTAAAGTTGGAAACATGCTACAAAAAGTTAAACTAAAAGACACCGTCTTGCGGAATATAAATTATCAGCCATTCCCAGAATATGACAGCCCTGATACACCGGCATGGAAAATCATGCGCGCAATTTTCTTGGAGTGGATAGCCAACAGCCATAAACCGTTTTTAATTGTCCCGCTACCTCGTTATATCTATGTCAAAGGACAAGCCAGTGCCCAAAATTATCAAGCGCGGTTTTGTGAAGTGGCAAGTGAAAGCGGTTGCTCCTTATATGATCCCCTCCCAGAAATCCACAAACTTACCATGGAGGAACGCAGAAAGATGTATTACCTTGAAGGTCACCTAACTCCGCAAGGCCATGATAATATGGCAAAATTGCTGGCTCCTCACGTGCGAGACATTTTGAAGAAATCCCGGAAATCAAGTATATCGAAAACCAGTTGAGGTCTGAATGTCTGAAATCCAAAACAAAATTCGCCAGTTTTTAGCCGAGAATTTTATCCTCAGCGAGCAACTAGACCAATTAGGACCAGATGACTCCTTTTTAGACAACGGAATTATTGATTCTACGGGGATCTTGGAATTGATTTTCTTTGTAGAAGACCAGTTTAGCATCCAGATCGATACATCCGAGGTCTTGCCAGAGAACTTTGATTCGATCAATCGCCTGGAAGCCTATATCCAACGCAAACAAAGCGCATAAGTAGAATGTTCATTTTTCTTTACGAACACCAGATATGTGCGGAATAACCGGCAAGGTCAGCTTCGACCCAAATGAACCGATAGATCCGAATTTGATCTATCGCATGTTAGATGTTATTCGCCATCGTGGTCCTGATGATCATGGGGTTTTTGTGGATGGACAGGTTGGGATAGGGAGTGCGCGTCTTTCTATTATTGACGTTGCGGGCGGTCACCAACCAATTTCCAACGAAGATGGCTCTATCTGGATTGTATTTAATGGAGAGATCTACAATTACCTTGAGTTGCGCTCAGAGTTAATTTCCAAAGGCCATATTTTTCGTACACATAGCGATACAGAAGTGTTGGTCCATTTGTATGAGGAAAGACAGGCGGACTGGCTTCTTCAATTGAACGGGCAATATGCAATCGCTTTATGGGATCAACGACGGCGTCAGTTGATCCTGGCGCGAGACCGGCTGGGCGTGCGGCCAATTTATTACACAGTCAATGAGTCATCCTTTCTTTTCGCATCGGAAGCAAAGGCTCTTTTTGCGCACCCAGGTATTACGGCAGAGATTGATCCCATATCGCTGGCGCAGGTCTTTACTTTCTGGACGACTCTCAGCCCACGATCGAGTTTTCGAAATATCTTGAGCGTTCCACCAGGTCATTATGTAACCGTAAAAGATGGAAATGTCAGGACCCATGCATTTTGGCGCCTGGACATGACGCCAAACCCGGATTTCGCGCAGTCGTTTGACGAGGCAGCCGACCACCTTCGCTGGCTCTTGGATGATGCAATCCGTTTGCGCCTACGCTCGGATGTTCCAGTTGGGTCTTATCTCAGCGGAGGTTTGGATTCATCCAGCATTACCGTTTTG
This sequence comes from Chloroflexota bacterium, assembly GCA_049324135.1. GTDB lineage: Bacteria > Chloroflexota > Anaerolineae > Anaerolineales > Villigracilaceae > JAABUE01. The sequence goes on from JBMOMO010000119.1 coordinate 3,353, forward strand.
GCAAGCAAGCATACGGAAACAAGGCTAAAAACTTTTAGTATTGCATTTGGCGATCAGGTATTCGATGAGTCGAATTATCAAAATCGAATCAACACATACTTAGAAGTTGATAATGATGCTGTTCATTGTACGTTCAAAGATATTGGTGATGCTTTCCCTGAGGCTGTCCGGCATTGTGAGATGCCCTTAGTGCGCACTGCGCCGGTTCCTATGTTCTTGCTTTCAAAACTAGTGCGCGACCACCGCTTCAAAGTCGTACTAACTGGTGAAGGCGCAGATGAAATCTTGGGCGGATACGATATTTTCAAAGAGGCCAGGATTCGGCGCTTTTGGGCGCGTCAGCCGGATTCCAGACTGCGCCCCCTTTTGTTGCGTCGCCTGTACCCATATATCAGTACAATGGCATATGGCGGGGATGCTTATCTGAAAGTGTTTTTTGGCAAAAAACTTTCTGATACTGCTGATCCTTTCTACTCGCACCAATTGCGATGGCAGAATACTGCGCGCTGTTGGCGCTTCTTTTCTCCCGCGCTTCAGGATGAGATCAAAGGGTATGACCCTTTGGACGAACTGGCCAGCGCCCTTCCCCCTGAATTCAAAAACTGGGATCCGTTTGCCCAGGCTCAATATTTAGAAATCACGATATTCCTCTCTGAATACCTGCTCTCATCGCAAGGGGACCGGATGGGCATGGCGCATTCTGTTGAAGGACGCTATCCTTTCCTGGATCCGCGTGTTGTGGATTATTCGATTGGCCTGCCAGTACATTTCAAGATGCTGGGATTGCGTGAAAAAGCCGTCTTGAAGCGCGCCATGGCAGGCTTGTTGCCTCTTGAGACAATCGAACGTTACAAGCAGCCTTATCGCGCCCCGATACGGTCTGTTTTCTTTGGAGGTGACAGCCCAGAATATGTGAGCGAGTACTTGTCGCCCGGCAAACTGGCGGAGACGGGCTATTTTGAACCCTCCGCAGTGAAAACCTTAATTGCGAAGTGCCAAAGCGATGCAAGGATCAGTGAAACCGAGGAAATGGCGCTAGCAGGAATCCTTTCAACCCAATTACTGTATTTTATTTGGAGGTCATAATGTCCATCTTAGCACAGGCAATGCGAATTTCAGCAGAAGAGGAAGTATTGCGTATTTCTCAATGGATTGGTAAATCTGTGTTCAAGGAATTTAAGCGCCGTGGGGGGGTTGTTGGGGTGAGCGGTGGCATTGATTCGGCTGTGACCTTAGCCCTGGCAGTGAACGCTTTGGGACCGGACAAGGTGATTGCATTGTTCATGCCGGAGAAAGATTCAAGCCCTGAAAGCAAAGAGTTAGCAATTGAGGTTGCCTCTAAGTTCAAAGTTCAATTGCTCGTCATTGAAATCACCCCAGTTCTGGCGGCCTTGGGGTGTTATGATCGCCTGGCTGACGCAATAAGAGATGTTTATCCAGACTATGACCCCGATCAAGACAAAGTAAAGTTGGTGTTGCCTGACAATCTTCTGGATAAACCAGGTTTGAATGTTTTTTCCCTGGTGCTGAATCGCAGCGGCCAACCAGAACAACGAAAATTGTTGTCCCCGCGCGCATATCTTGAAATCGTGGCGGCGTCTAACATGAAACAACGGACGCGCATGTTGAATTTATATTTTCATGCTGAGATGCGGAATTATGCAGTGATCGGTACAGCAAATAAGAATGAGCACGATCAAGGTTTTTTTGTAAAATATGGAGATGGCGGCGCTGATTTGCAAGCCATCCGCCATCTATACAAATCACAGGTGTATCAATTGGCGCGTTACCTGCAAATCCCACAGCAAATCATCGACCGCACGCCAACAACAGATACTTATAGCGCAGGAAGCACCCAGGAAGAATTTTACTTTCGAGTACCTTTTGATCTGCTCGATAAAATATGGATTGGCATGGAGCGCAAAATGTCAGTAAGCGCCATTGCAAAGGATCTTGAGTTGACCGAGGAGCAAATTCAAAGGGTGATTGCAGATCTGACACAAAAGAAACGCACCACAGAGTATCTGCGTACAATTCCTCTCTCGCTTAATTCGTAGAATTCTTCCACCGCCAGTAGAATACGTTGAGCAACGGTACAAATTCTGCCGTGGCTTTTTGGTTGCCCGCGCGATTGGCGTGATGGTCTTGTGTTGGATATGCAAGCAAGTTGAGTTGGGAGTCAACTTGATGCTGGACTGTTCCATTCCGCCAGCGATGGTGATTGCCTGCCTCTTGTTCTAAATCGCTTGTCTCAGGTTTTCCGCCATTGGTTGTCAAGATATTGAAGTAATCGAAGACTGCTACGTTTTTTCGTGGATAACCTGCCAGCCAATCATAGACCAACCACTGATTGAAAGCGCGCGCGTTGGACGCTGTTGTAGAAAATAACAGTGGGGGCGCAGTAATGACCACAAACAATTTTTCGGGGTACTTGATAAAGCAGTCCAACAATTCGGTATACATCCCTTTGGCGTTGGCAACTGTGTAAGCGAATTCGCTTTTCCTTCTGCCCGCCGCGAACTTCAATAAATTTTTCAGTTGGTAAACGATGTATTGCATGGTTCTTTTTGAGTCTGGGGGGACAGCAGGCGCTTTTTGATCTCGTATGGGATTTTTTAGAAATGCAGGAATCGGCGCTGTCGGGTCGCCGCGCAGATTCGAATTAGGAAAGCAGGACTTGAAGAGAATAATTTCATTTTCTCCTGGCGGGGGGGATGTCTTACGGGAATACTGTGCATTTTGCCCGCTTTCATTGAACAACGCCTCAAGGACCTTTGGGCTGCGGCGTGGATCACAGAACCACTCCCACCAATGGCCGATGTCAGTGCGATTGCCGACCTGGCCAGGACCCCAATGATAGTTGGTGTCGCTTACGAAGTAACTGTTCTTTTCCAGGGCAATGCCTAAGCCGCCGTTGTTGTCTGCCAGCCAATTTGCGCCACTGGAATGATGAATGAATACCAGGCGCACAGGCTTTTCGGGCGCAATCGCTTGATCTTTTATCATTGGGGCATCTCCCGTTTTTTCAATTCCGACTTGATTACTTTTCCGTGTTGGTTTGTTGGCAGGCTTTGCGTGAAGACCACGTCCCTGGGAACCTTATAGTGTGCTAACCGTTTTATGCAATGATTAATAATAACCGTTTCGTTGATATTTGTATTGGAGCGTATCACCACAAAGGCGCGGATTGCTTCCCCGCGCAGATGATCTGGTATGCCGATCGCTGCCGCTGCTACTACATCTTTGATTTCCAGTATACAGGCTTCCACTTCCTGGCTGCTGACGCGATGTCCATAAGATTTGATGAAGTCGCTCTTGCGGTCCAAGATATAGATGAAGCCATCTTCATCAATGGTCGCTATATCCCCGGTTCGCAACCAGCCATCGATGAATTTTTCGGCGTTGACCTCAGGCTCATTTACATACCCCGGCGAGATATTTTGTCCATAGGCAACGATCTCACCTGGTTCCCCGGGCTTTACTTCCACCCCATCATCTTTTAGAACTTTTAGTCTTACGCCTGGTATTCCCCGCCCGATAGAGCCAAGTTTCTTATCCAGATATTCTGGCGGCAGGTATGACAGGCGGGCAGTGGCCTCTGTTTGTCCATACATAACGTATATCTTCGATGAAGGACGGCACTTGATAAGCTCCTCGATTAATACGTTTTGGAGTTTTCCACCGGCTTGCTGGATTTTTATTAGGTCAGGCATGGCTCGTTGAGGAAATGTGGAATTACGCAGGTACATTTGAAAAGTCGTTGGAACGCCTGCAAATCCCGTACAGGCTTTTTCCTCCATCAAATCCAGGACCTTTTCTGGGAATCCGAGCGCGTCTCCAAACACGAGCGATCCCCCCACTTTTAGGTGGGTATGGAGCAACGAGGTGCCGAAGCAATAATAGAACGGCAGGATTGCCATTATCCTGTCAATGTGACTCAAATCTAAGTATTGAATAATTGAATCTGTGTTGGCCTGAATATTTCGATGGGTGATGCGCACCATGCGGGGTTTTGCGGTAGTGCCGGATGTCAGCATCCAGACAGCATCCTGGTTTCCATCAGACCCTTGTATTTCCACAATCTGGGGATGCGAAGCATTTTGGGTCAAGACGTCTTCGTCGAATATCTGAAGAGTGGGCAAAAACGCAGTTTTGTGTTTTTGACGCAATCTTTTTTCGACGCATAAAATCTTACAGCCGGTTTGCTCGATCTGGTTGGTCAACACATGATCTGGCAATTTCGTACCAAAGGGAACTGCAATTGCGCCAAATTTCATCGTCGCCAGGTAACTTGCCACCCAAAACAAAGAATTGCTTCCCAGAATTCCCACTCGGTCTCCAGGAGTTAATCCACTTAGATTGAATATACCTGATAAATTGAAAACAGCCTCTTTGAGATCCCGATAGGTATATTCCTGTTTTGCTGTAATCAATGAAACATGACTGTCTACTACGGTCTGAAGTAAATAATCGGTTGTATTCATTTGTCCCGGATCGAAGCGCAAGGTTAGTGGATGCGGATGTTATCAAGGTCTTAAAGCAAGCGCCCCCGGCGGGATTCGAACCCACAACCTACTGATTCGAAGTCAGGCACTCTGTCCATTGAGCTACGGGGGCAAACTGGGATAATTATACCTGAAAAGGCGTTCACTTGCCCATTCTGGGGATTGCCCTTACAATCGCAGGGACACTTGTCTGGAAAGGATCGTAGATGACAGAGATTAAAGCGTTTGGCGAGCGAGTGATCGAGAACCTCGAGAAAGTGGTGGTGGGGAAGCGCCAGGCAATCGAATTGATCGTGATTGGCCTGTTGTGCCAGGGACACATCCTGATCGAAGATGTGCCGGGGGTGGGGAAAACGATGCTGGCGCGCAGTTTGGCGCGTTCGTTGGATTGTTCGTTCAACCGCATCCAATTTACGCCAGATATGCTCCCCAGCGATGTGACCGGCGTCTCTATCTTCAACCAGCAGAAGCGGGAGTTCGAGTTTCGCGCCGGGCCGGTCATTGGACAGGTCATTCTTGCGGATGAGATCAACCGCGCCACGCCCAAAACCCAGGCGTCCCTGCTGGAAGCCATGGAAGAGCGCCAGGTGACCGTGGATGGCGTGACGCACCCGCTCCCGAAACCGTTTATGGTCCTGGCGACGCAGAACCCCATCGAGTACGAGGGTACTTTCCCGCTGCCTGAAGCGCAATTGGACCGCTTCCTGCTGCGCGTCCGCATGGGCTATCCCAGCCATAATGAAGAGATGCGCATACTGGAAGACCAGCGCCTCCAGCACCCGATCGAAGCCTTGCAGGCGGTTGTCAAGGTGAAAGAGATTCTGGCGGCGGTGGAAAGCGTCAAGCAGGTATTCGTATCGCCGGCCGTGAAACGCTATATCGTCGACCTGGTGAGCCGCACCCGCCAGAGCGGCGACGTGTACCTGGGGGCGAGTCCGCGCGGCAGCCTGGCGTTGTTCCGCACGGGACAGGCGCGCGCCGCCCTTTTGGGCCGCGACCATGTCCTGCCGGACGATATCCAGGCGTTGGCGACGCCGGTGCTGGGACATCGCATCCTGGTTGGCCCGGCGGCGCGTTTGCGCGAGGTGAGCGCAGACCGTATCGTGCGGGAGATCGTCGAAAGCCTGCCCGCGCCGGGCGGCGATTACAAGGCCGCTTTGGGCAAAAAGGGATGAGGACGGGGCGTATCCTGGTCGCTGCCCTCCTGTTGGCTGGCCTGGTAGGGATACTGGTCGGCGCAGGTGAAGTGTATGCGCGGCTGTTTTACCTCGGCGTTTTGCTTGGGATAATATCCTGGCTGTGGGCGCAGGTTTCGCTGCGCGGTCTGCGCGTGGAGCGGCGCGCTCGCTCCCTGCGCGCCAGCGTGGGCGACGTATTCGAGGAGCATTTCGAGTTGTCCAACAACAGCAGGCTGGGAAAGTTGTGGGTGGAACTTTTCAATGGGACCAACCTGCAAGGTTCTGCCGGTTCCCGCCTGTTGACGATGATCGGGCGCAAGCAGAAACGGACGTACATTGCCCGCACCTGGCTGACGCGCCGAGGCGGCTTCAGGCTTGGCCCGACCCGGCTGGCCTCCGGCGACCCATTCGGCCTGTTCCGGGTGGAGCAGGTCATCCCGGCGCATGATTCGTTGGTCGTCTTGCCGATGATCTATGAAATCGCTTCGTTCATCTCGCCCCCTGGTTTGCTGCCCGGTGGACAGGTGATCCGCCGCAAGGCGCTGGATGTGACGCCTCACGCTTCGGGCGTGCGCGAGTACGTGCCCGGCGACCCGATGAAGCGCATCCACTGGGCCAGCACTGCCCGGCGCGGGCGGTTGATCGTGAAAGAGTTCGAGCAGGACCCACAGGCGGAGGTCTGGCTTTTCCTGGACGCGCAGGCCGGCGTCCATGCCGGGAAGCCGTACCAGCCTCCCAGCGCGTCGGGAGACGGGTGGATGTTCGGGCATCGTCCGCGCTTCGAGTTGCCGCCGTCTACGTTGGAATATTCGATCAGCGCCTCGGCCTCGCTGGCGCACTATTTCCTGGGGCAGCGCCGCGCGGTTGGCCTGGTGACGGCCGGACGCAACTTTACGGTCATCCCGGCCGAGCGCAGCGAGCGCCAGGAAGGCAAGATCCTGGAGACGCTGGCCTTTATCGAAGCCGAGAGCGACCTGTCCATTGCCGGGTTGTTGGCCGCGCAGGCGGGACAATTGCCCCACGGCAGCAGCGCCATCCTGGTGACGCCGACGGTCTTCCCCGCGCTATTGGCTACGGTGGACGATCTCCAGCGGCGTAGTTTACGCCCGGTGGTCGTCCTGCTGATGGCGGGGTCGTTCGGCGGGCGCAGCGGCAGCGAAGCCCTGTACGCCTCGCTGCTGGAACGCAACACGCCGGTCTGCCGCGTTTATTGCGGCGCTGATCTTTCGCTGGAACTTGCCAGCGTATCTGGGCATCTTTCGACGCAGGAGAGCGTATGGCAGAAACCTCCATTATCACACTTGATTTGAATTTCCAGGGACGGAAGCAGGCGATTGCCGCCTATGGCATTCCCCACGCCGATGGCATTCTCCTGGTCGAATGCGGCCCCGGCTCGACCCTTCCGGGACTTCGGGCTGCCCTGGCGGAACATGGCTATTCCCTGCGAGACGTGACCCACGTCCTGGCGACGCACATCCACCTGGATCACGCCGGGGCGGCCGGTTACCTGGCGCGGGAGGGCGCGCTGGTCTTCGTTCACCCGCTTGGGGCGCCGCACCTGCTCGAGCCGGGGAAGTTGCTGTCCAGCGCCGCGCGCATCTACGGGGAGAGGATGGATACGTTATGGGGGGGATTCCTCCCGGTTCCGGAGGGCAGCCTCAGGGTCGCGCAGGATGCGGAGGAGATGGTCGTTGGCGGCGTGCGCATCCTCCCCATCCACACGCCGGGTCACGCCGAGCATCACGTCGCATATCTTTTCGAAGATGTCTGTTTTTCGGGCGATGTCGGCGGGGTGCGCATGCCCGGCTATCCTTACCTGCGCGCGCCGATGCCGCCGCCCGAGTTGCACCTGGAGCGCTGGCGTGAGACCATTGCCCGGCTGCGGGGATTGCGTTTCAAGCGCATCGCGCCCACGCATTTTGGCGTTTTCGATGACGCGAACTGGCACCTGGCCGAAGTGGACAAGAACCTGGCCGAGGCTTCCCGCTGGCTGGAAGGGGTGATGCCGGGCGGCTATGCCATCGAAGACTTGCGCCGTATGTTTGCAGAGTGGATGGATGCGCAGGGGCGCGCGATGGGATTGAGCGCTGAAGTGGTCGAAGCCTTTGACCTGGCGAACCCGTTGGGCATGTCGGCGGATGGGCTGTTCCGCTATTGGAACAAGGTTCGGATGGCACCATCGAATGATCGAGCGGAAAAACAAAGAGGCCGCCAGGGATGACCCCTCTCATTGTGCGCGACACAGGTCTACTCCTGTATTTGGGCGACGCGCTCGGCTCCGTGCGCCAACTGAGCGATGTCACTGGCGCGGTCACCTTTGCGCAGGCTGCCGGTGTATTGTGCTATACTTGATTCAACGAGAAAGAAGGTCAGCATGATTTACCAGATCAAACAGGGCGAACTCCCGAAGAAATTGTGGAACCTGATCAATGCAGCCTTGCGCGGCGAGCCGGTATTCATCGAGCGCGATGATAAGTCATTGGTGCAATTGATCCCCCTGAAACAGACATCGCGTCTACGCAAGGCAGGCAGCGCAAAAGGGATGATCAAAATGTCCGCTGACTTCGATGCGCCGCTCGATGATTTTGCTGAATACATGCCATGAACATTTTGCTGCGCTTACTACCCTTCCGTTCCATCACCGCGACCCTTTCGACCGCTTGATTGCCGTACAGGCAAAAAGCGAACAAATGACCCTGGTGAGCGCCGATCCCGTGTTCGACGGATACGGCGTTACGCGCGTATGGTAAAAGAAGATAACCCCTGCTTTGAACACGTTTAACCCCGTGCGCCAGTTGACCGACCAATCAGGCGCGATTACCTTTGCGCAGGGATACGATCCGGGAGTTGGTAATGGTATTTTGGAACGCGAATACCCTGCGGGTACGATGTGTCGGAAATTGGCGAATTCTGCGGAGGTTTCCCTACCATGCGTCACAACCGTGAAGAAGTTATCAAACGTACTACCCGGGAGTTCGAACTTCTCGATCATCTCGTCGCTGCCCTTTCAAGTGAAGAGTGGAATCGTTTGTTGCCCCGCCCTGAAACGAAGGATCCGTGGACAGTCAAAGACGCGCTCGCTCACATTACCCATTGGAAGGCCGACGCGGTCAGGAAAATCAGGAAACAACCCATACCGGTAGAGGAAAAAGGGCTCAATTGGACGGATGGGAACCGCCTCATCTACGAGCGTTGGCGAGACCGCTCCCCGCAGGAGGTTCTAGCCTGGCACAGGCGGGTACAGGAGGATGCGCTGGCCGCGCTTCGGGATGCGCCTGAAGCATGGTACAGCCGCAGGGAGCGCCGGCCGGAATGGCCCTTCGATCTTGACGGCCACTCCAGTTACCATCGCGTAAAGGATATCGAACACGCGCTGAAAAAGTCGACAAAGTGAGCATCGCCAGCAAAGCCAGGCCTATCCTGAAAGACGCCCCTTTGGTTTCCGGTTCGACATTCTCTTTCGCGATAAAGGATATCCCATGACGCAAATCCAGGTACGCCAGGCGCTCGTATCAGACAGGCAAGCGATCCCAGGGGTCATCCTGGCCGCATTTGGCGATGCGCAGGGAGGAGGAATTGTAGATCTGGTCTTCGATTTATTGGAAGACGAGAGCGCGCAACCATTGTTGTCGCTTGTTGCGGCCGTCGATGACCGGGTTATCGGGCACATTCTGTTCACGAGCGCGCGCATCCAGCCTCCTGTGCGGGAGGCGCCCTCGTCTATCCTTGCCCCTTTGGCCGTGCACCCAAACTACCAGGGACAGGGCATGGGCGGCCTGCTCATCGAGGCAGGCCTCGAGCGTTTGAGGGCCCTGGAAGTTGGCCTGGTGTTCGTGCTGGGCCATCCCGGCTATTACCCCAGGCATGGCTTTTCTCCCGCCGGGATGCAGGGCTTCGACGCGCCCTATCCCATCCCGCCTGGAGACGCCGACGCCTGGATGGTCCAGGAACTCCGTCCGGGGATCATCGGGCGTGTGAGCGGGCGGGTGGCCTGCGCCCGGGCGCTCGACGATCCCAGGCATTGGCAAGAGTAAGGGCCGGGAGGCAGCCACGACCAAAGCGACTGCCTCCTGTTTTTATGGCCGGTTTTCCGGGACGCAGGCCAGTTGCGCCTGGATCAGTTGGCACCCCCCCTCGACCGGCCCGTTGGGGGTGGTGAAGGAGCAGGCCGCGCCCCGGCTGGAACCGGCGCAGGCGTTGACGGCTTCTTGCGGAGGCTGTCCGCCGCCCGCTCCCTGCTGAGTACCTTGTCCCTGTCCCTGCGGAGCCTGCCCGCCCTGGCCGGGCATAGACGCGCCGGTGGTGGACGTGACCGTCATCGTGGGCCGCGCGGGAGAGGGGTTGCCGTCCACATCCAGGCTGGCGCTCCCGCCGCGCACACAGCGCACATAATTGTCCACGCGGATGGCGTCGCCTTGCGGGCCGTGCCCGGTCGGGTAGTCGGAGGCGCTGCCGCTCTTGGGGTCGCTGCGCTGCGCCCCCGCGCCATGCACGTCCACCCACTGGCTGTTCATGTATCCCAGCGCGCGCCCGAAGGAGACGTACGACCCGTAGCCGCCATGCCCGGCTGAATCGGCGTGGGTAGTGCTGCTCCAGTAGAAGGGATGATCCGTCTGCCCGGCTTCGTTCGTGATGGCGCTGACGTTGAAAATGGGGTCAATGGCGGCCGAGTTGGTGGCATCCGGCGAACGGCTGTAGTCCACAATGCTTTGCAGTTCTTTGACGTTCGGCAAGCGCCAGTCGGCGGCTCCGGCGTGGTCCAGGCTCTCGCAGTAGTTTAGCGCGGACTCCCAATCCATGCCCATGCCGCTGTCGTCCTGCATCCAGGTCAGGCCGGTGGCGTTGTCGGTCACTGCGCCATTGCCGTTGTCTACGAAACTGTTCTGCCCGTAGTTGGGGTTGCCGCGCACGTACAGCACGTAGAACAACTTGTCCGTAGGATAGCCCTTGATGCGCCCGTCGGCAAAATTGACGCCGAACATGGTCTCGTTCCCGCCCATGGTGGCGCTGACATATTTCGTGCTGCTGGCAAACTGCGAGTCGATGATACGCTCGCCCGCGCTCTCGTCGCCGTACGAGAAATCGAAATAGCGCGTATCGATGAACGGCGTGGCCTGGCACGTCCCGCTGGAGCAAACGCTCACGTCCGTACCGTCGAACAGGATCAGCGAATACAGTTCCTTGATGGTCGGCAGCCGCCAGTCGTCGTAACCGGCCAGCGAGAAACCGTCCGCGCCGGCTGCGGCCTGGGCGTAGGTCATCTTCTCGCCGGGGTCTTGCTGCCAGGTCAGGCCGGTGATCAGATCAGAAACGGTGGCATCCCCATTGTCCCGGTAACGAGGCGCGTTCCCCGCGTACTGGGCGTCCTGCCCGTAGAAGGCTCCTCCCTCGGCCGGGCAGGCGACTTCGGCGCGCTCGTCGTAACATTTCCCCTCGGACGTGTCCACGATGGGATAGGTCAGACCCGTTTGGACGGACGAGACCGGCTCAGACTCCCCCTGGCCTGCTCCCGTTTCGGCGGGCGTTCCCGCCGCCTGGGGCGCTTCCGGCGCGGACGGGCTGCCCGCCTCCGGCTGCCTCAGGTTCAGCGGTAAATTCCCACACGCGACCAGCAAGGCCGCGAAGGGGATGGCGATGAATTGCTTCCACTTGTTTGTATTCATAAGGCTCTCCTTTTCTAAACTTTCCCCCAGTATAGGGAGTATATAGAATAAACCACAGTGTCCCCGGTCACGAACCTGCCGGGGACGTTGTGGCTACGCTCATTGTTTGCCATGACAATTGTCACGGTCCGCATTGGTAGAGTGTGTTCGGCTGTCCGTTGCCGGGGCGCTGGCCTCCCTGCGCGGGGCGCGCGTCTCCCTGGCTGAACCCCGGCGCGACCGTGCAGGAGGTTTGCAGCCATTCGGCGATGTCTTGTCTGCCTCTATCGCCGCCGAAGAGCACGTAGCGCAGTTGGCCGTTTGCGACCATTTCGGCCAGCCCGGCCGCGTCGATGACCGGGTCGTTGCCGCCGAATCCGCCCATGTACAGCACCGGGCGTCCGGTTGCCAGCACCAGCGGCGCGCCGGTGTGGGCGTTCTGCACGGCTGCCAGGTATTCCACGTCCTGCGTGTTGGCTTGCAGGTAGTCCACGAGCGCGCTGTCGGCCTGGTTTGGCTCGTTGAGCGCGGGAGCAGGCCTGGGCTGGGTCTGACGCGCCGCGCCCGCGTCAATGGAGGTCGGCAGGCTGGTGTTCGGGGCGCGGTCCAGCACCGTCATGCCCGTCCACAGGAAGGGAATCATCACCAGCGCCGCCAGGAGGGCGATGTACCCCGCCGGGCGCAGGAATTTGACGAACAGCAAGGGCGCGCTGATCCCCAGCAGGGCCACAGGCGCGTAGACCACGACGGACTCGAACCCATATTGGGCTGCGGTGAAGACCTGGAAGGCGACCGTCACAGCCGCCGCGATGACCAGACCCGCGTTCACCCACGGACGAGCGGCCTGCCACCGCCAAAAGAGCGCTATCCCCATCCCCACGACCGCGCCCAACGCCGGGGCCAGCATGATGGCGTAGTAGGCGTGGAAGATGCCCTCGACCGCGCTGAAGAAGACCAGGCAGGTCAGCAGCCAGCCGCCCCACAGCACCAGGGCTTTGTGCTCCGCTTCCAGCGGCAGGCGCGGGCGCGCGGCGAAGACGGCCATCCCGAGGCCGATGAGGGCAAACGGCAGCAACCACGACATTTGCTTTGAGAGCGGGTAGACGAAGAAGCGCGCGATGCCGGGCGAGCCGGTCTCCTGGCTGAAGGGCGTGTTGCCAGCGGCGTCCTTCGGGCCATCCGGGCTGGCGTTGGGGCCGTCGCCCAGCATGCCGGCGGGCGGGTCGAAGCCGGGGCGCGGCTGGTTGTATTGGCCGCCGGGCGCAGGTTGGCCGTTTTGCGGGAGCCTGCCCTGCGGGGCGCAGGCCAGTTGATCGCTTGCGGGCGGGATGATGCACACGCCGTTGATGTCCTTGCCGTTGGGCTGGGTGAACGAGCAGGCCTCTCCCAGCGAGAGTCCCTGGCAGGCCTCCAACGCGCGGGGCGGAGGCGACTGGAGGGCCTGCCCGCCGGGGTTGACGCCGGGCGGTTGGACGGCTTGCCCGCCTGGGGCAGCCTGCTGGGCGTCCGGCGCTGTCCCGGCCTGGGCGGGCGCATTCCCTCCGCTGCGCGGGTTGAACAGCCGCGACAGGCCGTTGTGCCCGACGATCAGTTCCATGACGGTATTGTCCTCGCTGCTGCCGATGTACGGACGCCGGTCGGCGGGCGTCAGGTCCACGATCACGACCCAGGCGAGCGAGACCACCAGCAAGATGACCGCCGAAACGCCAATGCTGAGGATCTTCTTCCACCAGCCGGTTTTTGCGCCCAGGAAGTACAGCGCGTAGAAGGCCGGCAGCGGCAGGAAGGCTTGCAGCATCTTGATGTTGAATCCCAGCCCGACGATGAACGCGCCCAGGAACAGCCAGCGCGATTTGCCGGTCTCGGTTGCGGCCACGAAGGCCCAGGCCGCCAGCAGCAGCGTGAAGACCAGCATCCCGTCCATGGTGTTGTTGCGGTCGGTGGCGACGGCGACCGGCGTGACGGCCAGGACGAGCGCAGCCACCAGACCCGCCAGTTCGCCCATGTATTTCTTGACCAGGTAGTAAAGCAGCGGCGCGCTGAAGATGCCCGCCAGGATGTTGGGCAGGGACACGACCCAGCCCTCCACGCCCAGGAAAAAGGCGAAGGCTGCTTCGATCCACAGCCCCAGCGGGGGCTTGTCTACGGTGACAGAGCCGCCGGGTTCAGCCGCCGCAAAGAAGAAGTTGCTCCACGATTGCAACATGCTTTCGACCGCAGCCGTGTAATAGGTGTTGGCGTCGCCGATGGCGTCCAGGTTGGCGAAATGCAAGCCAACGGAGAGCAGCATGACGCCAATCAATAGAATATGAGCGGGGGTGATCCCCAGCGCGAGTTTGCGGCTCAAGAAAGGTGGTTTGGAGGAAACGGTAAGGGTAGCCATAGATCTGTCCTTTGTGGCTCATAGTATAGATTGTTCCTGGCGGTCTCGAAAGTGTACACAATTATCTCTTGGCTGGGCTGGGCGTGAATTTGGGAGGCAATGTACAAGGAGCGTCACCGTGAATTGTTCGCCAGGACAAGGATATCTTCCGAAGTGACCACGCTCAAATTTGCAGCGGCGTAGGCGACCATCTCTTCGTAGGCGGCGAAGATCGCGGCCTGGTCTTCCTCCGCGCGCGGACGCGACGGGTCGGGGGCGGATAAATCCCACGGCGCGGGGAGCGGGTTGCCCTTCTTCGCGCCGTTCATGTCGAAGTAGATCGAAGTCCAGCCTTCCGCGCCGCTGCGGTAGAAGTTGTTTTCGTGGATCAATGCGGTGATGAACGGGGCGCGGCTGTTGGTCAAAATGCCATTTTGACCTACCCACTCCGCAAGTTGACTTTGCAGCATCTTGGTCGGGTTGTAGCCCGCCGCGTTTGGCCTGGACATGAAGTTCCACCAGAAATTATCGCTGCCGTCAACCGGCGTGACGCGCGTGACGCTGAAGTCGCTGGGGCGCGCGAGCAGGCCGTTGACGTACTCGAAGGGCTGTTCGAGTTTCGTCCCTTCTTCGTGATACAGCACGGTCATCTGCGCGCCGAGGCTGGCATAGGCGCGTTGGGCGGCGTCCTTGATGCGCCGGTCGCTGCTGGGCGCGGAGGCGACAATGGGATTTCTGCCAAACACTTGCGCCACGTAGGCATAGCCGCCGGGCTGGGAACGGTCGAGGTCGCCGGTTTCGAGGTCCAGGGCGTAGGTCTCGTAATCGAGCAGGGTTTGATAGAGCGCTTCGTCGCTCAAGCCTTTCAGGCGCGAGTCGAAGCCGGTGTAAAGCGGGTGCGGCGGGCGGACGTGGTAACTGACCGTCATGTTCGAGTTCTTGAAACGCTCTATCACATCGGGGCGAGTCTCCGCCAGTTCGCGGGTGATTTCAGGGGTGAAGTAGAAGTCGCCGCGCACGCCATAACGCTCGAACAGGTCAACGAGTCGGAGCAGAATGTCCGCGCTTTCGCCGGGATGAGGCCAGTCGTGGACGTTGATGATGAAGGAGATGTAGCCCTCACCCCCGGCCCCTCTCCCATCGGGAGAGGGGAGTTCGCCCTCACCCCCGGCCCCTCTCCCAGAGGGAGAGGGGAGTTCGCCCTCACCCCCGGCCCCTCT
>JBMOMO010000120.1:0-18117 GCA_049324135.1 Chloroflexota bacterium
CCGACCGCATCCTGGTCATCCAGGACGGGCGCATCGCGGAGCAAGGCACGCACGCCGAACTGCTGAAACTGCGCGGGCATTACTATCGCCTGTACACGCAGCAGTTCCGGCATGAGTTGGAGGCGCGGTACGGGGTGGACGAAGAAGGCGTAATGGAAGTGAAAGAAGTGGCAGCGGATTGACGATAAAATCGTCCCGAAGGTCGATGGCCTTCGGGACGATTTTTCTACTCCACTACCACCCAATCACTGCCGCTCCTGCCGAACACCTCCGGCGAATACATCTCCTCAGCCCTGGCGGGCGGGACGACGAACCTGCCCGGCGTGGTAGCGCGCGCGATGTATGTGTACTCGTAGACGCCGTCCCACAGCAGGGTGGTGAAGGCTTCGGCGCGTTCGTCGCGCATGTTCTGGTGCTCGTACCAGGTTCCCCACCACCACCAGCCATAGCGATAATCCGGGCTGTTGGGGTCCTGCGGGGTGCCCTGTGAAACCGCCAGCGCCGGGTTGACGATCTCCAGCCCGGCCGGCAGCGGGTCCACCAGCGCCACGTGATAGCGGCGATTGTCGGCCACCATGCTGATGCGCACGCGCACGCGCGCTCCCGCCCGGATGTGCCAGACGCCGTCCGCATCGCGGTAGACATCTTCGGGGTCGTCCACGCCCTCGTACGCGCGCTGGACGACAAAGCCCATATCGAGCGGCTCCAGTTGCAGGTCGGTGGGCGCATATTTCAAGCCCAGGCGGTAATACAAGCGCCCTGTCCCATCCTTTTGGATGACCAGATCCTGTTCGTCCGGCCTGGATGGGTCGACCAGGTAACTCATCGGGATCATCGTCTCATGGCGCTCGGTAGTGCGCCCCTCGTAGGCATGGCTGCCCGCGTAGGTCTCTCCCAGCCAGATGCGCGCCACGAAATCGGGCGTCTGCGCTTCGTAGGTATTGAAATAGCGGTCGAGCGCGATCAGCACGAAGACGTTCTCCTGCGTGTTGTTCCAGCGTCCCTGCTTGCGGTGCGCCAGCAGGCCGGCCGCCACCTTGGGGATCAGGTCGCTATCCGGGTTATCGGCCATCAGCGCGTCCAAAAGGATCGCGTCCGCGCGGCGGCTGGAGCCCAGGATCAGGTAGGCCTGGTCGTCATAGTCGGTGGTGAAGTTGGCCGCCCCGGCCGTCTCCACGGCGCGGTTGCCCACATAGCGGCGGATGGCCTCCAGTTCCGGCGCAGAGTTCGGATCGCCCGCCAGCGCCTGCCAGATCCAGCCGACCGCTTCGAGCGGCAGGTTCTCCAGCGTGGCCTCGTCCAGCAACTGGCGCGCCTTGGCCGGGTCGTGGTCGCCCATCAAATCCCGCACGTACAGCGCGTAGGCGGATAGCGTCCAGCGGGTGCGCTGGCTGTACCAAACCGGATAGTGGCTCTCGATGTCTTTCAAATAGTACAGCGCCTGCTCTTTCGTATATTGCGGGACGGCGTAACCCTTCAACTCCGCGCGCGCCATAGCGTGGGCCACGTGGATGGTGTAGAAGGGGATGGACTCCTGGCCGTGACGCCAGACCGGGAAACCGCCGTCGTAATTCTGCAGGGCGGCCAGGCGCGTCAGATCCGACCCGACGGTTGCTTCCATTTCCTCAGCCGACGGCAATCCCTCGGCCTCGAAGGCCGTCAACACGTCGCGCAGGGCGGCGATGCCCAACACCCGCGAAGCCATCTGCTCCGAACACTCGTAGGGATAGTTGACCAGGTAGATGACCGCATCTGTCAAAGCCTGCAGGGCGGTCGAGGAGGTCTGCACCTCCAGCCCGCCGAACTGCGGGAAAACATCGCTGGGACGCAGCACCGGCTGGGCAATAGCGCCATCATCTACCACGCCGTAGGTCGCAAAAGCCTCGCTGGTGGCAGGCGTATACACAGGCAGGTCCACCGCCGCAGCGTCGGCATAACTCCCCGAGACAGCCGCCATCTGGAAGCGCGCCGTCCCGGCTGCATCCGTGCCGACCGGGAAACGCACTTCGACGCGGTCATTGGCCGGCACATCCACGCGCAAGCCGCGCGCGCCGGTCAGGTTTGCATTGGCGGCCTGCACGGCTACATCTACGCTCATCGGGTAGTCGGTCTGGTTTTGCAACACAACCGGCAATTCGAAGGTATCGCCAAAGTTCAGGAAGCGCGGCGCAGACGGGCGCACCATCAACGGCAGGCGGGCGGTCAGGTTGCTCTCGGCGGAGCCGAAACGGTTGCCGGCGCTGTCTACGGCCACCACCATGATGCGGTAGCGCGTCAGGTTATCGGGCAGGCGGATGTCCACGCTGGCGCGGCCTCCAACGTCGGTGCGCACGTCAGGCGCAAAGGCCGCCAGCGGGTTGAAGTCCGAGCGCACGGTAATGGCGGGCTGTCCGGATGGAGCCCCTGGCGCGACATCTGCCTCTTGAAGGGCAGACTCTTCGGCAGGCGCGGCGGCCATCGGCGCCAGCATGACCTCCCCAAACGCCATCAATCCATCGTTCTTGGCGGCGCCCACTGCGGTTTGCGTCGCCATGACGCGCATTTCATCCTCGAAAGCCAGCGGGTTGGCCAGCAGGATACTGGCGCGGCTGTAGGCGCTGGATACATCCGATGAACGGCTGCCGTAGAAGACCGCGATAGGATCGTTGAGTTGGTAATTCGTCAGCGCCAGGATGGATTCGTCCACGACCACCACAGCCAGTTCGGCGTCCTGGACCGGATTCCCGTCCGCGTCCTTGAGCGTGACGTCCAGCGTCGTCCGGCCGCCGGGTTCGAGCGCCGTCTCGCGCGGCGACAGGTCCAGCGACAGGCTGCGCTGCAAGGGCGGGATGCTGAGAACCAGGGAAGCGCTGGCGTAGGCCGGGCGCATGGGCGCATCCGGCAGCGGCTCGCCGAAATCATCCGTACGCGGCGCAGAACCGACCAGGTCCACCTGGACGGTCAGGTTGGGGATGTAAGCCGCCTGGATGGGGATGCGCAGCGTGGCGCTGCCATCCGCAAGTGAGAAACGCTCAGTGTAGAGGAATCCGCTGCGGCTGACGGTGAGCAGGCCCTCGGCCGGGCTGAACGGCGACTGCACCAGGATTTCGGCGGTATCGCCGGGCTGCCAGGTCTCCTTGTCGGGGATCAGGGTGGCTTCTTCCTGCTCCACTTCGCGCGAGGGCGGCAATCCGCCGCCGCTGACCCAGCGCGTGATGATGCTCTTGTTCCCGCGACCCCTGTCGTCCACGACGAGGGCGGTGATGCGGTAGCGCCCGCCAACGGGCGTCTCGAATTTGCACTGCACCGGCTCTTGCCCAGATGTGACAGTGCAATCCTGCGGGTCGGCCTCGATCTCGCGCCACTCGCCGTCCTGGAATTTCCAGTCCAGCCGGGCTGCATTCACTTCGATCTCGCGGCCAGGGACGGCGTTCCCGTCCAGGTCGGTCACGATCAGGGAGATGTCTAGCGGCTCGCCGCGCTGGACGAAGTAGCGCTCACTACGCAGCCCCACGTACAGGTCGGCGGGATGGACGAGCAGGTTGGCGCTGCTGGCCCAGGCCTGCCGGTTGACGTCCATGACCGTAGCCTCAGCCTGCACGCTGAACGGACGCATGGAGCCGTCTGGCGTGAAGTCCATGTCCAGGTAATGCGCGCCGCTGGCGTCGGTCTTCCCGGCAAGGGTCTGGGATCCGCCGTTTTGAGAGTCGCTGCCATAGAACCGCCACCACGGCTGCCAGACGCCGAAGGTGAAATCCGGCCAGTTGGGCGGGCTGTAATTGGTCGGCGTGGATGTGACCAACCAGTTAGTATCCGCGTTGGGCAGCGGGCCGCCGGCGTAGTACCTGGCCTCCACGGCTACCGTCGCCGAACCATCCGCAAAGTACGGGCCGCTGGTCTCGTTGCGGGCGATAACCTCGAACTCGGGGCGGCGGAATTCCTGGATCTGGAAAGAATGTGAGTAATTGCGCCCATCGAGGCCCACGTTTGCGCTTAGTTCGACGGTCGCATACCCCAGGTTGGCATTTTCGGGGATGGTAAAGTTGAAGTCAAAGCCGCCCAGCGCGTTGACGACCGCCTGTCCGCTCCCGATGTCGTTGCCCTGCGGGTCGTAGACGTTGTAGTCCACAGCGGTCAGGCTCGGGCCGACCAGCCCCACGTCGCCGTCCTGCGCCCCGCCCACCAGGCGGATCCAGCCCTTGGCGTGCACTTCCTCACCAGGGCGGTACATGGCGCGGTCGTCGAAGACGTACCAGCGCAGGAAATCGTCTGTGGGACGGCGAGTCCAGCCAGAATCGTCCCATAGGTAGGACGAGGCGGGCAGGATAGCCCGGTCATCGCCGCGTTGGGCTGTCAGCCAGGCAGCGCCATCCGCCGGGATGGGGAAACGGGCCACGCCGTCCGCGCCGGTAACGCCCCCTTTGCCGGAGGCAGGCACGATGTCCAGTCCTTGAAGCGGGGTTCCATCCCGCAGGTCGGTGGCCCACACCACCATGTCGCTGTGGTCTACGAAGGCATCCAAGCCAAGGTGCGTCACCTGCACCCAGGCCAGCACGTGCTCCCAATAGCGTTCGTTTTCGAACAAACCCTTGGGCGGCTTGACGATGACGAAGAACTGACCAAAGCCGCCCCGCAGGTCGCGGCTCAGGTCGAGGTTCACTTCGCTGAGTGTGTCGTTGGGGACGTCCAGTCGCAAAGTCTCATTGCGGACGAGGCGACCGGGCGGCGTTGGCGGCTGGTCGGTGCGCTGGTATTCCTGGATGTAGTACTTGAAGGCCGGCCAGTCGGAGGGCTGGACGGCGTAGATTTGTACATCCAGCCGGTCGTAGTTCATAACGTAAAGCGAAAGCGCAGGCTTGGATGAATCCGGATCGAGCGTGACGAAATTGCTCTCCGGGCCGCGCAAGAAGGGCTCGGCCGGGCCGACCTTGAAGGTCAGCGTTTGTTCCTTGCCAAGCGTCTGTCCGAAGACGTCTTTCACGCCATCGCTGACAGTCACTTTATACATTGTACGGCCAACCGTCGCGCCGCTGATGCTGATGGTATTGCCGAGGATGTTCACCGATGCGCCGGGGATCTCCGGCTCGACGCGCAGCATGGTCTCGTTGTACGCGGCGGCGTCGAGCGGGTTGTTGAAACGGATGTAGAACGGCGAGAGCGGCGGGCAATCGTCGTCCCACCAGGAGCAACCATGTTCCACGATCTCCAACGGCGCATAGGTCTGGAAACTGTAGGATTGCGCTTCGGTCGTCAGCAGCGGGCCTTCGGCAGAGGGCGCGCCCGGGCCGATAGTAACGGTGACGGCGCTGTCCTTGGGCAGGGGCGCGACAGTTTTGAACGCCAGCCAACGGCCTTCAGGTGTGAATTCGACCAGATACTGGACAGATTCATCGGCGGCGATTTCGGCCTCGTCCGCCAGCCGGATCGGGACGACGCTCCCGCCTACTTCCACTTCGACGGTCGCCAGCACGGCGAGAGGCTCGATCCGTTGATTGAATATCACAAAAAAGAGCGGCTCCAACGGCTGCGGTTCAGAAGAATACGGGTAGGTACTGACCACTGTAACGGGCGGCGTGCTGAAGCGGAACTGTACCTGTTCAACGAGTACCCCGCCCACGGCAGATTTGGTCCCGGCGGGGACCGTAACGGTATATTCGGTTGCCATCGGCATCCGGTCGATCAGGTCGGAGTCGTACTGGAAGTTGAGCGTCTTCGTCCCCAGCCAGCGCCACGTCCCCGGCAGGGATGGTTCGACAACCACCGGCACGTCTTCCATTGCCAGGTCATGCAGCGCGCCAAGCGGCGCCATCGGCTGGTTGAAAGTGACGTTGACAAAAGGCGCAATGGGGATTTCCCCTTCCGGGCTGTAACGCAGCACTTCCAACGGGCCGGAATAGACTTCAGGCGCGGCTTCCCCAGCAGGCGCAGGAAAGGGCTCTTCGATGGTTGCGCCGGGGCGCGGCGGCGGCAGGACTTCATCGGGAAGTTTGAAATCCACTTGCTCGCCGGGCAGCGGCGCCAGGGCCGGCAAGCGCGCCAAAATGGCGGCGGTCTCTTCGTCCGAGAGCGACTCCCCGGCTGCCAGCGGCAGGGACTCGAGCGCCTGCGGCTGGGCGTTGCCGTCACTCAGGCGGATGGTTGGAGCGCCGGGAGTGGCTTCGAGTGTTGGCATCACTTCTCCGCTTTGGGGTGTGGCTTCGGGGGGAATGGGCTGTCCGGGGCCGGTCTTACTCTGGATGTAGAAGAACGCCGCAGCAGCCAGCGCAATCAACACAAATGCGCCAATCGCCGCCCTGGCTTGATTCCTGGAATCTTTTTTCTCGTTCATGAACAGCCTCCTGTGATAATAGCCGGGTTCGCCAAATCGTGTACATATCTTCTCACAAGTCCATGACGCTGGAAAGCGCCCATTGGTTCCAGGCCAGGAGGTTAAGGCATTCCTACCTTTGTAGAAAATTGCGCATCGAAGGCAAAGAATTGGGCAATCTCAGGCTCCGTCTCCCATTTCCCACACACTTCCAATATGGCTGGCGGGTCAGGCAAGGGAGCAGTAGGAAGCACGATCAAGGCCATCCCTGAGGCGCGCCAATCGAGCGCATAGAACAGGGAATATCCAGGCTTGATCTCGCTGGCCCACCCGGCAAAAGCAAAACTGGGAAAATCGTGCAGGTTACGTTGGAAACCGCCCGTCTTATAGACAGGCGCCCATTCCAAAACCTGCGTTTTCTGCGGGACAAGATGGATCATCGTTCCCGGGTCGTAACGGACGATCAGGGATGTCATCCCTGCCGGGCATCCAGTGGGGGGCAAGGCTGGCGATGGTTCCACCCCATGCAGGAGGAACGGCCCAAGCAAGACCAGCCCCAAAAACGCTGCGCTGAACCCCGGCAAAGCAAAGGAGGCGGGGAAATCGACCTGCGGCGGGAGATGAAAGTCCCGGAAACGCCTCAACAGGAAATGAAGTCCCAATCCGGGCAATAAGCCAATGACTACGATGCTGGCAGCGTAGGCGCGCACCCGGAACGCATCCGTGGGCGGCAGGAACGGAACGGAAATGAACACTCCAGCAGCCGCAACAATGACAAAACTCGCAAAATGATCCTTGGGATTCCGCAGCCAACTTATGATCCCCAAACAACTCAAGCCCACTAACAGCCAATGCGAAATAGTAGCACTGGCAAGCGTCTCTCCGCCCATGAAGGAAAACAGACCGTAGTTCGAATTCGAGAAGAATATCTTCCAGTTATACAGCGCACCCTGGACAATCAAGCCAGGTCTCTCACGAATCAAGTCGAATGCAAGTCTGTAGATTTCCAAATCGTCCGCGCCAGGATGCACCTTCTGTACCTCTGCCCAGGATTTTCCACCGGATGCCAGGCCATAAAATGAATAAGAGAAATTACCAAAGGGGACGGCTTCACGTGTCCCAAAAGCCTGGGTGACAAGTTGGTTGAAAAAGAATGCGCCAAGGACAAGCCCAATCCCAGAAAGAGCAAATATCCAGGAGAATTTCCTGCCTGGTTGCCGGAAAACCCAACTTCCCCACAGGACCAAAAGCGGCAAACTAAAGAACGTACCCGCCCGGGCAATCATGGCAAAAGCGGTCAAAAAGATGCCAACCAACGCCAACCTGCCTTGCTGTTGAACAACGCTGCGCCAAAAAAATGCCGCGCCCAGGGCGCTCAACGCTACCCCCAGCGACTCGGTCCGCACAGCGCCGCTATGAAAACGGTAATACATGAAAAGTATCAGGAGCGCAAAGACGGCTATCCCAGCCCCATGCGTTCGCTGGATTTCCCTTGCCAATAAGTAACAACTTACTGCAACAAACAGGTTCAGGATACCAAGCGCTATCATCAAGTTATGCTGGGAAATGAATAACAAGACCGCAAAGAGCGCTATGAACAGCGGCCTACGGGAGGATGTCACGCTGAATTCATCTCCCGCCAGCAAACGCAATGCGTCGACATAGTAGGAGGCCGAGTCGAACATGGGAACAACACCGCTTAAAATCCCCGATTCGGTGGTACCGGCAGCCCAGGCGCCTGCCAGGGCCAAGGCAAATACTGCCAGGGTAAACGCCAATGAGAAAAACTTTCCCAACCCGCCTCGTAGCCGGAATGCGATATAAAAGAATACAAACAAAACAGGCGCCGCCAGCGTATACCCGGTGCGCACAAACATACTCAAGGGGCGTAGGAAATTTGGAAAGCGGTTCAACAGGATCAGGCTGTACACCAGCAATGAAAAACCAACTAGCAATACAGCCTTGATCGTGTTGTATATCGAGTTTTTTGGCAATTTGTTCACAGTCACACCAACACGAAAAAAGTAATGGACTGCAATGCAAAACCCTGCCTCAGCCAGCAGGCGCGATGCTGGCTGAGGCAGATATTGCAATGGCAATTTCCAAATTACCGGGTTTTGAGCAGCAAACACGCCGCCATATGCGTATCACTCAAGCCGACAAAAGGAGGGTCGTCTTTCTTGCAGCGGTCAACAGCAACCGGGCAACGCGGATGGAAGCGGCAGCCGCTAGGCAGGTCGATCGGGTTGGGCGTCTCGCCCTGCAAGATGACCCGCTCGCGCCGCAAGCGCGGGTTAGGTACCGGGATAACCGACAACAGCGCCCTCGTATAAGGATGCTGCGGATTTTCCAACACCTCGCGCATCCGGCCTGTTTCTACGATTCGGCCCAGATACATGACTGCGATACGGTCGGCAAAATAGCCAACCGTCCCCAGGTCATGGGTAATGAAAATGATCGAAATCTGCCGCGTCTTGCGCAGGTCGGCCAGCAGGTTCAGGATTTCAGCGCGGATGGAAACGTCGAGCATGGAAACCGGCTCATCGGCCAGCAGGAGGTGCGGTTCCAGGACGAGCGCGCCCGCAATCACCACACGCTGGCGCTGTCCGCCAGATAGTTCATGCGGAAAGCGGCGCATGTAAATATCCGCCGGTTTCAGCCCGGCATCTTCCAGCGCGCTCACCACGCGCTCGCGCCGCTCGACGGGGCCAAGTCCCAGGCCATGCACAATCAGCGGCTCACCCACAATCTCTTCGATGGTCTGGGTCGGGTTGAGCGACTCGTATGGATCCTGGAAGACCATCTGGATGCGTTGCCGCAGTGCTTTCTGTTTCTTCTCATCCGCATAGGTAACATCTTCCCCCTCGAAGATGATCTTGCCTTCGGTCGGCTTTTCCAGCCCCATCAGGGTCAATGCCAGCGTGGACTTGCCGCAGCCGCTCTCACCGACCAACGCAATCACCTCGCCGCGCTGCAATTGCAGGGTAATATCATCCACTGCATGGACGCGGCGCACTTCCTTGGAAAACCAGCCTGGCCGCCCAGCCTGGAAATATTTTTTCAAGTCGCGTACTTCGAGGAAATAATCCGGTATAGTCATGTCGGCACCTTTTACTTTTCCAGCAAGTGGCAACTGGCGACGTGCTTGCCGTCCAACCGATGCAAGGCCGGTTGTTCCACATGGCAGCGCTCGATGGCTTGCGGGCAACGCGGCGCAAAGCGGCAGCCTGGCGGGAGTTGGTCGAGGCGCGGCGGGTAGCCAGGGATCGAAGCCAGGCGTTTGTCCAGTTTGGACAGGTCCGGAAAGGCTTTGAGCAATTCCTGGGTGTAGGGATGACGCGGCGCATTATAGACTGTGTCCACGCTGGCGTATTCCGCCGTCACACCTCCGTACATCACCAGCACCGAATCGCACATCTCGGCCACCACGCCCAGGTCATGTGTCACAAAGATGATGGAGAGACCCAATTTTTTGCGCAGGTCATCCAGTAATTCCAAGATTTGCGCCTGGATCATCACGTCCAGGGCAGTAGTAGGCTCGTCCGCGACCACCACCGACGGGTTACAGGCCAGCGCCATAGCGATCATGGCCCGCTGGCGCATCCCACCCGAATATTGGTGCGGGAAGTGTTTTTTGTGTTCCGCAGAAATTCCCACCAGCTCAAGCAATTCGCTAACGCGGTCTTCGATCTTATCCCCCGGTAGGATAGGAGTATGCTTCTGGATGGCTTCGAAGATCTGATCGCCCACCGTGCGCACCGGGTTGAAGGCGTTCATCGCGCCCTGGAAGACGATCGAGATGCCATTCCAGCGCACGTTTCCCAACTCTTCCTCGCTCATGGCCGTCAGTTCCCGCCCCATGAACCATACCTTTCCGCCCACGATCTGACCAGCCGGCGGCAGCAGCCGCATCAACGCCAACATCAGGGTTGTTTTCCCGCAGCCGCTCTCGCCCACCAGGCCCATCAACTCGCCCTCATGTAACTGGAAACTGACGCCCTCTACGGCGCGCGCCGGGGGTTTTCCCTCGGTAATATAACTGACAGACAGGTCTTGCACATCCAGCAGGATGGGACGCCCATCTTCTGCCCTGGCCGCTGGCGTCTGCGCTTCGCCCTGGACGACCGGCCTGCCCGGTTCCAAATGATGGAATTCCAGCCTCGGGTTCAACACCTGCTCGAGACCATGCCCGAGCAACGTCAACGCCAGCACGACCCAAACGATCCCCAAGCCCGGCACCACCAGCGCCCACCACGCCCCGGCCGACATGGCGCCGCGCCCAAAAGCGAAGTTGAGCATTTGCCCCCAAGAAAGCGCGGTTGGATCGCCCAGGCCAATGAAACTGAGCGCACTTTCGTTCAAGATTGCCAGTGAGATGACCAGGATGGCATTGACAACCAACAATGGCATCACCAGCGGCAAGATGTGGTGCAGGATGATGTGAAAATTCCCGGCCCCGATCGCGCGCGCCCGCAAAACAAACTTGCGTGATTTCACCGCCAGCGTCTGCGAACGAACAATGCGAGAGGTGGTCGTCCATCCCAGCAAACCAATAACAAAGATGATGTTCATCAAACTCGGCTTGGTCATTGCCACGATCACCACCATCAGCGGCAAATCGGGGATGACCAGCATGATGTCGGTTAAGCGCATCAACAGGTTTTCGACGCGTCCCCCATAGAAACCTGCAACAATGCCCATTACCCCGCCAATAAAAATCGAAATGAAGGCCGCAAAGAAACCCACTGTCAGGGAAATGCGCGCCCCATAGACAAAATTGGAATACACATCCTTCCCGGCGTCATCGGTTCCAAACCAGTGTTCCGCGTTAGGCGGGGTATAAATATCCTTGCTGGTTATGTCCACAGATGTGGTGACATCATACGTGGCAATGGTATCGGCGAAAATAGCAACCAAAACAATGCTCACCAACATCAACAAACCAACTACAGCCATGCGATTCCTGCTGAATTTTTTCCAGGTGTCCAGGAATGGAGACGATCTGGGTGGGGCTTTAGACTCAACAGTTTGGGCTTCCATATTACGACTCCGACTGTACGCGTGGATCGAGATAAGAATAAGTCAGATCCGCGATCAGGTTTGCCAGGATCACACTGATTGCGATCAAAAGGAAGGTGCCTTGCAGCACCGGGAAGTCGCGGCGGTTTACAGACTCATAAATCGCTCCTCCCAATCCCGGCCACGAAAAGACCGTTTCAATTTGCAGCGCACCCGCTACGGTGAATCCCAAGTTGATGGCAATCACGGTCACCAGCGGCAGCATGGCATTCTTCAGGGCGTGATCTTTAAGAATCTGGAACGTGCTTAATCCTTTGGCTTTGGCCGTCAGGATGTAATCCTCAGCCAACACATCCAGCAGGCTGGAGCGCATGATCAACGTGTACTCCCCCAGGTACACGATCGTATACGTCAGCGTCGGCAGGAGCATGTGTTTGAAAATATCCACCCACTGGTCTGTCCAGGGCATGCTCGACATCCCAGGCGTGGCTTTCCCACCAATCGGTAAGCCATGCGCGCTGCCCCAGAACAACAGGATGATCCCCAGCCAGAAGGTCGGCAGGCTCCAGGCCAACAGGCTGGTCAACAACGCGCCATAATCAATGGCCGAGCGCGCTTTCCAGGCTGCAAAGATACCCATTACAACCCCAAGGATAATCGAAAGGATCTGCCCCGCGCCGATTAAAAGAACGGTGTTCCAGATACGTTCTACCAGGATATCGGCTACTGGCTTGTTGGTGTGGTAACTGATTCCCATTTCCCCTTTGAACAGGTTAGCCACGTAAATAAAGAATTGTGTATCGAGCGGATTGATAAGGCAACTACCAAACTCGACCGGGTTGATCTTTTCAATACAATTGATGACTGGTTTGTCTAATCCATAGCGTATGCGGATGGCCTCCACAGCCTCTTTTTTCAAGCGCGGGTCATGAATACCGGACCGCGCCGGGTCGCCCGGCAGGATACGGAACAAGAAAAAATTCAATACGAGCACAAAGGCAATCGTAAAAATTGCCCAGGCAAATTTCCTGATCAGGTATTGTCGTCTGTTCACGGCTGCTCCTGGATACAAAAACGCCCATTTCTACACAAACAAAAACAAGCCTGGGTGGCAGGTCGCCCTGCCACCCAGATTTTACGATCGTGCTGAACTACGGGACGGGTTCGATAGCGATCAACGAGGCTGGATCGGACAATTCAACCTTGGGCTGATCCGTGATCCAACCAGTGAAACGATCGGCGCGAAAAGCCTGCAAGGAGGGGTCATAGTACGGAATGATGTAGACCACATCGTCGAAGACGATCTGTTGCATCTGCCAGACCTTTTCCTGGCGTTTTTCGAACTCCATCTCAGAAGCCTGCTCGTAGTACAACGCATCGAATTCCGGGTTGGAATAACCGGTCTCGCTGCTGCCGGTCGGGATTTCATCGGTGGTCATAACAGATAGGAGCAGGTTCGGGTCCGGGTCTGAGCCCCAACCCCACAACATAACGTCGAAATCGAAGGCCGGGCAGCAGGCCGCAGTCAGGGCGTCCGGGTCCATGGCCTGGGGTTCCACGTCCACGCCTACCACCTGCCACATCTCGCCCAACAACTCCGCCAGGCGTGGGCTGTCTACCGAGTCGCTTGGCCAGTTCATGCGATAGACCAGCGGGTTGGTGCCATCCGGCATCTCGCGTACGCCGTCGCCATCCGTATCCTTATAACCGGCCTCATCCAGAATCTGGTTTGCCTTGGCCACATCGAACTCGTAGTCCTTGATGCCACTGTTGTACCAAACGCCCAGGCCATCTGGGATCAGGGTGGTTCCAGGCGACGCCAGGCCCAGGTAGATCACATCAATGATCTTCTGCTTGTCGGTGGCATGCGCCAGCGCCAGGCGTACATTGCGGTCTTGCAAGGACGGGTGACCGGAGCAAATGCCATCCCCTTCAGGGCAATTGGCTTCCGCGCACTGGTTGAAGATCACGTCCGTGACCGTCGGCGCCAGCGGCGCGCCGGTCACAACTTCGACGTTCTCCGCGCCCCGTAAAGTTTCGATGGAAGTGGCCGGGAACTCGGTGATCATATCCACCTGCCCGGTCTTGATCGCCTGCACCAGGGCGTCGTTGCTTTCGAAGGTCTGGAAGATGACCTCGTCCACTTTGGGCGCTTGGGGATGATCTTTGTTGGCAGCCAGGTGGACGAACTCATTCTGCTTGTATTCCACCATCTTGAACGGACCGCTGCCGATCATCTGCTCATTCTCGAACTCAACCGCGTCTTCATTTTCCCAGATGTGCTTGGGCAGCACATACAGGAAGACGAGTTGGGCGTCCAGGTTGGGGATGGCCTCGGACAACGTAATGACCACAGTTTTTGGATCGGGCGCTTCGACGCTCTCGAAATAATATGTATAGTCGCCCATCCAGGGATAGCCTTCCGTGTTGGCGTACAGATCATACGAGAAAACCACATCATCTGCTGTCAACGGCGTGCCGTCATGGAACGTAGCGTCCCGCAGTTTGAACGTCCACACCAGGTTGTCTTCGGACACTTCGGCGCTCTCGGCCAGGTTGAGGGAGAACGTGTTGTCCATGTTCAGGTTATACATGGAATCGTAGACCAGTTCGAACATGATGTACGACTCCGACAACACAGCCGCGCCCGGATTCAACGTGTCCGGGCTGCCGGCATAACCAACCCGGACAATAGCCGGTTCCGCAGGCGCCTCGGCGGGAGCCTGCGGTTCTTCAGCGCCCGGCTCTGCTGGCGCAGGAGCCTCGGGCGCTTCTTGGCCGCCGCCACACGCCGCAAGCAATAGGGCAAGCGTGACTAGCAGCATCATCAAGGTGTTTCTTACGTACATTTCTGCCTCCTTCAAAGGTGGGTGAGTGGGGAGTATACCCCTGAAAACAAACGCGCCCGCAGCAAACTGCTGCCGAGGCGCATTTACAAAACCAGGATGTCAACGACCCCGGTAACGATCTGGTCGAAATAATCTGACGGTGAATCAGTATCCATTTTTATCTATTTTACAGTATATTTGCAGATAGGGAAAGTTAAAACCTCAATTCTATTTCAAGGAATCTCGTCATGGAAAAAACGATCAAACTAACTGAAAAATACGAACGCAACGGCTGGCCTTCCCTCACCCGGCCAGACATCAAACCGCCTGCGGGTTGGAATCTATCCTTGATCACGTCGCTGGAACGGATACGCAACCACCGCCTCGCGCCGGATGGGAACGCCATCGCCTTCATCAAGGACACCGCCTCCCTCTCCGACGTATACCTGCTCCCGTTAAACGAACCGGGCGCCTGGCCCCAGCGGTTCACCACCGACCGCGACATGGTAGCCTACTGGGACGACGAGATTCCCCAATGGTCGCCCGATTCCAAGTGGCTGGCCTTCACCATCGACGGGCACGTGCATGTCGTTTCTTCAGACGGCGGCCTGCCGGAAAAGATCACCGATTTCACCGAGGGCGGCTTTGCGCCCAAATGGATGCCCGACTCCGAGCGCCTCATCGTCGGCGTGACGCGCCATGCAGCCGATCAACTCGTGCTGACTGACCGGGCCGGCGCCTGGCCGCGCGCACTGACCGACTCCGCTGACGGCGATCACTGGGACCCACAGCCCTCGCCAGACGGCAAATCCATCGCCTACCTGCTGCGCCGCTTCGATGACATCAACCGCCTGGATATTTGCCTGCTCGACCTCGAAAGCGGCGAGACCCGCACGCTCTACGGCAAGCCAAAGACGCGCACGCACAGCCCGCGCTGGTCGCCGGATGGCAAATGGGTGGCCTTCATCTGCCAGGAAGACGGCCACGATGACTTGTGGATGGTGCGCCCGGATGGCTCTGGCCTGCGCCAGGCCACCAAACTAGGATATGACATCGCCCAGTTCGCCTTCTCGCCCGACGGCACGCGCGTCGCGCTGACGGTCATCCGTCAGGGTTCGTTTACGTTGGGGATGTGGGAGCAGGACAAGGGGAGTCTGACCGAGTTACGCACAGAGATGGGAGTCCACTCCAATCCCAACTGGTCGCCGGACGGCAAGTCCATCACCTTCGAGTTCGAAAGTCCCGTCCAGCCGCCCGACATCTACCGCATTGACATCGAAAATGGCGAAGTCACCCAACTAACCTTCTCCATGCCGCCCGCCATGGCAAAGAACAAACTGGCGATGCCTGAGGTAGTCAGTTACAAGAGTTTCGACGGGCTGGAAATTCCCGCCTTCCTGTACCGCCCGGAAAAGCCCAACGGCGCGGCGGTGCTGCACCCGCACGGCGGGCCGTCGGCGCTGTACGCCGCCGAATGGGACGAGTTGGCGCAGTACCTGGTAGCCAAAGGCTACACGTTCATTGCGCCGAACTATCGCGGCTCCACCGGCTACGGCGTGGCGTTCGAACATCGCAACTACAACGATTGGGGCGTTGGCGACACGCAAGACTGCATCTACGGCGCGAAATACCTGGCGACCCTGCCCGGCATCGACCCGGCGCGCATCGCCATCCTGGGCGGCAGTTATGGCGGCTACATGACGATTTGCGCCCTCTCGCGCGACCCAGAATACCATTTTGCGTGCGGCGTCGCCAAGTACGGCGATTCCAACCTGTATTCGTCCTGGGCGCAGTGCAAGCGCGAACTGCGGCTGTACACCGAAATCTTCCTCGGCCACCCTGCGAAGAACCGCGCCGCCTACGAGCAAGGCTCCCCCATCAACGATGTCGCCAACGTCAAAAAACCAGTGCTGATCCTGCACGGCCTGCTCGACGATGTGGTGCCGCCCGAAGCCTCGGAAGAATGGGTGGAGGCGCTCAAAGCGCATGGCAAGACTTTCGAATACAAAACCTACCCCGATGAACCGCACGGCTTCTTGCGGCGTAAGAATCAATTGGATGTGTATGAGCGCATCGAACGTTTCCTGGATTGGTATTTGATGGTGTAAGTATTATAGAACAGGTATAACGAACGAGTGTAAGTGGTAAATTGACTACACGAAAATTTGGATATTTCGAAAGGTTGCCCCTATGACCACTTTCTTCCCATATGACGAACTGACCTGGCCCGAAGCGGCCGACCTGCCGCGCGACACGCCGCTCATCCTGCCGTTCGGTTCGGGCTACAACCTGAACCTGCTGGCCGGCCAACTGGCTCACCCGCCCCGCATCGGACTCCTGCCCCCCCTCCCGTTCGGCTGGCGCGGCAGCGGATTGGCCGTACCAGAATCAACGCTGGCCGAACTGCTCGCCAAACTGGTCCACTCCCTACGCGAGGATGGTTTCTCGCGCGTCTATTGCCTGGCCCCGCAGGGATTTGTCCCGCAATATCTCCCGGCATCCACGTTTCACTTTCCACTGCTAACCCTGCCTCATCCATCCCAAACCGCGCCGCCCGTTATGCTCCCGCCGGACAGTGAGCGCGGCAAGGTGATCCTGATTCCTATCGGGCATACCGAGCAACACGGACACCACCTGCCCCTCTCGGTCGATACCATCCTGATCGACGCCATAGCCCAGGGTACAGTTAATAAAATGACTACACGAAGTTTCTCGTTGCCTGTCACGCCGTACGGCGTCAGCACACACCGGCATGCCTTTGCCGCCACCTTGAACGCGGGCGGGCGCGCCTTCGAAGATTTCTGGCTGGCAGCGATAGATGTGCTGGTCGCGCGCGGCTTCGACCGTTTCTATTTTATGAGCGGGCATGGCGGCAATATGTCGTTCCTGGTCAACATCGTCAAATATGCGGGCGAGCGTCACCGGCGGATTTTCTGCGCCACCTCCTTCCTGCACACCGCCGGCCACCTGGGAGCGCCGGCCATCGAGAAATATCGCGACTCGAAGATCGGCGGTATGGGACATGCGGGCGAACTGGAAACCTCCTTCATGCTGCACCTGCGCCCCGACCTGTGCCACATGGAGCGCGTCATCGACGAGACCGATTTCGTGTCCACGCCCAGTTATTACATGGACTGGATCGAAGGCGGCGCGCTGATCGCCAACCCACCCTGGGACGACGACAGCCAGACCGGCGCATACGGCGCTGGCAGCCTGGCGACGGCCGAAAAGGGCCGTCTCTGGCTGGAAGCCGCCATCCAGGAAAAAGTCGACCACGTGGAGGAAATCCACGAGCAGCATGAGAGAAGGGAAGAGAGAAGAAAGGCCGGATTCGGTTTATGGGGGAAAACATCGCCGAGGTGACAAGATGACAAAGAAGCAGACAAAAGACAAGAAATTTCGTCCAAAGGTCAATACGCAAATCCCCATCTCACAGGTTCGCAAGTTTTCGCTTACAGCGCCAAAAAACATCCTGCAACACGCCCGCGAATATCCGAAATCTCTTACCTGACCGTCTTGATGTACTCCACCAACTGCTTTGCATCTGATTCTGTCAAACCGCCTGCCGGCATGGAGCCAGGGGGATATCCTTTGACAATCTTTGCATCGGGAACAAGGATCGCTTCGAGCAGATAAGCGTCATCCGCGATCACCATTGTCCCGTCATCCAGTTCCACCTGCGATCCATACAAGCCTTTCCAGGAGGGGCCAACGCTGTAACTATCATCGCGCGCGTGGCAAGCCGAACAACCGCGACTGAAATATAATTCCTGCCCGCCAGCGGCCTCCCCACTCTTGCCACAGGCCGACAGGATCGCAAGAAAGAGCAAATTCGCCAGGGTCAACAAAAAATTTCTGGTTCTCCTCAGATTAGTGGGAGAGGGGTAGCCAGGTTGCCATGTTCGACCATGACATGCAAGCGGAAATGCTCGAACACGTGGTAGCCATAGGCGCGACGAATGGTGCCGCGAATCGCATTGTTCA
>JBMOMO010000121.1:0-2404 GCA_049324135.1 Chloroflexota bacterium
TCACTGCGAGGGTGGAGTAGGTGGTGCTTTCCCGCCGTACCGGAGCCCGAAGCACGTGTACCCAGCGAAGCAATCCCCTCGTGGAACTGGGAGATTGCTTCAGTCGCTGCGCTCCTTCGCAATGACAATGTAATAGAGGCATACTTATGACCCTGCAAACCATCCTTTACTTTTCCTCCATCCTGTTGACCTGCGCGTTGACCGGCTTCCTGGCCTGGTACGCCTGGCAGCGGCGCAGCCTGCCGGGCGTGCGCGCTTACGCCGGGCTGGCGCTGGCAGAGTGCCTGTTGGCCGTGTGCGAAATGTTCTCGATGCTCAGCCCAAACCAGGAGATAGCCTTGTCCTGGTTCCAGGCGCGCTTCCTCTTTACGGCCAGCATCCCGGTCCTTTTCCTGGTGTTTGCGCTGGGCTACAGCGAGCGCAGGGAATGGCTTTCGAAACGCCTGCTGGTCGGGTTGTTTACCATACCGGTCATTACCCAGGTTATGCTGTGGAGCAACGGCCTGCACGGCCTGTGGCTGGTTCACGAGGTGGCCTTCCATCGCAACGGTCCCTTGTGGATCGTCGAGACGGGCGCGCGCGTCCCTGGCGTGTGGTTCCTGGCGCATTCGTTCTATAGCCTGCTGTTGATGTTGGCGGGCATTGTAGTGCTGCTCGTCGCCGCCTGGGGCAGGCGTAAAACCTACCTGGGGCGGGCGCTGTTGTTATCGGCTGGCGCGCTGACCGGCGTGATCGTTTCGATCATCCCGATCTTCAATTTGAACCCGCAAGCCTGGTTCAATCCCTTCACGCCGGGCATTGGCTTGAGCGCGGTGTTGTACGCGCTGGCCATCTTCCGCTTCCAATTCCTGAAAGGCGCGCCGGTGGGAGAAGCGTCGAAGTCCCTCACCGGGTTGGACGCCCAGGAAAAGTGCTCGCTGGCGCTGCTGGGCTTGATCTTCCTGGCGCTGGTAGCCGGGATCATGGCGGCCGGATATTTCTCGTACAAGAATTTCGAGCGCCAGCACCGCGCCCAGGCCGAAAAAGGATTGCTCGCCATCGTCGAACTGAAAGTGGACGGGCTGGTGAACTGGCGCGCGGAGCGCATAGGCGACGCCGAGACCCTGCGCCAGAACCCGGCCTTTGCCGACCTGGCGCAGGACTTCCTGGCAGACCCCGCCGATTTGCAGGCCAGGGAGCGCATGCAGGCCTGGCTGGACAGCCTGCGCAACGCCTATCATTATGAGCGGATATTCTTGCTGGATACGGGCGGCAGGACGCGCATTTCGTCGCCGGGCGAACCCGAACCGGTAGCCGCCCACTTGCGCGCGGACGCCGCCGCGGTGCTGGAATCGGGCCAGGTGGCCTTCCTCGACTTCCATCGCAATACGCCGGGGGATGTCATCTATCTATCCCTGCTGGCGCCCATTTACGAAGAAAACTCCCAACAGCCGTTGGGCGTTCTCGTGCTGCGCATCGCCCCCGACACCTACCTTTATCCCTACCTCCAGCAGTGGCCTGCGCCCAGCCAGAGCGCCGAAACCCTATTGGTGCGCCGGGAGGGGAATGAAGTACTGTACCTCAACCCGCTGCGTTTCCAGCCGGATGCGGCCCTCAACTTGCGCACCCCGCTCGCGGATACGGACGTCCTGGCGGTGAAGGCTGTACTGGGCGAAGCCGGCGTGGCCGAGGGCCGCGACTACCGCAACCAGCCGGTGATCGGCGCGCTCCATCCCGTGCCGGGTACGCCCTGGTTCCTGGTGGCGCGCATGGACGCCGCCGAAGTGTACGAGCCGCTGCGCGAGCGGCTGTGGCAAACGATCATCTTCTTCGGCGCGCTCATCCTGGCCTCGGGCGCGGGGCTGGGACTGACCTGGCGGCAGCAGCGGGTGCGCTACTACCGGGAGCAGGCAGGCATAGCCGAGTCCCTGCGCGCCAGCGAGGAGAGATTCCGCCTGGCCTTCGAGACCAGCCCCGACTCGGTCGCCATCACCCGGGCCAGGGACGGCCTGTTCGTCTCCGTGAACAAAGGCTTCGAGCAGATCACCGGCTACACGCGGGAAGAGGTGATCGGCAAGACCTCCCTGGAAGTCAATATCTGGAAAGACCCAGAAGACCGCAGGAAGATCGTCGCAGGCTTGCAGGCCGGGGGCGAGGTGCGGGACTACGAAGCGCCCTTCCTGACGCGGGACGGCGAGATCGTTGGCCTGATGTCGGCGGTCATCATCCAATTGGACGGCGAGCCGCACATCCTGAACATCACCCGCGATATTACCGCGCGGGTGCAGGCGGAGGAATTATTGCAAAAGAGCGAAGCCCGTTATCAGGCGCTCTTCAACAACATGACCGAGGGCTTTTACCAGGCGGAACTGATCGAGGATGAACTTGGCAGGGGCGTGGACTTCCGCTTTATAGATGTCAACCC
>JBMOMO010000122.1:0-18052 GCA_049324135.1 Chloroflexota bacterium
AAGGTAGAGCAGCGTATCGCGCGCGTCCTTTTGCGGCTGGCGGGACAATCCGGCAAACGGGTGGACGAAGGCGTACTTATCGAATTGCCCTTCTCGCGCCAGGAGTTGGCCGAAATGGCCGGCACCACGCTCTATACCGTCAGCCGGGTGCTAAGTTCCTGGGAAAAACAGGGCTTGATTGCCACCGGGCGCGAGCGGGTGACGCTTACCAGTCCGCACGATGTGATGAGAATTGCAGAGGGGTTGTAGGACAGGTCTCTGACCTGTCCTACTTGCGCAAGCGCAAAGAAACATTGCCAACATTTTGTTAAAGTGGGGGCATGGACGCGACTCTCGATTCATCCTGGACGGTTGAACAAGTAATGAAGGCCCATCCAAAAACCGTATCCGTTTTCCTGGCCTTGAAAACGGATTGTGTGGGTTGTTTGCTGGGTAAGTTTTGCAGGCTGGAGGATGTGGCCGCGGTCTACGGAATGCCGCTGGAGGCGTTGCGGACGAAGTTACGCGAGGGCGCAAGCCTTCAAAACCAAACGAGGAGAAACGTATGAAAGGTATCAAACTGATTCAACTCGGCGTCTTTTTCCTGTTCCTGGCCGGAATCCTGGCGGCTTGCGCCGGGGCTGCCGGGGTGGTGAATACCGAGTATATCCTTACTGCCGCGTTACGCGACGGGAATTTCGTGTTCCTGGGCGTGGACGGTGAAATCAACGGGCTGATCAACCCGGCCCTGACCGCCAAACCCGGCGAGCGCATTACCGTGATGCTGGTCAACAGCGGCGAAGGAACGCATGACATCGTCTTTGACCTGCCGGATGGCAGGACAGTGAAATCAGATGCCATCCACAAGCAGGGCGAAACGACCTCCATCACCTTCACTGTCCCCAATGCAAATGCAGCGATTGAATATTACGACTCGACGCATGAAAAACTGGGGATGAAGGGCATCCTGCTGGTGGGCGCGGCCGGCGAAGCGGATGTTGTCGAATCCCCGGCTGAGAAGCCTGCTGGGTTGTATGACAAGGAACTGGCAGCGCAGGCCTTCCAAAAGGGCGGCTGTACCGCCTGTCACACCATTCCCGGTGTAGCGGGCGCGGGGACGATTGGCCCCGACCTGGGCGAAATCGGCCAGGTGGTGAAGGCGCGCTTGGAAAGCGGGGAATATACCGGGATGGCGAAATCGGTCGAGGAGTACCTGACCGAATCGATTCAGTCGCCGGATGCGTTTCTCGCACCGCAATGCCCGACCGGGCCATGCGCCAAGGGGCTGATGCCCGCTTCGCTGGCGCAAGCCCTCAGCGCGGACGAACTCGACGCGGCAGTCAAGTACCTGGCGGCGCTGCCGGGCGGGGAAACGGCCCCGGTAACGGAAGCCGGCGCGGGTGAGACTGAGTCCGCCGCGCCCTCGGGCGAGGGAATGCTGACGGAGGAGGAGTTCGCCTGGGCCAGGCAAACCTTCTTCGAGCGGTGCGCGGGTTGTCATGGCACATTAAGGAAAGGCGCTACCGGCCCGGCCCTGACCCCCGACCTGACCCTGCCCAAAGGCACGCTCGGCCTGGCGGCGATCATTTTCAACGGGACGACGCGCGGCATGCCCGATTGGGGCAAGCAGGAGATTCTGACCCAGGCCGAGACCGAGACGATGGCCAAGTTCCTGCAAATGGAGCCGCCCGCCCCGCCCGAACTCTCGCTGCAGGAGATGAAGGACTCGTGGCAGTTGATCAAGCCGGTGGCCGAGCGCCCCACCAGCCCGCAGACGACGCGCAACATCGACAATTACTTCATCGTTACCCTGCGCGACGCCGGGCAGGTGGCGATCATCGACGGCGATACTTATGAAATCGTCAGCACGGTGGATAGCGGCTACGCGGTGCATATCACGCGCATGTCAGCCAGCGGACGCTACGCTTACGTGATTGGGCGCGATGGCCGCCTGGCGCTGATCGACCTGTGGATGGAGAAGCCCGAAGTGGTGGCGCGCGTGCAGACCTGCTACGACGCCCGCTCGGTGGAGGTGAGCAAATACGAGGGGCCGGAGGGCGATTTCCGCGACAAGTACGCCATCACCGGCTGTTACTGGCCGCCGCACTTCGCCATCCTCGACGGGCAGACGCTCGAACCGATGAAGGTCGTTTCGAGCCGCAGTTACACCTTCGATACCGGCGAGTTCCACCCCGAGCCGCGCGTGGCGAGCATTTTAGCCTCGCACTACAAACCGGAATGGATTGTGAATGTCAAGGAAACCGGGCAAATCTGGATCGTGAACTACACCGACCCGCTCAACCCGACCATCAAGCAAATCAACGCCGCGCTCTTCCTGCACGACGGCGGCCTGGACGCCTCACACCGCTACTTCCTGGTGGCGGCCAACCAATCGAACAAGATCGCGGTGGTGGATTTGAAAACCGGCGGGCTGGCGGGGATTGCAGATGTAGGCGCGGTGCCGCACCCCGGACGCGGCGCGAACTGGATTGACCCGGAATTTGGCCCGGTCTGGAGCACACCGCACCTGGGCGAGGCCTCCGTCATCTCGGTCGGGACTGACCCGGATGGTCACGCCGGGCAGGCCTGGAAGGCTGTCCGCACGACGGAGTTGCCCGGCTCCGGAAGTTTGTTCATCAAAACCCACCCCAACAGCGCCTGGATTTGGGTGGACATGACCCTCAACTCCGACCCGGCCCTGGCGCGCACCATCTGCGTCATCGCCAAGTCTGACCCGTCGAAGGTTCACAAGTGCTGGGAAGTCGGCGCTTACGGACGCGCCGTCCATTTCGAGTACAACAAAGACGGCACTGAAGTCTGGGTCAGCCTGTGGGGCGACGCCGCCAAGCCCGGCGAAACCGGCGCGATCGTGGTGTACGATGACAAGACTCTGGAAGAGAGGGCGCGCATCGACAACCTGGTCACGCCGACCGGCAAGTTCAATGTCTACAATACGGTGAACGATATTTATTGATCTGTAAAGAAACCTGCCCGCAGGCCCAAAACAATCCCTGCGGGCGGGCTGATTGTTCATCGCTACATCATCCTTTTTTCAGGCAGTTTGTACGTCATGGCATTCACTCCCTTGCGGATGGGATACATCACACCCCTGGGCGGCGTGGAATTTGTATTGAGATGGATTCCACTTGCCATCGCTACATGGAAGGGGTAGACGGATTCTACAAGTTCAATGTGCAAACATTGCAAAAAAACCGCTGTTGCGAATACGGCGGTTTTTGATTTATGAAACAATATGGATGCAACTAATTTTTGCGCCAATCCACTCTAAACTGTGACAACATTTTGTAAAAGCCAAATTTTTATGGAGAAGCAATTGACGATTTGGTGAAGATATGCTATAAAATAACAGATATTCTGATATTCATTTATTATTCAATAACCAAAAGGTCGGCCATGGGTCCTTTTCGCCAGCGGACAACCATTGTAGACAACATTGCTGAAGATTTACGAGCAATGATATTGAGCGGCCAGCTTCAGCCAGGCCAGTTTTTAGATTCACAAAAGATTTTGGCGGAACGCTACGGCGTAGGGCTGTCTACCATGCGGGAATCGATCCAAGTGCTTGCAGCAGTAGGCCTGGTGTCATCGCATCCCGGAAAAGGTACCTGGGTTCGTTCAGATGCCCTCAAAACGATCTTCAATCCCACTGAAGTCAAAACCCGCCTGGGAGAATTGAATGCGCAGCAAGTGTATGAGGCCCGCTCGGTTATCGAGGTAGGGCTGACGTGTTTTGCTGCCCTGCGCGCCACGCCAGAAGATATCAGCGCAATCTGGAAGGCCTTGGAGAAGATGAAAGCCAATGTCCTGGATGAGCAAGCCTTCGTTCAGGCTGACCTGGAATTCCATCTTGCGGTTGCCCGGGCAGGGCATAATCAATTATTAGAACAATTCTATTTTCTGGCGCGGGATTTGCTTTCAGAAGTGATCACCGAGATGATTATGTTGCCAGACGTGAAAGAAGAATCGATCATCCTGCAACAAACCATTGCTGAAGCCATCCAATCTCGCCAGGTCGAGCATGCAAAGGAGGCTGCCCAGGCGCATATGCAATACATTGAGACCCTTCTAACACGCTACGGATGAAGTCTTGTCTACAGACCGCACAGTTTCCCTGGGATCTGTATGGTCTGGAATTGCACAACAAGTCAGATCAAACAAGGAGAAATGGAGAGATTCCAATGAAAGGCAAACTGTTTTCCCTGATTGCGATTGTCTTGATCCTGGCCATGCTCGCTGGCTGCGCCCCGACCCAAGAACCTGCGGCTGAACCGGCTCAAACCGAAGCCCCAGCCGAAGAAGCCCACCCTAAAACCCTCAAAGTAGGCGTCCTGGCGCCCTTCACGGGTCCCAGCGCGCGCGTGGGCGAGGAGTTCAAAGGCGCAGTGACCATGGCGTTTGACAAAATCAACTGGCAGGTTGGCGACTATACGATCGAAGTCGTATGGATTGACGGGGAATCTGACCCGGAGAAAGCGACGCGCGCTTACGAAGCAGCAATCACCCGCGATAAGATCCAGGTAGGGTTATTGAATTGGGATGCTTCAGAAGTGATTTCGGTGATGGAACTGGCTGCCAAATATCAAATCCCGCACTTCTTTGCGATGGGCACCAGCGAAGATATTGATATTCGTTTCCTTTCGGATGAAAAATACGCTTATTGGATGGGCAAGGGTTGGCCCACTCCGTCCAAATTGACAATCAACTATGTCACCACCTTGGAAGACGCCATCAGCCGCGGCCTGTGGACGCCTGCTGAAAAGAAGGTGGTTCTGTACGGCAATGATGATGAATGGAGCCGCGGCTTCACCAAGGCGATTGGAGCGCAACTTGTCGACGCGGGTTGGGAAATCGTTGGCGAGGAGTACGTCCCTGTCGGCGAGACCGATTTCTATCCCATGCTGACCAAGATCAAATCGCTCGATGTACCGCTGATGGCCGGGACAATGGATGATGCAGCCGGATTCCCGGCCATGATCAAACAAGCCCGAGAAGTAGGCATCGAAAGCCTGATTGTGGCGGATGGCTTGGGGTGGGTAGGCGAGTGGTACAACATGACCGGCGAGGCTTCTGATTACGTGATTGATCAAATCCCTGGATGGACAACTCCTGCCGCAGTGGCTTTCAGAGATGAATTCACCACGCGTTGGGGGATTGAACCCAGCCCGTCATCCGCTGGCCTGGCATACGATGAAACCCTGTTCTTCATCAAAGTGCTGCAACAGACCTTTGAAGACACCGGCGAACTGACCAGCGCCTCGATCTTCCAAACCGGTAAAGAAAAAGTGTGGACCGGCCAGATTACACTAACCGACGGCATCCTGATGAAGGAATACAAGTTTACGCCTGAAACCCTCCCCGATATGGTAGTAGGTCAAGGCGCTTTCGTATTCCCCGTGATCCAATACTTCGGCGGTACCGGGAAGACGGTCTGGCCGGAGGAGATCAAAGAGCAGGATATGCAAGCGCCCCCTTCCGTCCAATAGAGCGATCTTTCCAAATATGTTGCTACAGGTTGAAAGCGTCGTCAAAAAGTTTGGCGGGTTGACTGCTCTGGACCATGTCGAATTACAGGTTGGGCAGGGTGAGATTGTTGGACTTATCGGCCCAAATGGCGCTGGTAAGAGCACCCTGCTCAACGTCATTGCCGGTGTGCACAAGCCCACCTCGGGCGTCGTGCGTTTTCAAGGGAAAGCCCTCACCGGCTTAGGCCCGGATCAAATCTGCCAACTGGGCGTTGCGCGCACATTTCAAATCCCTCACTCGTTCAGTCGCATGACCGTCTTTGAAAACGTGCTGGTGTCCGCCACCTTTGGCGGGCGCCAGCACACCAGGAACGCAGGCGCGTTCGCTCAGAAAATGCTCGATTTTGTGGGTTTCCCCAGCGACTACAATACCATCGCCAATCGCCTGAACACCGCCCAACTTCGCCGATTGGACCTGGCGCGCGCGCTTGCCAGCCAGCCGAAGTTGCTTTTGCTAGACGAATCGGCAGCCGGCCTGACTCCTAACGAACTGGTTGACCTGCAAAAGTTGGTTTTCAAGATCCGCGAGCAAGGGACGACAGTCCTGATCGTCGAACATCTTATGCGGCTGATTATGCAACTCTGCGACCGCATCGTTGTCCTACAATATGGAATCAAGATCGCTGACGGCACGCCGGAAGAAATTGTAAACGA
Source organism: Chloroflexota bacterium (assembly GCA_049324135.1). Lineage (GTDB taxonomy): Bacteria > Chloroflexota > Anaerolineae > Anaerolineales > Villigracilaceae > JAABUE01. The sequence goes on from JBMOMO010000122.1 coordinate 6,177, forward strand.
CGAAAATGTTACCCAGGCCTACCTGGGTGAAAAATACTTGCTTTGAGGAGACATCCACTTGCTTGAAGTAAACCATCTCCAGGCTGGTTATGGAAACCTGAACGTTCTCTGGGAAGTCTCGCTAAACGTCCGCCAGGGCGAGTTCGTTGCCTTGATTGGATCGAACGGCGCTGGGAAGACGACCACCCTGCGGGCGATTGCTGGATTGATCCGACCAAGCGCAGGAGAAGTGTGCTTCATGGGTAAGCCGATTGTCGGCATGCCGCCTCACACGATCAGCCAGCAAGGATTGAGTTACATCACCGAAGAACTCAACCTGTTCGAGGGCATGACTGTCCGAGATAACTTGCTATTGGGAGCATATGCGCGTAAAAACGGACGACGGATGCGCGCTTCCTTGGAGCAGGTTTTTGACCTGTTCCCGGTCTTGAAAGAGCGCAGCAGCCAATTGGCAGGAACCCTGAGCGGAGGCGAGCGACGTATGCTGGCAATTGGTCGTGGCCTGATGTCAGAGCCAGGCCTGTTGATGGTGGATGAGCCTTCATTAGGCCTGGCACCCAAGATGGTCATGAACGTGTTCCAAGCCTTAAGAGCTTTACATGAGCGCGGTGTTACATTGTTGCTGGTAGAGCAAAATGTGTATAACACGCTGCAAATTGCAGATAAGGCGTATGTCTTGGAACAAGGCGCGGTGGCTTTGCAAGGGTCCAGCCAAGAGTTGTTGGAAAACACCTATTTGAAAGAAACCTATCTGGGCCGAAGGTAATCCCTATGGATGTAACCGTACTGCAAAACCTGCTTTTGACCGGCCTGCTTCGCGGCGGGCTATACGCCTTGATGGCTGTGGGACTGGCGTTGGTCTTCGGTGTAATGAATATCTGTCATTTCGCACACGGCGAGTACTATGTGCTGGGAGCGTATGCCGCCTTTTTTGGCTTTGTCACGCTCGAACTTAATCCGATCCTGGCAATCATATTGGCAGCATTCCTGAGTTTCCTGGCGGGCGTTGTCACCGACAAATTGCTCTTCAGCCCATTGCGCAAACGTTCCAAGGAAGAGTGGGTGATGAATGCTTTCTTGCTCACGGCCGGGTTGTCAGTGGTACTACAAAACGTATACCGCACGGTCTTTGGCATGCGCTACCGTGGAATCACCCAGTACTGGCATGCGTCTATCAAACTGATGGAAATGACGATCGCAGCAGACCGCGTGATGGCTTTTTTCATCGCCCTGGCGGCAATTTTCTTGCTATGGCTCTTCTTGCAAAAGACTCGAATTGGCCGGGCGATCCGCGCTGTCTCGCAAGATGAACGCGGCGCAATGCTGGTCGGGATTGGCTTGGACAAAATCCACACCCTGACCTTTGCCCTCGGTAGCATGTTGGCCGGGTTGGGCGGCGCGAGCCTTCTTTCACTTAGTCCGGCTTATCCCTTCGGCGGCAATAAGCCGTTGATAGCCTCCTGGTTCGTAGTAACGGTTGCCGGGCTGGGCAACATCCAGGGAGCAATCGTAGGTGGATTCATCGTCGGTCTCTTCGAAAGTTTTTCGTATTTTTACCTTGGGCAGGGCTGGCAGGAAGTGGCTAGCCTGAGCCTGTTGATCCTGCTGTTACTGTTCAAGCCAACCGGTCTGTTCGGCACACAAATCAAGAGCGTTTGGGAGAAGTAAGACCATGCAAAGCGCCGAAACGACCACCCATTCACAACCGGCTAGACTGGCGCAATGGATCAAGCGAATGAACGTATTGGGATTATCGCTGCCGATTCTTCTTTGCATTGCACTCCTGGCATTAGCGCCTTTTATCGTTCACGATGAATATATCCTGCGTCTCCTGATTGCCAGCCTGTACTTTGGCAGCCTGGCAATGTGCTTTGATTTCACCGGTGGATATATCAACGCCGTCAATTTTGGCTTTGCTGGATTCGTTGGACTGGGTTCTTACGCCGCAGCCTTGGTTGCAATCAATACCCACCTGGGCGCCTGGGCAGGCTTGTTAGCGGCGGCGCTGGCTACCGGGGTGATCGGATTTTTTACCGGTTTGCTCACCCTGCCATTGCGCGGTATCTATGTTTCCTTGATGTCCTGGTTTGTAGGCATGACCCTGATGGCGCTTGCCACCGCTATGGTCGAGGTGACGCGCGGGGCGCGCGGCTTAATTGTGCCCCCACTGTACGACTCTATCGTCACAAGCGGGTATCTGTATATCCTGTTAGGAATGGCTGTAGTGGTTTACGGTTTACTGCGCCTGATTATCCACTCGCGCGCAGGGCTGGCCTTCCGCGCTATTGGGCAAAACTATGAAGCTGCCCAGGCAAGCGGTGTAAATCCAACACGGTACAAATTGGTCAATTTCACCGTTTCCAGCGCTGCCGCCGGGCTATTTGGAGGCTTTTACGCGCATTACGTGGGCATCGTCACTCCAGATATCATGGGTATGGGTTACACCTTGGAGGTCATGGCGCTGTCCTTTATAGGCGGTTCGGGCAGCCTGTTAGGCGGCGTGTTTGCCGCATTCCTTCTGACTCCACTATTCGATTCTCTCAAACGATTGATGGAATATCGGTTAATCATTTATGGCTTGCTGCTCATCCTGGTCATGATCTTTTACCCAGCCGGGTTGAATGGCCTTTATCTGGTTGTTCTCAAAAAATTCAATCATTGGAAAGGAAAATCTCGAAATGATCAACTCTAACGCTGTGCATCACCAAACGATCCAGTTCAGTGTGTTGACAGAATCACAAAAACAAGCCATTCACCTGGCAGCGTTGGAAGTATTGCGGCGCACTGGCATCCGTTTCTACCACACTGGCGCTTTAGAAATGTTGAAGAAAGCCGGGGCATTCATCTCAGATGGCAATTTGGTCAAATTCCCAGCCCGCATCGTGGAGGCGGCCCTGGCAACCGCACCCTGCCGGGTGTCTATGTGCGACCGCGACGGTCAACCTGCCATGCACCTGGAGGGCAACCGGGCTTATTTTGGCACTGGCTCGGATTGCTTGAACTTGCTCGATCCACGTACTGGTGAGCACCGTCTGTTCGTTGAATCTGACCTGCCGGAAGCCTACCGATTATGCGACGCCCTGCCGAACATATCATTTGTGATGTCGGTTGGCCTGCCATCAGATGTAGACACGCAATTAACCTATGATATACAAATGCTGCACATGCTGGAAAACACGGTCAAGCCGATTGTATTTGTGACCAATGACCGCGCCAGTTGCCAGAGAGCAATCGACATGGCGGCAGCCGTAGCAGGTGGGTACGAGGCGTTACGCGAACACCAGCACATCTTGTTGTATTCCGAGCCCAGTTCACCGCTCAAACAGTCCGAGACGGCGGTAGACAAACTGATCCTTATGGCAGAAACTGAGCTCCCAGTGGTACATTCTCCTGGGCCACAGATGGGAGCCGTTGCGCCGATTACCATGGCAGGCGGATTGGTCATGTCGCTGGCGGAGATTATGAGCAGCCTGGTGGTGCATCAATTGACGCGCCCAGGTGCGCCCTTTGTATTTGGCGCTGGTATCCACCACATGGATATGAGTTCGATGCAAATCTGTTACGCTTCCCCGGAATTCCAACTGACAAAAGCGGCGGTTGCTGAACTGGGACGTTGGTACGGTTTGCCAACCTGGGGCTACGCTGGTTGTTCAGATGCCAAAGTAATGGATGAACAGGCGGCTGCAGAAGCGATGCTCTCGGTGACGATGGCGCAGTTCTCCGGCGGCAACTTGATCCATGACGTGGGTTACATGGAAAGTGGGCTGACCTGCTCCTACGAAATGATCGTTTTGACCGACGAATTGGTTGCCATGACCCAAAACCTGGTCAAAGGCATCCAAGTCAACGAGGACACCTTGCTGGTAGATGAGATTGACCGGGTTGGCCCCGGTGGTCAATACATTGCCACGCAAACAACACTGAAACATTTTCGTGAATTCTGGTTCCCCGGCCTGTTGGACCGCAAAACCCGCCCAACCTGGCTAAAGAAGGGCGGGACAGACCTGGGTCAGCGGCTGAACGAGAAAGTTCAAAAAATCCTGGCTGAGTACAAGCCCAAGCCACTAGCAGAGGAAAAAAGCAAGAAACTGCGCGAAATCCTGGCCGCGGCAAAGAAATAAAAGCGCAGGTTATCCTACTAAACGACGAGCCGCCCGCCAGATGAAAAACTTTCCACTGGCGGGCGGGAAGCATTACCCCATGATTGTGACGCGCCAATGGAACACGGGCTGAAAGTCGTTGCCGAAGGGATGCAATTCCCTGAGTCGCCGCGCTGGTCGGATCGGGATGGCTGCCTGTATTTAGTGGATTGGACCGCCGACCGCGTTCTAAAAGTAAAAAATAATCGCTTGGAAACCTGCTTCGAACTCCCTGGTGGCGGGCCGAGTGGGCTATGCCAGGACGCGCAAGGGAACTTGTGGCTATGTTTGTATTCAGGGCGCAAACTGGCAGCCTATACTCCACAGGGCAAGTTACTTGGCAAGTGGGCCGATTGCCAGGCAACGCCCTTCAAGGGACCATGCGACCTGGTATGCGACAGAGGGGGGGGAGTATATTTCACGGACAGCGGCAACTTCGAAGAAGACTGGCGCAGCGGGCGAGCGGCGGGAGCGATCTATCATCTTGCCTCCAAAGATTCCCAACCGCGCTGTCTGACGCGCTCATTGCACTTCCCGAACGGGATCGCCCTCTCAAATGATGGAACCTACCTGTATGTGAATGAACATCGCCGCAACCGAACTTTGCGCTACTCGGTTGCAGAAGATGGGAGCTTGCGCGAGAGGCAGGAATTTTTTGTTTATGATCACGAATGCCTGCTGGCATTGCATGAAGCCTTCGAACTTGGGCCAGACGGGATGTGTGTAGACGATCAGGACAACCTGTTTGTCGCCCATTACGGCGCAGGCAAAGTCTTGCATCTCAGCCCGCAGGGTGACTTACTGCAAGTGATCCACCTGCCGCGCGGCAGGCGCCCCACCAGTGTGGCTTATCACACTGACGAACAGGCAATTTTCATCACCGAGGCTGAATTTGGTCTGTTATACAGGTTTTGCCTGGCAGGTTAAGAACTGAAAAAACCATCCAAGTTCGTATGACCAATCTCACTCTTGAAGACAATGCAAATGCACAAAAAACCGCCGTATCTGCTACGACGGTTTTTTTGATTCAAGAAGGTGGTCTGTACTACAACTCGATCTTCGCGCCCATCAACTTCATAAACTGTGACATCCAGGCGGGGTGGGCGGGCCAGGCGGGAGCGGAGACCAGGTTGCCTTCGGTCATCGCCGAGTCAACGGGAATGCTGACGTATTCCGCGCCCGCATTGGTCACATCGGGACCGACGGCGGGATAGGCGGTGGACTTGCGTCCCTTCAACACACCAGCGGCGGCAAGCACCTGCGGACCGTGACAAATCACCGCGACGGGCTTGTTGGTCTCGAAGAAGTGGCGGGTGATTTCGAGCACGCGCGGGTTCAGGCGGATGTATTCGGGAGCGCGTCCGCCGGGGATGACCAGACCGTCGTATTCGGCTTCGTTGATTTCGCTGAAGGTCTTGTTCAACCCGAAGTTGTGACCGCGCTTCTCGCTGTAGGTTTGGTCGCCTTCGAAATCGTGGATGGAAGTCCGAATCACATCGCCAGCGGCTTTGTCGGGACAGGCAGCCTCGACCGTGTATCCCACTGCGCCAAGCGTCTGAAACGGAACCATCACTTCGTAATCCTCGACGTAATCACCAACCAGAAACAGAATCTTTTTCGACATGTGCAAGTTCTCCTTTGGAAAGTTGAAAATGGGTCAGGTCTGCCTGTTGGCAAATCTGGTACTACCAATATGATACAATATTAGCCTGAAAGCGTCAAGGGAAGCGGGAAAACTTGTTTTTAACGCCTTATTAATGACTTCTTGACAAAATCTGGTAACTCCAAGATAATACAAGCATGGACATTAAACGCAAATCTGAAGAACCTGTTTACACCGCCGTGGTGGAGCATGTCACCAACCTTATCAAACAAGGCGACCTCCAACCTGGCGACCCCCTGCTTTCGGAGCGCGAACTGTGCGAGCGCTTTAACGTCAGCCGCACTTCCGTCCGCAAGGCGTTGGCGATTCTCTCCGGCATGGGACTGGTGGAAGTCACCCCCCGCAGCGGCGCGCGCGTGGCACAGGCGAGTTCACAGCAAGCCATCGACTCGCTCAGCCAGATGATTGCCCGCAACCGCTATCAAGCCGTCCACCTGTACGAAGTCCGCCGACTGATCGAAGTACAAGCCGCCCGCCTCGCCGCCATCCGCCGCGATGAAGCGGACGTGATTAAACTGCGCGAACTACACAACCTCATCAAGGATAGTTTGCAAAATCCCGAAGTCCTTCATCAAGCCGATATGCGCCTGCACGTCGGCATTGCCGAAAGCACAAAAAATCCCTTCTTCGGCGAGTTGATGAGCGTGCTGATTGCCGCCTACATGGAAATCTTCAACGTGGTCTGGGCGCCCTGGGGCAGCGCGGAAGAAGAACAGGCGTTGTTCGCCCATTACTTCCAACAGCACGGCATGATTGTCGAAGCCATCGCCGACAAAGACCCCGAAGCCGCCGCAACCTACATGACCCAGCACGTCGACGACTCGCGCAAGCAGTATGAGCGCATGCTTGCGGCGAAGTCGAAGGCGTAAAATCATAACGGAGTCAAAAGTCTCCCGACTTTTGACAGCCAACGACAGGAGTCGTTGGACTCCATAAGGTAAACCATGCCCCCTTCCAACCTACCCAACTTTCTCAATGAATTAAAAAAATCCGTCAGCGGCGAAGTTCGCACAGACGACATCAGCCGCGTGCTGTACAGTTCCGACGCCAGCATCTATCAGGTCGAGCCTTATGGTGTACTGATCCCCCGCTCGGTGGATGATATTCAAACAGCGGTCAAACTGGCGGCGAAATATCACATCCCCATTTTGCCGCGCGGTGGCGGAACCAGCATGGCAGGGCAGACCGTCAACGAAGCACTGGTGATTGATGTCACACCGCATCTCAACAAAATCCTTGAAGTCAACGCGGACGAGAAGTGGGTTCGCGCCGAGCCTGGCGTTTATCTATCTTCGCTCAATTCCCACCTCAAACCCTACGGACTGAAATATGGTCCCGACCCCGCCAGCGGAACCCGCGCCGTGCTGGGTGGAATTGTCGGCAACAACTCGTCAGGCTCGCACTCGATTTTGTACGGCATGACCGCCGACCATATTCTCGCGGTCAAAGTGATTCTGGCGGACGGTTCGCTGGTCGAGTTTTCAGCCAAGACCGAAGCCGAGTTGGAACAGATTCAAGCCCAGGGCGGAGTCGAAGCGGACATCTACCGCAACATGCTGGCGCTGACCCGCGATCCGCACAATCTCGAAGTCATCCGTAAAAGCACGCCTGCCCACTGGCGACGCTGCGGCGGTTACAACCTCGACCGCCTGACCGACGGCGAAGGCTTTTCCTTCCGCTGGGCATACGACAAACGCTTCAACCTCGCCAAGTTGATTTGCGGCTCCGAAGGCACGCTGGGATTCATCACCGAAGTCAAACTGAATCTGGTCGAGACGCCGAAGATGTCCGCGCTGTCCATCATCCACTTCGACGACCTGCGGACTTCGCTGGACTCGGTGCCGACCATGCTGGAAGTGGAACCCAGCGCCGTGGAAATGCTCGACGCGCACAGCATGGCGCTGGTGGAAAATGCGCCGCTTTACGCCGAAATGCAGCGCTCGTTCATCCAGGGCAAACCCAACAACGTGTTGATTGTCGAGTTTTACGGCGAGAGCCTGCCCGAACTCGAAGCCAAACTGCAAAACCTGGGCAGCCATCTTCAAAAGCGCGGCATCCCCTCGACTGCCACCGTCAACCTGACCGACCCCGTCGCCATCGAGATGGTTTGGAAAGTCCGCACGGCGGGCTTCGGCATTTTGATGGGCATGCGCGGCGACACCAAACCGCTGGCAATCGTGGACGACTCCGCCGTGCCGCCCGCCTATCTCGCCGATTACATCACCAAACTCGAAGACTATTGCAGGCAAGACCTCGACCACGAGATTTCCTATTTCGCGCACGCCAGCGCGGGCTGTTTGCACGTTCACAACATGCTCAACGCCAAACTCGCCGCCGACGTTGCCAAGTTCCCGAAAATCGTATCCTTCGCAGGCGACCTGCTCAAACAATATGGCGGTGTGCTTTCGAGCGAACACGGTGACGGACGCCTGCGCAGTTGGCTCAACCCGCACTTCTTCGGCGAAGAAATGTACGCGCTGTTCAAACAGGTCAAGGGCATTTTCGACCCGCAAAATATTTTCAACCCTGGCGACATCGTGGACGCGCCCGCCATGACCGACCACCTGCGCTACGGCGAAGCGTACCGCGCCATCCCAATCACGCCCCTGCTCGACTTCGGCGCCGAAGGTTTTGACCGCGCCGTCGAGATGTGCAACGGCACCGCCATCTGCCGCAACCTGACGGGGACGATGTGCCCGACCTACAAAGCCAGCCGCGACGAACAACTCAGCACACGCGGACGCGCCAACACCCTCCGCGCCGCCATTTCGGGACAGATGGATTTCAACGACCCCAGCGTGTACGCCACCCTCGACCTGTGCGTCAGTTGCAAAGCCTGCAAAACCGAATGCCCGTCCTCGGTGGACATGGCGAAACTCAAGGCGGAATACCTTTATCAATATTACAAAACGCACCTCCTGCCCCTGCGCTCGCGCTTCTTCTCCTACTTTGGCGACATGAGCAAACTCGCCAGCGGCATGATGGCTCCGCTCTCGAACTTTGTTTTGAAAATTGGATTAATCCGCGGGATGATGAATCGCGTCTTGAAGCTGGCTCCCGCGCGGACTCTCCCCGCTTTTGCCCGATTCACCTTCGACGACTTTTACCGCCGCCGAAAGCGAGTCCGCTCCGCGAAGTCCGTCGTTCTCATCGTGGACGTGACCCGCAACCACAACCACCCCGAAATCGCCCAAGCCGCCTTCCACGTCTTAGAAGCCTGCGGGTATGAAGTCATCGTCCCGAAGGAACACGACTTCGGACGCCCCGCCTTCTCAAAAGGCAACCTGACCCTCGCCCGCCAGAAAGCCCTGAATGCTCTAAAAATTCTTGCCCCGTATGCCGCCAAGAACATCCCCATCGTCGGCTTGGAACCCAGCGACATCTCCATGCTCATCGAAGACAACGCCTCGCTCATCCCGAACGACGAGCGCGTCAAACAAGTCGCCGCGCAGGCATTGACCTTTGAAGAATTCATGTGGCGCGAAATGCAATCGGGAAATCTGGCGGGTAAATTCAAACCCCAAAGCGGAAAAATCCTGCTGCACGGACATTGTCACCAAAAGGCGCTGATCGGCACGCGCTACAGCGAAGAGCTGCTGGCCTTCCTCGGCTATCAAGTGGAAGAAGCAGGCTCAAGCTGCTGCGGCATGGCAGGTTCCTTCGGCTACGAAGCCGAGCATTACGATCTCTCGATGAAAATGGGCGAACTGACCCTCTTCCCCGCCGTCCGCGCCCAAAGCGCAGAAACGTTGATCATTGCGGCTGGCGTCAGTTGTCACGAACAAATCGCCCAGGGTACCCGGCGCGAAGCTCTGCACCCGGCGCAGGTTTTATACCGGGCGCTGGGTTAGAACGAACCACATTTCCTGCACAATGCAACCAAAAACGGGCGAGTGCGATCTCGCCCGTTTTGCAATTTCCGAATTTACGATCAAGCCAGGTCGAAGCGGTCCAGGTTCATCACCTTGTTCCAGGCTGCAACGAAGTCATGCACGAACTTCTCCCGCGAATCGTCCTGTGCATAGACTTCCGCCAGCGCCCGCAGTATGGAGTTCGAACCGAAGAGCAGGTCGACGCGGGTGCCGGTCCACTTCGGTTCACCGGTCTTGCGGTCGCGGCCCTCGAAGACATCCTTATCTTCCGAGGCGGCCTTCCACTCGGTGCTCATGTCGAGCAAGTTTACGAAGAAGTCGTTGGTGAGCGTCTCGGGCCGCTTGGTGAAAACGCCGTGCCGGGACTTCCCGAAGTTGGCATTCAAGACGCGCATCCCGCCAATGAGAACCGTCATCTCAGGCGCGGTCAGGGTCAGCAGTTGGGCCTTGTCCACCAGCATCTCCTCGGCTGAGACGGCGTATCTGGCCTTCTGGTAGTTGCGGAAGCCGTCCGCTTTTGGCTCGAGCACAGCGAAGGAGTCCGCGTCGGTTTGCTCCTGCGAGGCGTCCATGCGCCCCGGCGTGAAGGGAACCGTCACATCGAAACCGGCGTTCTTGGCGGCCTGCTCGACGCCCGCGCAACCGGCCAGGACGATCAGGTCGGCCAGCGAGACTTTCTTGCCATCCTTCTGCGCGCCGTTGAACGCGCCCTGGATGCCCTCCAGCGCCTTGAGCGCCTTGTCCAGTTGGGCGGGCTGGTTGACTTCCCAATCCTTCTGCGGCGCCAAGCGAATGCGCGCGCCATTGGCGCCGCCGCGCTTGTCGGAGCCGCGGAAGGTGGAGGCTGACGACCAGGCCGTGTAAACCAGGTCCGAAACGGATAAGCCCGCAGCCAGGATTTTGGCCTTGAGCGCGGCAATGTCTTTTTCGTCCACCAGTTTGTGATCCACCGCCGGGATGGGGTCCTGCCAGATCAGGTCTTGCGCCGGCACCTCCGGGCCCAGGTAACGGGATTTGGGACCCATGTCGCGGTGCGTCAGTTTGAACCAGGCGCGGGCGAAGGCCTCGGCAAATTCATCGGGGTTCGCAAGGTAGCGCCGGGCGATCTTTTCGTAGGCAGGATCGAACTTGAGGGAAAGGTCGGCAGTCGTCATCATGGGGCGATGCTTCTTGGCCGGATCATGCGCGTCGACGACCATATCCTCTTCATCTACATCCTTTGCCAGCCATATATAAGCCCCAGCAGGACTTTTCAGCAGTTCCCATTCGTATTTGAACAGCACCTTCAAGTAGCCCATGTCCCATTTGGTGGGGTTGGGTTTCCAGGCGCCTTCGATGCCGCTGCCAATCGTATCGCCGGCCTTTCCGCTGCCAAAACTGCTCTTCCAGCCCAGGCCCATCTCTTCGATGGGAGCGGCTTCGGATTCGGGCCCGACCAGTTTCGGGTCGCCCGCGCCGTGCGCCTTGCCGAAGGTGTGTCCGCCGGCGATGAGCGCGACCGTCTCTTCGTCGTTCATAGCCATGCGCGCGAAGGTCTCGCGGACATCATGCGCGGAATCCGCCGGGATAGGTTGTCCATTCGGCCCTTCCGGGTTGACGTAGATCAGGCCCATCTGCACGGCGGCAAGCGGGTTTTCGAGGTCGCGTTTGCCAGAGTAGCGCTTGTCGCCCAGCCACTCGCTCTCGGCTCCCCAGTAAACGTCCTCTTCCGGCTCCCAGATGTCCTCGCGCCCGCCGCCGAAGCCGAAGGTCTTGAAGCCCATCGTTTCCAGGGCCACATTACCGGCCAGAATCATCAGGTCGGCCCAGGAAATCTTCCGGCCATACTTCTGCTTGACCGGCCAGAGCAGGCGGCGCGCCTTGTCCAGGTTGACGTTGTCGGGCCAACTGTTGAGGGGGGCAAAACGCTGGTTGCCGGTCCCCCCGCCGCCGCGTCCATCGCCCATGCGGTAGGTGCCGGCGCTGTGCCAAGCCATGCGGATCATCAGGCCGCCGTAGTGGCCCCAGTCGGCCGGCCACCAGTCCTGCGAGTCGGTCATCAGCGCAGCAAGGTCTTTCTTCACAGCCGCCAGGTCGAGGCGCTTGAACTCTTTGGCATAGTTGAAGTCCTCGCCCATCGGGTTGGACTTGGATGAATGCTGGTGCAGAATTTCGAGTTTCAACCGGTTCGGCCACCAATCCTGGTTGGTGGTGCCGCCTCCG
>JBMOMO010000123.1:0-2397 GCA_049324135.1 Chloroflexota bacterium
TCTATCACGCGGGGTTGCAATCCGCCTGGGAGCGGGTCATTGCGCTGGTCGTCCAGCCGGGCGTGGAATTTGGCGATGATTTTGTCTTGCCGTACCAGCCCGAACCTGCGCGGGCGTTGTCGGAATTCATCGAATCCCAGCCGGTGGTTTTCGAAGCGCATTCGACCGATTACCAGGCGCGCCAGGCGTTGAAAAATCTGGTGCGCGATCATTTCGCGATTCTCAAAGTTGGGCCCGCGTTGACATTCGCCTTCCGAGAAGCGGTCTTCGCGCTGGCGATGATGGAAAATGAACTATTTCCCCCGCAGGAGCGCTCGAATATTATTTCTGTTTTGGATGATGTCATGGTGGAGCGACCAGGTCATTGGATCAAATACTATCATGGGAATGAGAGGGAACAAGCCTTCAAGCGTAAATATAGCTTCAGCGACAGGGCGCGCTATTATTGGCCTGCGGCGGATGTTCAGTACGCGATGATGAAGATATTTTCGAATTTGGAGAAAAAGCCGCTGCCGCTTGCGCTGCTCAGCCAGTTTTTGCCGGGGCAGTATGAGGGGGTTCGCAATGGGGAGGTCGCGAATACACCTCGCGAGATCGTTCAGGGGAAAATCGGCATGGTGTTGGATGATTACGCCTGGGGAACAGGTCTAACGATAGACGCTTGAACTCATTTTGTGCTATTTCTTGACAAATTCTCTCTTTTTGTTATACTTGTATTGACATCTATAGGACAATATATCATGGCAAATGATCTAAAACATCTCCTCCGTATCAACCGACAGAACAAAACACCGCTCTACCACCAAATCGTCGAGAACCTACGCGAGTTGATCCAAACCGGTCAGATCGTAGCCGGGGAAATGATCCCTTCCGAGTGGGATCTTAGTGAAACCTATGGAGTCAGCCGTCTCACCGTCCGGCGGGCGATGGACGATCTCGTCCGCGACGGACTGCTCATTCGCAAGCACGGCGTTGGCACCTTTGTGGGGCATACCTCTGTCGCCCAAATTTACCCCAGCGAATTGAGCTTCACCCGCAATATGGAGCAGATTGGCCGCAACCCCGCCAGCAAAATTATCAGCCTGGGCGCCCTGCCCGCCGCGCCGGAAATCGCCCTGCGCCTCGGCATCGAGACTGGCGATCCTGTTTTCGAGTTGGTGCGCGTTCGCCTGGCTGACGATCAGCCCCTGATACTGGAAACCACTTACATTTCCGCGGCGCGCTTCCCCGGCCTGGCCGGAGCCGACCTCGCAGGTGGTTCGCTCTACAGTTTCCTAAGCGCCTATTACCAGGTTGATATTACTGCCCTCGACCATGTCCTCGAGCCGACCCTGCTCACCGATCGTGAAGCCGCCCTGCTGGAAGTAGACCCTGGCGAACCGGCTATTCTCAGCGAGATGGTCGGACGGACCGCCGAAGGCGCGCCCGTAGAATACACTTGGTCGCTTACCTGCCGTGGGCGCGGCCGCGTGCAGTTTTACTTGCGGGGCGGCGATATCGGCAAGCGTCATTTTGGCGAAAGTGCCATTTCGAAAATCAAACGCGAGTAAAGATTTATGCCCCTCTCCCCCGTAACTTCTGATGGACGATATTTCGTCGCCGACGGCAAGCGCTTCCTCCCTGTCGGCGCACACTGGGTTCCGGCTAAGGCTGCCTTGCAATGGCCCTATCAATGGGACGAAGCCGACATCGAGGCCGATTTCATTAGGATGAAAGACCTGGGTTTCAACATCGTGCGCTTCGATCTCTTTTGGGCCTGGTTCGAGCCCCGTCCCGGCGATTACCACCCCGAGGCTTTCCGCCAATTCGAATTTTTTGTGCGGATGGCGCATCAATACGGGATTTACCTGCACCCGACCTTCTTCATCGGCAACGAGGTGGGGGAGGCTTATTGGGATGTCCCTTGGCGTGATGGACGCCACCCCCATGCTGACCCGGCTCTGCTGCGCCTTCAAACCGAACACGCCGCTGAATTTGCCCGTCGCTACCGGGGCGAGACTGCCATCCTGGCCTGGGACCTGACTGACGAGCCGCCTTTCTGGATTGTGGCTGACTCTACCACTGACGACATGGCTATTAATTGGACGCGACTGATCTCCGGAGTGCTGCGACGTTACGACCCCGAACACTTGATCTGCGTGGGAACCGACGTGCAAGACCTTTCCCACGGACCCTTTCGCCCTGACCTCATCGCGGACGAAGTGGACTTCTTCACCGCGCACCCCTATCCCATTTACTTGCCGCACCTTTTCCCTGATCCTATGCTCTCCGAGCGAGCTTCATATTGTGGGGCCTTTCAGACGATCCTTTCTTCCAGCGCGGGCAACCCCACCATGATCCACGAATTGGGGGCTTCCTCTGCGCAATACAATCCCGAAAAGATCGCCCAACATGACC
>JBMOMO010000124.1:0-17927 GCA_049324135.1 Chloroflexota bacterium
TCGTGTCCCAGTTGCGCCAGCGCCTGGCAGACTTTCATGGCCTGGATAGAGTTGGCCGTCAGCGAGGGGATGCGGGAGTTGGTGATGAGGGCGATACGCATATCAATCCACAGATGACACAGATTGCACAGATTTGTTTTCGATCTCTTTCAATCCGCAGATTGCGCTGATAACGCAGATTTGTTTTCGATCTCTTTCAATCCGCAGATTGCGCTGATAACGCAGATTTGTTTTCGATCTCTTTCAATCCGCAGATTGCGCTGATGACGCAGATTTGGCCTTAATTTCTTTCAGTCCGCGCCAGACGATTGCGCCGACAGAGGCAACATAATAGAAAGACAGCAACGCAGCCTCGGCCACGTATCCGAAGCGCGGCACGAGCGGGAAGGCCAGCGCCAGTTTGGTGAGCCCCGCCGCCAGCGTAGCCTTGAGCGGGAAAGCGGGCAGTCCCAGCGACAGGAGCAACGGGCGGTTCCAGAAAAGTGTGTAGTTGAAAACAAAGCCCACCAGCAAGGCCATCATAGCGGGATAGGCCACCACATACTGTTCGCCGTAAATCCACAGCACCCAGCGGCCCAAGAAGACCAGTCCCAGCGCCAGGAGCATGTTGTAGGCAAATGAGAGCGTGGTCACTTTGCGCAGGAAATCGCGCAGGCGCGGCCAGGTCTGCTGTACGATGAGACGGTTCAGTTCTGGATAGACCGTCAAGATGAGCGGATTGGCAGGCACGGACAGCAGACTGACAATCGCATAGGCGGCTTTGTAATAGCCGGCCGCTTCGGTTGACAGGAACAAGCCAACCCACAAGATTTCGCTCTCACGGAAGACCAGGATGGCGGTTGCGCTCATGTTGGAACTGATGGCAAATTTCGCCATTTCCCTGAATGCCGACAATGACGTGAGCGAAGAGGTCCACCAATTGCGCTGCAGGGTACGGCGCAATTGGACTTGCGCAGCGACGAACATGCCCAGTCCCAGGATGACCTTGCCGAGCAGGTAAGCGCCCAAGACAACCTGCACGCTGCCTTGTAAGAAGAATGCTGCCGCAATGAGGCTGGCTGTGACGACCGTTTGGAACAGGTGGATGACGCCCTGCAAGCGGATCTTGTCGGTCACTTGCAGGATGCCGGTGGAGGTCTCCAGGTTGAAGTTTGCCAGGAGTCCCAGCGCGTAGATGATGAACAGGCTTTCTGCGCCGGGGGTTTTGGCGAAGGTGCGCGCCGCCAGGCCTGCGCTGAGCGCCACCGCGAGGAAAGCGATCATGGAAACAAGCCCCTCGGCAAGACCGGCCGCTTTAACGAGGGCAGCCGCCCGGTCCTGTTCGCCGCGCTCCAGGTATTCGCCTCCGTAGCGGACGACCAGTTCACTCATCCGAAACGAGAGCAGGCCGTTGACCGTCGCGGCGTAACCCATCACGATGCCCACCAGGCCATATCCCGCCGGGCCGAGCAGTCGCGCCGCCAGGATGCCCTGCGCCATGCTCAGGACCAGGCTCAGGCTGTTGCTGCTGAACAGGTGCGCGCTGTTGCGGACGACCTTGCCCAACAGGGGGTCATTGCGCAAGATCGCAATCGGATTGGAAAAGAACTTAAGCAATAGATCTCTCAAGGAGTGAGAACATCCTTTGCCCAATCGCGTTCGGCGACGTACCACACATGGAGCCGTTCCACACCCTCGCGAAGATTGACCTGGGGTTGCCAGCCAAGCAGTTCACCAGCCCTGGTCACATCAGCCCAGTTCGAGCGCATGTCAGCCTGGACTGCCGGACCATAATCAACAATGGCTTTTTTCCCCACCACGTCTTCGATGAGCGCAATCAAGTCATTGATAGTGATGACTTCATGGCCGCCCAGATTAATGATCTCGTAGCCAAACGGCTGGAGCGCCTGAATGGTGCCGCGCGCAATATCGTCAATGTAGGTGAAGCCGCGCGATTGTTCGCCGTCGCCATACACCTGCACTGGACGGCCTTCACTAATCCATTGTATAAAGCGAAAGAGCGCCAGGTCTGGTCGGCCAGCAGGCCCATACACCGTAAAATAGCGCAGGATACTGACGTCAATCCCATAGAGGTGATGATATGCGTGACACATCGCCTCGGCCCCCTTTTTGCTGGCCGCGTACGGTTGGAGCGGCTCGCTGCTCGAAGCGGATTCCGGCGTGGGGTAAGGCGGATTCGCCCCATAGATACTGGATGTGGAAGCCAGGATGAATTTCCCTGTCCCGGTCTGGCGACACAACTCGAGCATATTCAACGTCCCCAACATGTTGCTCTCGACGAAGATCCAGGGATTGGCGACGCTGAAACGCACCCCCGCCCGCGCCGCCAGGTTGATGACCGCATCGAACTTGTCGCCTTTGAATCGCTCGATAACGGATTTATCGGAGACGTCCAGTTTGTGAAAGGTAAAGCCGGGCAGGGCTTCCAACCGGCGCAGGCGGTATTCTTTCATGCGTACATCGTAGGCATCGTTCATGTTGTCCACGCCAGTAACCGTATGACCTGCCTCGATCAGGAATTCCGCAACGCGCGAGGCAATAAAGCCAGCCGCCCCAGTAACAAAATAGTGACCCATAGATATTCCTTGGTCTATGCGCAATACGCAGTCGTAACACGAACAAGTATCACGTACTGCGTATCCGTCAAGTTACAGCCGTTCTACTTTCGGGTTGTTTTTCGCCAGTTTTCCTAGCGCATTACGCGCATCAAAAATGAATTTTGCAGCCTCCAGGATGGCTTTGTAATCATAGACTTTGTGATTGGTGACCACCACCACCGCATCGGCTTCTTTAACGCCCTGCATCACCTCTTTGATGGAATCCATGTGCCAACCGTCATATTCGTGATGGATATGCGAAATGTATGGATCGTGGTATTCGACCTGCGCGCCCTTTTTCTGGAGCAGGCCGATCACATCCAATGCTGGCGATTCGCGCACATCGTCGATGTCGGGTTTATACGCAACGCCCAATACCAGCACCTTCGAGCCTTTGAGCGTCTTACCGCGATCGTTCATGGCTTCCAAAATGCGCCCGACGACATAACGCGGCATGTTGGTATTGATCTCGGAGGCCAACTCGATGAAGCGCGCATTGTAATTCAGCGCTTTCATCTTCCAGGAGAGATACAACGGATCGATCGGGATGCAGTGACCGCCCAAGCCCGGCCCTGGCGTGAACTTCATGAAACCGAAGGGTTTGGTCGCGGCGGCGTCGATCACTTCCCACACATCCACACCCAGGCGCTCACACATGATGGCGAGTTCGTTCACCAGGCCAATATTGATCATGCGGAAGGTGTTTTCGAGCAGTTTCGCCATCTCGGCCGCTTCCGCCGAACTGACCGGACAGACCGTTTCAAGCGCGCCTTGATACCAAACGGTCGCCACTTCACTGCAAGCCTCTGTGATCCCGCCGATCACTTTCGGCGTGTTATGCGTCGTCCAATCCTCGCGGCCTGGGTCCACACGCTCGGGAGAGAACGCCAGGAACCAATCTTCGCCTACGGTCAAGCCGCACTCTGCGCCCAGTCGCGGCAAAAGGACTTCGCGCGTGGTGCCGGGATAGGTCGTCGACTGAAGCACAACCACCACACCCTTGTGCATGTACTTTGCCATTTCATCTGTGGCAGAGTTGATGAAAGACATATCGGGGTCGCCGGTTTGACGCAGCGGCGTCGGCACGCAGATGCTGACCGCGTCCATCTCCTTCAACGCCGAAAAATCGGTCGTGGCGGCCAGGTGGCCGGATTTGACCAGTTTTTCAACGACTTCTGTCTTGACATCCGGGATGTAGGAAATGCCCTTCTTGAGCAGGTCCACCTTACGGGCATCCGGGTCGATGCCGGTCACGCGGAAGCCGGCCTCACCGAACACGACCGCCAGCGGCAAGCCCACGTAGCCCAGGCCCAGAACAGCGACCCTGGCTTTTTTGTCTTTCAGGTTTTCGATCAGCGTTTCTTTGATTGTCATTTTTCCTCTTTATTGTTTTCACGGAGTAGTACGATAACTCAGAACAAATTCAATTGTTTTGGCTCTTCCACCGGCGCTTCCCTTTTCGCATCAGCAGGGACAACGCTTCCCAACAGGGAACGCGCCTGCTCCAATTGCTTGGGCAATATCCCAAAGTCGGCCATGATCTGCGGACGCCACTTGGGCTGGTGCAAGGCCGCCGCCGGGTGATACATCGGGATGACGAAGCGATGCCCAACCCGGCGCATCTGTCCATGCACGGCGCTGATCTTGGCGTCGGGCAGGAACTTGTTCATCGAGAAACGTCCCAGCGTAATGATGATCTTGGGATCGATGACCGCGATCTGGCGCTCGAGATACACGTCGCAAGCAGCCAGTTCCTCGGGCAGCGGATCCCGGTTACCGGGCGGGCGACATTTTACCACATTGCCGATCCAGACATCCGAACGCTTCAAACCAGCCTGTTCCAATAACTGCTCCAGGAACTGCCCGGCCGCCCCAACGAACGGACGTCCCTGCTCGTTCTCGTAGAACCCGGGACCTTCCCCGATCAGCATAATCTCCGAACTGGCAGGCCCCTCGCCCGGCACGGACTTTTTGCGCGTTCGGTGCAAAGCGCAATTCACACAAACCGACACTTCGTGGGCAATTTGGACCAGGGTCTCTTCGGGGGTCATTGTTCCTCCAAAAGTCTATTCAGTACGCTTCCTTACAGGCAGGCCAGGCAGCGTCATCAAAACCGCATCTTCATGGTTGTCTTTGTAATAATGCGGCCTGCGGCCTACCACCTCGAAGCCAAGTTTGTGATACAACTTCAAGGCAGGCTCGTTCCCGGCGCGCACTTCCAACAATGCCGAGCGCGCGCCCTCATTGTAAGCCGAATCCAGCGCTTCTACCAGTAAACGTTCCCCAATGCCCCGCCGCCGAAAATCGGGATGCGTGGCGAGCGTAGCGACGTGCGCCTCGTCCACGATCATCCACAAGACGAGCATGGCCGCCAGCCGCCCGTCGATTTCGGCTACCCAGCAGCGCGCCGCCGGGTTGTCGGTCACTTCGAAACGCAGCGACCGTTCCGGCCAGGGCAGCGAAAACGACAAGACATCGATCTCATGCGCGCCAGGCGCATCCGCCAGCGCCATCTTGCGGATGATCAGTTTCATGGCGGGATGGGATTCGCCACGTGCAGGTAGATGGGCGCCAGCGTGGACGCATCATCCCCAGCCTCGGCCTGTGTCATCCCCGCGAACTGCCCGAAGGTTGCAGGGGAGTACCGTTTCCAGGCCAGTTCTGCCAACATCGCCGGACGCCGTACGCACTGCGCCGGGGAAGCCAGTTGCACGTTCACGCGTTTGCGCGCCAGGCGCTGGCGTTCCTCGGCGATCAGTTCGCCGCACACGATGGTTGGGCTGTGGATGCCCTCGGCCAGTTCGTCGACGGTCGTCACCTGGGGTTCGCCTTGCGCCTGCCAGGCGCCCTCCACAACCTTGTACCAGGCCAACGCCAATCGTCCGCGCCCGGCTTGCAAGACCGCTGCTAGCGGCAGGTCGCGCACTTCTTGCGCGGCGGCCACCACATCCAACGTAGGCACGCCGAACACCGGCAAACGCCGCGCCAGCGCCAGGCCTTTGACAAATGCCAGCCCAACGCGCAGGCTGGTAAAGGAGCCAGGACCGATCGCCACGCCCAGCGCCTTAAGATCGTCCATGCCCAGGCTGGTACGCTTGAGCAATTCGAAGACCGATGGCGCCAACTCGATGGTGTGATGCTGGCGACTCAGCCAGTACATTTCGCCGATGACCTGACTGCCGTCGAACAGCGCCAGTCCCATGTGGGCCGTGGAGGTATCAATCGCGAGTAACATCAATCACCGCCAAACAAGCGCTGGCGCAACTCCGCCAGGAAATTGTCGTAATGATGGCCGCGGGCCGTGAACAGCAAGCGCCGTTGTTCTTCGGCTACATATTCCAGGGAAAGCCACAAGCGCTCGACCGGCAGGATGCTTTCGATACGCTCCGGCCATTCGACCAGCAGGGGCCCGTCAGCCAGCAATTCGTCGAGGTCCAGTTCCGCAGCCTCGGGCGTGGATTCGATGCGGTAGGCGTCCAAATGGTGAAGAAGCCCCTCGTCCGCCCGTCTATATTGGTTGACGAGGATGAAGGTCGGGCTGGAGACCGGGTCGAGCGATCCCCAGCCTTGCGCCACGCCCTGCGCCAGGGTGGTCTTCCCGGCGCCCAGTTCGCCTTGCAGGCAAAGCACGTCGCCGGGCTGGAGCAATGCGCCCAGGCGCACCCCAATACGCCGCGTCTGCTCGGGGCTGCGGCTGAAGAATTCCAGGGAATGGGCGTCCAGGACAGGCATGGGGAAATTATATCAGGCAGTCGGGATGAGCGCCCGGATTTTACCCCAAAACATTTTATGGACATGGGCGTCACTTTCGATTAACATTGGCGAAAATTTCGAAGGGATACACATGCAACAGTACGTCTCTCAATTCGTCAACACACTGATCACGTCCATCCCTGATTTGATCACTGCGGTCGTGATTTTCCTGGCCAGCCTGTACCTGGCAGGCCTGGTGAGCAGGTTGCTCTGCCGGGTGCTGGAAAAGCGCGAGGCGGCGCCGGGCGTAACCCATTTACTGGCGCAGGTGGTTCGCTGGACGATCATCGTCCTGGGCGTCATCACGGCCTTGCAGCGCTTCTTCGACGTGACCGCTTTCCTGGCCGGGCTAGGCATCCTGGGATTCACGGTCGGCTTTGCGCTGCAAAACATCATGCAGAACTTCGCGGCCGGGATCATCCTGCTGCTCCAGCAACCCTTCAAGATCGGCGACGTGGTCAACGTGGCCGGTTTCGATGGGACGATCGTGCAAATGGACCTACGCACCACCGAAATGAAGACGCTGGACGGGCGGATCGTAACCCTGCCGAACGGCGACATCCTGGCAGGCGCCATTGTAAACTATACGCGCGCCGAGCGCCGCCGCGTCGATCTACCCGTTGGCATTTCCTACAATTCCGAACCGGCTGTGGCGCGGAGAGTGATGCTGGAGGCCATTCGAGATGTCCCCGGTTTCGTCAGCGAGCCTGAACCGATGGTCGTCTTCCACACGTTTGCCGGTTCTTCGATAGACATGACCGCTTATTTCTGGATCGATACGACCAAGACCAACCCTATCCTGGCAAAAGACGCAGCCTTTGGACTCGCCAAGGCAGCGCTCGAGAAGAATGGCATCGAGATTCCGTTCCCAATCACAACAGTTTACATGCCACAAGCCAGGAACTAGCCACACAAGCGCCCGGTTGTTCAGTCGGGCGCTTTGTTGCTTTCACCTGCCAAGACATTGCCAGAAACATATCCCAACAGTTCCCCAATGGAACGGGCGATCTGCCGCGCTGCATCGGGGCGCGCGGCGCGGCGGCAATTGGCGGCGTAACGCTCGCGGACATCCGGGCGCTGTACCCAGCGCGCCAGCACCTTGACCACTTGCTCTGGGGACGGCGCCCAAACGCCCAGGCGTTCATCCACAACAAAGGTGACGTTGCCGTCTTCCTGTCCCGGCAGTTTGGCGTACAGGATGATGGGCAAGCCGGCGTTGAGGGCTTCGGCAATCGTCCCTGGCCCGGCCTTTGTCAGCAGGACATCGGCGGCGCGCATGAAATCGGGCAACTCCCGCGTGAAACCATAAATATGGGCGGGGACAGGCCAGTGGAGACTTTCCAGGTGTTTTTTCAGGCGCTGGTTGCGCCCGGTAACGATGGCAAGCGCCACATCCATCCCTGACATGGCAATGGCGCGGGCTGTCTTGCCGAGCGGCCCCATCCCCTCGCCGCCGCCAACGAGCAGGGCAATGGTTTTGTCCTGCTCCCAGCCCAGTTTCGCGCGCAAGGCTGCTTTGTCGCCGACCGGCGCGCAATACCGCAAGGCGACCGGCTGCCCGACCACGCGCAATTTTTCGGGCGGCATGCGGTATTCGATGGCGCGCTGGCGCGCCATTTCGGTGGGCAGCAGCACCAGGTCGGCGTTGGTGTCGTACCAGAGCGCGTGGGTCGTGACCATGTCGGTCACGACCGTGACAAAGGGCGGACGGGTGTGTCCCATGGCTTTGAGAATGACGGTGTTTGCCAACGGATGGACGGTCACCACCAGGTCGGCGGGATGATCCCGCACCAGGGCGCGCACCGCGCCGCCCACATACGGCCACATGCTGGTGACAATGGCGCGCGCCCGACGGCGACCGTCGCTGATCTTGAAACTCAACCCCCATAAATGCGGCGCTTTGACCATGTCCGGGTACCAGTCGGGCATTTTATTCAAAGGGAGCGGCGCATGGCTCTTGAAAAAATCCAGCATTTCAGTCGTAAACACATCGCCATATTCGAACTCGATGGCTTCGATGATGGCTTCGGCGGCGCTGCGATGCCCCCCGCCAGTATCGGAAAACAGGAACAAAATATGCGGCTTTTTACGTTGATTGTTCATTCGCTTGTCTTTCGCATGGCAGGATGGTCTTGGCGCGGCGCGCCAGTTCACGACGAGTCAGCATGACGCGCCGCCCACAGCCCTTGCATTCCAGGCCGATATCGGCGCCCAGGCGCGTGACGGTCCACTCGAAGGAACCGCAGGGATGCGGTTTTCTCATGCGAACCACATCGTTCTTCTGTAGTTCAGGAAGCATACAAGCATTATACACGCTGCGATAAGAACGCGAATACCCAGCGCCCTGCGGGTACGCTGTGACGCAAATTGTGATAAACTACGGCCTGTCCAAATACTTTCCCTGGAGGGAGCCATGTCTGCTCACGAAACGTATACCGTCGAAATTGCCGGCCTGAAGCGCGACCTGCGCTTGTTCGAAGTAGCGCCCGGCCTGCGGATCGCCATCTTGAACATCCTGGGCGACACCGAACTGGTCCAAGCCTGCGCCAGGGAACTCGCCAGGAAATTGAAAGATGTGGACTATGATGTTCTGGTAACTGCGGAAGCAAAATCCATTCCCCTGGCCTATGCCCTGTCGGTGGAAACCCAAAAGCCCTATGTGATCCTGCGCAAAACCTATAAGCCTTACATGGGCGAGGCCGTGAAAGCAGAAACGCTGTCCATCACCACCGGGCAACCCCAAGTGCTGATCCTGGACGAAAAAGACCGCGGCCTGATGGACGGCAAGCGCACTGTCATCCTGGATGATGTCATCAGCACCGGTTCCACCTTACAGGGGATGCGCATGATCCTGGAAAAAGTCGGCGCGACCATTGCCGCCGAAGCCGCCATTTTCACCGAGGGCGACCGCGCCAAGTGGATGCACATCATCTCGCTGGGACACCTGCCGCTGTTCACCGATTGAGCGGCCGGGCTACAAACCTGTCCTTTCAACCGATCAATTCCTGTTTCCGCTTGCGAGAGAGGGCCTTGATGGCCCTCTCTCGTTTCATTGCGGTGGGGCAGTCCGGTTGGGGCTCGAGGTAAACCATCTCGACCGGCAAGCGGGCCCGGGTGTAGCGCGAGGCGCTCCCCCGGTTGTGTTGTTCCAGCCGCCGGGCAGGGTCGGTCGTCCAGCCGGTGTAATACGTCCCGTCCGCGCATTCCAAAATATAACAATAGCAGGGGTCAGCCACGCTTTTTCAGGTTTTCCCGCGAGCCGAGCAGGCGTTCCCAAAAACCGGGGATGGTCGAGAGATCGGACTTTTCCACTTCCAGCCAGTCGGCTCGCGTACGCTCTGCCAACCAACGCGCGCGACCCTCCAGCGCCAGTTCGAGCCGCTCGGAGATACTCTCCCGGTTGCCCTCCATCACATCATCCCGCAGGCCTTGCAGCGAACCGATGACCAGGTCCAACGCCCGCGCGGTGTTCTCGCGGTTGAGCACCGTCGCCTCGGCCAGCGACCTGGCATCATCCTGGTACGCCAGCGCCGAGGTCAACGCCGAAAACGGGCGTCCCGCCAACTTGCGGGCGTCGCTCCAGCCGGGCTGGTCCACCACCGCGTTGAGCAGCGCCGCCGCCGCCAACTGCGGGAGGAGATGGGTCTTCGCCATCAAGCCATCCGTCTCGTCCAGGTCGGCATACACAGGCGTTGCGCCCAACAAGCGTACAAAATCTGCCGCCAGTCGGACCGCTTCCTCCGGCGTGTTGGGAGGCGCATCCAGCATCACCACGCCCTTGTGGAAAAGGTCCGCCTGCGCAGCCTCCACGCCCACTTCGATACGATGTAAATATTGGGGATTGATGGCCGGGACGAGTCCAACATAATACCGGCCCGGGAGCAGCAAATCCTTTGCCCAGCCGGCCAGCGGCTTTTTCACCGGCGAAGTATCCATCACAACCGCGCCCTCGGGCAGGTCCGGCGCAATCGCCTCCAGCGCCGAACGGATTTCGCCGACCGGCAAACTCAGCAACACAACCTTGGCCCCACGCACCGCGGCCGGCAGGTTGAATTTCACCTCGTCCACAGCGCCTTTCTTTTCCGCCGCCTTAGCCGCCTGCGGTTCCTTGTCGTGCCCAACGCGGTGTAGCATCGTCCGATGCTTCCCCAGCGCCATACCGACCGAAGCGCCAACCTGCCCCAGACCCACAATCGTAACCTGTACGCTCATGTTCAGCCTCTCATCTGTGAAGTGATAAAATTATACCCTCTCGCAGTCCAAATCCCCGCTTCCCTGGCCTTTAAATTGCGAGAACCGGGGACGCCGACCCCGGTTCTCTCTTGAAAGGAGGAGAAGAGAAATCACCTTATGTCCCTAATTTATCATGGTTGCCCAAAACAAACTTGACGCCAAACCTACGCTTTCCCTACGATTGTTAGACAACTTGCAACATTGTTAAGTCCTGGAGCCAAACATGAGCCAAAATACCCCCCTCTACACCGCTGTCTTGCGCGCTTCCCCGCTTGGCGACCTTTGGGTTGCGGTCAGCGACCTGGGCCTGGCCGCTATCGAATGGTCACGGGACGAAGCCGACTTCGACGCGTACCTGACCAAACGCTTCAAGCGACCGGTCCAGCCCGGCCGCGAACAAGCCTCCCCCGCGCTTCGCCAACTGGACGAGTACCTGCGAGGCGCGCGAGAGGCCTTTTCCTTGCCGATAGACTGGGCCGTACTGCGCCCGTTCCAGAGGCAGGTACTTCAAATCGTCTACGCCATCCCTTACGGAGAAACCCGCGCCTACGGCGAGATCGCGCACGAGATCGGCAAGCCGCGCGCCGCGCGCGCCGTGGGCCGCGCCAACGCTACCAACCCCATGCCGCTGGTCATCCCCTGCCACCGCGTCATCGGCAGCGACGGAAAATTACACGGCTACGGCGGCGGGGAGGGATTGCCTACGAAGGAATGGTTGTTGAAAATGGAAGGGGCGGTGTTGACGTGAGAACTACGGAAAGGTCTCAGAAACCGGCCTGGCGCAGCGGAAGCCCAAGTCTACGCTATAGCCAGTAGGTTCCTCCGACTCGCGGTTGAAGGATTCCAGCACATCCCAGGTATTGAGGAAGCCTCCGCCTCGCTTGACGTAGAAGCGGCCGGTCTCTGGCCCCAACGGATTTTCCAACGGCGAGTCATAATAATAGGTGGGAGAATACCAGTCCGCTACCCATTCCCACACATTGCCAGCCATGTTGTAAACGCCGTAGAAACTCTGCCCGGCCATGAACTCGGTTACGGGCCGGGTGGCGCTCAAGCGATTGCACGCCGGGTCGCGGTAATTGGCCCAGTCGCATTCGATCCCCTCGCTCCAGGGGTAGGGAAAAGCCAATGGACCGCGCGCGGCTTTTTCCCATTCGGCTTCGGTCGGCAGCCTGGCGTCGCGCCAATGGGTACAATACGCATCCGCCATCTCCCAGGTGACGTTCAGGACCGGATAATTGGCATAATCGGGATTGCCAAAATAGGCGCCCTCCACATTGTAAGCCCCTTTTTCGCGCGGTTGGTCGCACAACTTGAGCGCAACGCAGGCTTCGTATTGGGCGTTGGTGACTTCGTAGCGATCTATGTAGAAATCGGCCAGGTAGACCAGGTGAATGGGTTGCTCATCGCTCGCGCCGAGGTCATTGCCCATCAGGAACTCGCCAGCCGGGATCAGCGCCATCTCCGCATCCCTGGAATCCCAGACGACCGGCGGGAGGGAAGGCGCGCTCGGCATGGGCAAGGCCAGCGAGGTAGGCGTCTCGGCAGGCGGGGAAGGTTCTGTTAGCGCAAGGGTAGCCGTTGGAGATGGCGCGGTAGCCGCGACCGCCGGAGAAGCAGCCGGGGAGGGTACGATGAGGAAGGGCAACTGCCAACCGTTTCTCCAGCCCAGCCAGGCGGCGCCCGCCGCCAGCAACGCCAGGAACAGGACCCATACCCACCATCCTCTCTTGGCGCGTCCTTTTTTGCGCCCGTTCCGCTTGGACGGCGTTTTCCGGGAGGCGGGAGGGGGCGCTGGCGGGTGCGGGGAGGACCCCGGGCCAGCAGCAACCTCTTGGGGCAGGGGAGCCCCCTGCGGGGATGAGACAGGCGCAGGTTCAGGAAGAGGCGTCTCCGCCTGTTCTTTGTGGAGTTTGAATATCTTGCCATCCGGCGCATTCATAAAAAGGACCGGCGTGGCCCACTCTGTCTCGTTGCCGGTGGTGAAGATGGCTTTGCGCGCTTCCGACATAGCGGCGTCTACGGGGAACTCGTCCGCAATCGCGCCGTAGAATTCGTTGGCAAACTTGATGGCAGAGTCTTCGAAGATGGGGAATTGCATGGCGATCACGGCCGGGATGCCCTGCTGCACCAACGATTGCGCCACCCCGGCGTACGGATCGGACTGGGATGTGCGCGCGCCCTCGCAAGCGTTCAACACCACCAGCCGCAGCGACTGGTGATCGTGCAGCAGGATGCCCAGGTATTGCCCGCTGACCGGCCGCCCGCGCATCTCGTTCATATCTTCTTCCAACAGCAGCACCCCGTCCTGCCGATGGGTGATGAACTTGCCATGCCCGATAAAATGGAAGATATGGAAGTCATCGCGCCGCAGGGCCTTTTGCAGGTCG
This sequence comes from Chloroflexota bacterium, assembly GCA_049324135.1. Lineage (GTDB taxonomy): Bacteria > Chloroflexota > Anaerolineae > Anaerolineales > Villigracilaceae > JAABUE01. The sequence goes on from JBMOMO010000124.1 coordinate 12,974, forward strand.
CCCAACGTCGGCCTGGCCAGGCGCTCCAGGACGATCATGCCGCGCTCGACAAGCGGCTGGAGGGCGCCGGTCAACTTCTGCCATTCTTCTTCCACGTCCAGGGAGGGAAAGCCCTCCGGGCTGGAGATCATGACCAGCATCCTGAGCGGCGGCTTCAAAGACAGCGGGTACTCAGGAGCAGGAAGTTCGAAATAGCGCACCACCGGCGTATCGTTCGAAAGCGCCAGGAACTGGTTGGTCTTGGAGTTATACAACAATTCCCATGGGTAATCGTGGAATTCCGGCGCCTCGATGTGCAGGCGGATGCGCAAGCCCCTGCCCTGCTCGCGTGCATGATCCCTGCTCAACAAGAAACAGGTATATACTTCCCCCGAAAATACAGCGTCGAAGAGTCGCTCCCCACATTGTTTGATGGCCTGCAGTTCGCCAGAGTCGAACGGCTGGCGCAGCCCGCGGCGGTTTTGCCCCATGCGCAGGATATAATTCTCCAGTTCCAAGTCGGAAAGCGGCAGGTCGAACTCGGTCGAAGCCGGTCCAACGGGAGAAGCAATGACCCGCGCCCGATACTTTTCAACGGTTCGTTCGATAAGTAAGTCGAAATTGAAGTAAGAACTCTCCGGCATGACAGCCCATCCACAAGGGTGTCATAATCATACACCGATGTTTTGTTACACGCAAGTACAATTTTGCACATACAATGCCCGCCAACCGGCGCAAAGAGTGATAAACTCGTTCCCATGAACACTGATTATCGTTCCGGTTATGTGAGTGTGGTAGGCCGGCCGAATACCGGCAAGTCCACGCTCATCAATGCCCTGCTCGGCCAAAAGGTTGCCGCCGTCTCACCCAAGGCGCAAACCACGCGCCGCCGCCAACTTGGCATCCTCACCACCGACGAATTCCAGGTGGTCTTCGTGGACACGCCCGGCATCCACAACCCGCGCCACAAACTGGGCGAATTCCTGAACCAGGAAGCCCAGGAAGCGCTGGAAGGCGTGGACGTTGTCCTGTTCCTGGTGGATGCGTCCCTGGAGCCGACCGATGAAGACCAATGGATCGCGCCCCGCCTGGGACGGCTCTCGCATCGGACTCCCCTGGTGCTTGCTTGCAACAAAATAGACCTGATCCCGGCTGAGGCGTTGACCGGGCGTCTCGAAGCGTACCAGGCCCTCGTCCCGCCAGGAACGCAGGTCGTCCCCATCTCGGCCGCAAACGGCGCGGGGCTGGAAACGCTGCAAGCAGCGCTGCTGGCGCACATCCCGCCGGGCAAGCCGCAATATGGAACGGAGCAAGTCACCGACCTGTACGAGCGCGAGATCGCGGCCGAATTGATACGCGAAGCCTGCCTGTTCAAACTGCGCGACGAGGTGCCGCATGGCGTAGCGGTGCGCATCGATGAGTTTACCGAGCGCGGCGACGAGGGCGCGTACATTGCAGCCACCATTTTCGTGGAGCGCGAATCACAAAAAGGCATCGTCATCGGGCGCGGCGCGGAGATGTTGAAACAGATCGGCTCGGAAGCGCGCGCCCAGATCGAAGACATGTCTGGTCGCAAGGTCTTCTTGGAACTGCGCGTGAAGGTGTTGAAAGAGTGGCGGAAAGACGAAAAAGCCATGAAGAGATTTGGGTACCGCCTTAAGAAGAGGAGGTAAGCATGTACATTTTTGTCCTGGCCGCATTTGTCTTTGCCGGGCTGGAATCCCTGGCGCTGTGGAAAGGCTGGCGCAAACTGGAATTCGTAGCCAAACCGGCGGTGATGGTTTGCCTGTTCGCCTGGCTGGTGCTGGCTGGCGGCCTGCAAGGCGCATTGCTATGGTTTGTTCTCGGCGTCTTGCTTTCGCTGGCGGGCGATATCGCGCTATTATTTATTGACCGTTTCTTCGCTGTCGGCCTGGCGGCCTTCCTACTGGCGCACCTGGCGTACCTGGTTGGCTTCAATACGCCCTTCCCGGAATTGGCGACCATTTGGAGCATCGGCATTGCCATCGTGATCGGTGCGAGCGCCGTCAGGGTAATGCGCCCCATCGTTGCAGGAGTCCGCAAAAAGGGACAGACTCGGCTGGCGCCCCCGGTCATCCTCTATGGCGTGGTCATCACGTTGATGCTGCTCTCGGCGCTTCTGACGCTCTTCCGCCCGGAGTGGAAGTCCGCGCCAGCGTTGCTGGTAAGCGCAGGCGCGTTCTTGTTCTATCTGTCAGACATCGCGCTGGCCTGGAACCGCTTCGTTTCCCCCATCCGACATGGCCGCATGTTGAACATCGGGCTTTACCACTTGGGACAGATCGCGATCATTGCAGGGGTGATCTTGCAGTTTGGGTAAGCAGGAACAAAGTACTTCAAGTTCCTCACCAATTACCCATTCGCTTGCAATTGGATCTTACCGCAGTAAACGTGGCTGTGTCATTGGTTGCCAAAATGGTCCTCGAATTCCCACTAATCTACGCTAATCCATTGCAAATTACCTGGAAGGCGCCTGAGGATTAGTGAAAATTGGTGGAAAAGAGTTTTGCCGCATTTAGGCGTAGCCCTCTACCCTACGTTCAACTAAGTAATCATCGAAAAATAAGTTCCCGAATGCTCACCACAAAAACACAAAATACGCAAAGAAATCCTTTTTGTCCACTAAGAAAACTTTGTGTTCTCTGTGCCTTTGTGGTGCATTCTGCGGAAAGTAATTTCTAGGTGGCCACTAAGGTTGGCTCTGCAGGTCGTATGAAAAATCACCAACCTTTTTGGCAATCCAAGATTGGGTACTTGATAAGTACTGTTCTAACAAGTGCTGTTCCCATGATACTGGTACAATATATAGTAATCGGGAAACACCAAGCGTGTTGATATGAGCGCTTATTTGGTCAATGCTCCTATCAGTAATTTCGGGCATCACTACAAGATTGACAACTCTGGAATTATTCTTACAAGTGAACCTCTGTCCTTGAGGATCTTTCCAACGAGTGCAATCATAGCCATCGTTGAGCAAGAAATTCAACATCATTTGTTCGCCATGCCAAGTGTCTACCAAGATGTACAATGGTTGAGTGGACAACTCTGTTGTGTAATGGGTAAGATTTCCCAAGTTCGCGACAAGGTTTCTCTTTGCATTATTCCATGTAAGTGGGGCATATAAGATTCCAGATGATAGTCGATTGCCGTCATCAGTAGTAATGTACGTACCTGCTCCTATAACAAGGGAAAGATCCTTGAGAGGCTTAACTGGGTTATGGAGCGTCAGCAATTTTGTAAAGGTCGGAAAAGGGGTAGGAATGTAAGGCTTTGTAGTGAAAGTGGCCTGAAGCCCCAATACGTACTGAACCAAAAAAAGTAACGAGAAGAAAACGACATAGAATTGTTGCTTCAGGCGTGATGCCCTCTGTATGCTTGCTATTGTCGAAACCATCACGATAGAAAAGAAGGGCAAAAAATAGTATAAGTATTTGGGTGTTGTAATTTTTCCCAAATAGACAGTATAAAAGGGTATTACCCCCAAAAGCACAATAGATAATACATACCATTTACGCGCCAAGATCAATTGTACTAAACCTACAATGAACATAGAAAGAGAAAACATGGAAAAAATGCTAAGGTGACTTTTAAAGTCAGCAATTCCAAGGAACGGAACACCTAAGTCCTGTGTACCTGAGTATTGCTCTTCGATGTGCCCCCTAAAGGATTCGATGATTGCAGTGTAACTGCTATCGCTCGAATAGATTGCGGAGGTGGAAACAATAACGGCGATTACAAGAATCAAAGCAAAGCGGCGCAGTGTATCTGTCCAGGAAGAGCGATGCAACAGCAAGGCTAATACAGGCACTACCAAGATTGTGTCAAAGCGTATCCATGCGCTAATGCCCAATAAGATTCCAGAAATTATAGTAGTGTATGTCCGCTTGGTAATTGCAGCACAGTTAAGCGCCATCATTAGGAACGCGGCCGCAATAACAGTAGTGTTGGAGTAATATCCACCGGTCACTGCCTCTTGAAATAGTAAAAGCAAAATCCCAGTTGTAAAGAAAGAAACATTTGTCAACCGGCTGACCAGGGCAGAAGAGAAAAAAATAAAAACCAATGCTGAAATAGCACTCAACAAAGAGAACGCGCTCAAGGTGTTCAAACCTGTTAAATTGTGAAGCCAGACAATAAGGACATAGCTGCCTGTTTGTACTTCGTAGCGATAGGAGAGATCGTTGGCTCCAAAGCCATCAACCGCCATCAGTGCCGCGCCATTTGCAATTCCATTTCCGTCACCCTCTATTGGAGCACTTGGGAAAAAGCCAATGCTGAGATAGGCAACGAAAATTATAAAAATTGCAAATTTTTGTGCCGTTGTTCGGCTTATATTATTGACGTGGATCATCGCTCAGTTCTCCCAAAAAACAGATTGGCAAGTAGCAAGATCAAAGTAAATCGCTTCTTGATAAGATAATGACCATCGCCGCACATCGGAAAAGATTTATACGGCGCGTAGGGACAAAGGTTGTGCAAGCCCGAAGGAAATTATACGCTGCTGAAAGCCGCCTGACAAGAAAGAAAGTCCCAAGACAAAGGTGAAAAATACTATTCATGAAGTAGGTCTCTTCACACCTACCGGATATTATGTCACGGAATTCTTCGCACAAAATTCGTGAAATATGAAGAATGTAATAATATGTGGTAATAGTATTCTTCACCGCTGGTCTCAAGAGGGTAATAAGCAAGGCGCAAAAATCACGAATCACGCCGGGGAAAGATCTTCAATGGACAGTGCAGAGATTTTTCTGGAAATAGGCCTGGGTTTTCGAAAGACGGCGCTTCTGACGCTCTTCCGCCCGGAGTGGAAGTCCGCGCCAGCGCTGCTGGTAAGCGCAGGCGCGTTCTTGTTCTATCTGTCAGACATCGCGCTGGCCTGGAACCGCTTCGTTTCCCCCATCCGACATGGCCGCATGTTGAACATCGGGCTTTACCACTTGGGACAGATCGC
>JBMOMO010000125.1:0-2379 GCA_049324135.1 Chloroflexota bacterium
GAGGAATTATGCGCCCTGATTGGGATTCGTACTTTATGAAGATCGCCTACGCCGTTTCGGAACGTTCCACCTGCGACCGGGCTTTTGTGGGCTGTGTGCTGGTGCTGGAGAAGCGCATCCTGACCACTGGCTTCAACGGCTCGCCGGCCGGGCAGGAACACTGCGACGAGGTCGGCCACTTGATGGTAGACGGCCACTGCATCCGCACCATCCACGCCGAGACCAACGCTATCATCCAGGCGGCGCTGCACGGCGTCTCGACGCGCGGCGCGACCTGCTACGTGACGCACCTGCCGTGTATCAATTGCACCAAGGCGCTCATCAACGCCGGCATCGTGCGCATCGTATACGGCGAGGCCTACCGGCAGGACGAGAACGCCATGGCCTTCCTGCGGGCGGCAGATATCGAGGTCGTGCAGCACGCCAACGGGGAGGGGGTTACCAGCGCGCCAGCGCCAGGCCAATGAAAAACAAAATGCTGTACAGGAGGGTGGTCTGGCCGGTGCCTGCCAGCGCGGCGTTGAGCGGACATCCCTGCTGTTTCAGGACGGCGCGCAGGGTGCGCCAGGCCAGCGGCAGCGAGAGCCAGGCCAGCAAACTCCCCCAAGGCAAGATGCGGAAAGCCGCCAGCAAGGGCAGGACCAGGTAGGAAGCCGCCAGCAAAATCGTATACTCGAGGCGCGCGCCGCGTTCCCCCCAGCGGACAGCCAGGGTGCGCTTGCCAGCGGCGCGGTCGGCGGCGATGTCGCGCAGGTTGTTGACCACCAGGATGTCCACGATCAGCCAGCCGATGGGCAGGGACATCCACCAGGCCTGCGGGCTGACCGAACCGGCCTGCACGTAATACGTCCCGGCCACCGCCGCTACCCCAAAGAAGATGAAAACAAACAGATCCCCCAATCCGTAATAACCCAGCGGGAAAGGCCCGCCCGTATAGGCAATGGCCGACAGGATGGCCGCCAGCCCGATCAAGATGGCAACCCAGCCGGCCTGCCAGGCCAGGTACAGACCCAACAGCGCCGCCAGCCCGAACACGACCCACATGCCCGCCTTGACCTGCGTCGGGGCCAACAGACCGGCCTGCGTGACGCGCAACGGGCCGTGCCGCTCGCCCGCATCCGCGCCGCGCTCGTAGTCGTACACGTCATTGGCCAGGTTGCTGCCGATCTGCAACAGCAGCGCCACGCACAAAGCCGCCAGCGCCGGGCCGGCGCGGAAGTGTCCATCGCGCCAGGCCAGCGCCGTCCCAGTGACGACGCCCGCAGCCGCAGCCGGCAAGGTTTTGGGACGCGCGGCCAGCATCCACACCTGCCAGCGTGAGAAGGATCGGTCGGGTTGGGTCATGCGCGCGAGTATATCACCGTTTATAATTGCAGTCGCGAACAACGGCGCCGATGAAAATCCGCAGATTTCGCAGACTACGCAGAAAAACTACATCAGGAGTTTTATGACCCATCTTACCGGAGAAGAACGCGGCGCGTATGTGCAGACCATGTTCACGCGCATTGCCCACCGCTACGACCTGATGAACCGCCTGATGACCGGCGGGCAGGACGTCCGTTGGCGCAAGATCGTCATCCAGCAGGCCGGGCTGGGTTCCGGCGCGCGCCTGCTCGACCTGGGCGCAGGCACCGGCGACCTGGCGCGCGAGGCGCTCAGGCAGCAGCCCAACGCCAAAGTGGTGGCCGGCGATTTCACGCTCGAAATGATGCGCGCCGGCCAATCGCATGGCAGGCTCGATTGGGCAGCCACGGACGCGCTCCGCCTGCCGTTCGAGGACAACACCTTCGACGCTATCGCCTCCGGCTTCCTGATGCGCAACGTGGGCGACCTGCAACAGGCGTTGAAAGAACAACACCGGGCGCTCAAACCCGGCGGGCGGATCGTCATGCTCGACACCACCAAACCCCAACGCAACCTCCTATCGCCGTTCATCTGGCTGCACATGCACGTCGTCATCCCGTTCGTGGGAGGCTTGCTCTCCGGGTTCAAAGACGCCTACCATTACCTGCCCGACTCGACCGAGGGCTTCGTCACCGCCGAAGAGATGGCGGTGCGCATGGCGGCGGTCGGATTCCGCAAGATCAACTTCCAACGCCTGATGTTCGGCACGATTGCTATTCATTGGGGCGCAAAACAGTGATGCTATAATCGCTTTCATGCAAACCACTTCCAGCCCGCTTCCTCCCAATATTGCTCGAATCGTACTTGTACAATTAAGAGACAACCTCGCACAGCGCGAAATTCTCTTACAGACTCAGTAGATGAAAATTTCGTTTCATGACATACTACCTAGAACCAACCAAGCTCAAGGAGCATGTCATGAAACGTACCGTATTATCATCCAATTCGGTTTGTCTGCAAAGCCAGGATGTGCAT
>JBMOMO010000126.1:0-17889 GCA_049324135.1 Chloroflexota bacterium
CCAGTGATGTGCTGGCAGGTCCCTGGGCCACCCGATCACTATCCTTATCATACACCCTGTAGAAACGAGAGTCAAGCATGAACATTGCCATCATCGGCGCGGGCTACGGCGGCATGGCGGCCGCTTATGACCTGCGCAAAGCCGGTCACAAAGTGACCATCTTCGAATCGGCCGATTTCGTGGGCGGACTGGCCAGCGGCTTCAAGGAGCCGCACTGGGACTGGTCGGTGGAGAAGTTCTACCATCACTGGTTCGCCAGCGACCAGCACATGCTCAACCTGATCGCGGAATTGGGCCTGGGCGACCGGGTGCTGTTCCCGCGCCCGTACACGGTGCTGCTGCACAACGGCAAGTGGTACCCATTCGACTCGATCCTGAAGGCGCTGCTCTTCCCCGGCCTGGGCTGGGGACTGGACAAGGTCCGCTTTGGGCTGGTGGGCCTGTACCTGCGCCTGACGAATAACTGGAAGCCGCTCGAAGCAGTGACCGTGGAAGACTGGATGCGCAAGTGGGCCGGGAAAACCGTTTATGAAAAGATGTGGCAACCGCTGGTGATTGGCAAGTTCGGCCCGTATCACAAGGACGTCAACATGGCCTGGATGTGGGCGCGCCTCAAGGCCCGCACCACCCGTCTCGGCACCTTCCAGGGCGGCTTCCAGGCCTTTGCCGACCGCTTCGCGGAGATTCTCAGGGAGCAGGGGGTGGAGATCAGGCTGGGGGCGAGGGTCGAGTCTATTAAGCGGGAGCAGGATGGGTTGTCGGTCGGAAGCGAGAAATTCGACCAGGTGCTGGTCACCACCTCCCCGCGTCTGATGGCAAAACTATGCCCGCAGTTGCCCGAGTCCTATCTCAAAGGGCTGCTCGAACTGAAATCCATGGGCGCGGTGGTGATGGTGACGGCGCTCAAGCATCGCCTTTCGGAAGACGGTTATTACTGGTTCAACCTGCCCAAAGAGGACGGCTTCCCGTTCCTGGCGCTGGTGGAGCATACCAATTACGTCTCGCCGGAGCATTTCGGCGGCGACCACATCGTCTACGCCGGCGATTACCTGGAGGCCGGGCACGAATATTTTTCGCTGGACGAGGCCGCATTGCTGGAGCGCTTTGCGCCCGCCTTCCAGCGCATCAACCCCAAATTCACGCTGGATTGGGTGAAGAAGTTTTGGGTCTTCAAGACCGACTACGGCCAGCCGGTGCCGCTCTTGAACCACTCGCGGAACATCCCGCCCATCCAGACGCCCGTGGAAGGGCTGTACTTCGCTTCGATGAGCCAGGTCTATCCGTGGGACCGGGGGACGAATTTTGCGGTGGAGATCGGACGGCGCGCGGCGCGGTTGATGCTGGAACGGGGCGTTGCCTAGAATTTCAACAACACGACCAGGTCGTTGACGTTTGTGCCGGTGGGGCCGATTTTCAGCAAATCGCCCAGCGCCTCGAAGAAGGGATACGCATCATTCCTGGACAAATGGCCTGCCGCCGTTAGCCCCAGCCGTTCCGCCCGCTGACGGGTTTCCCCGCTCGACGCGGCCCCGGCCGCGTCGGTGGGCCCGTCTTCGCCGTCGGTGGCCAGGCTGACGAGCATGAGGTCGGGGGCGTCGGCCAATTCCGGGACGGCCGCCAGCGCCAGTTCCTGGTTGCGCCCGCCTTTGCCGCCGCCGGTGAGCGTGACCGTCGTCTCGCCGCCCGCCACCATGCAGACGGGAGAGGGGTTTTCTGTCGCAGCCGAGCGCAGCCGACGGACCAACTCCACGCCCACCTGGCGCGCCTCGCCCTGCCAATCGCTGCCCAGGTCAATTGCCCGGAAGCCTTCTTTTTTCGCCTGTTCCAGCGCCGCCCGGACCGCCAGGGCGTTATCGCCCACGATGACGTTTTGCACGCGCGCAAAGAGCGGGTCGCCCGGTTTGGGGGTTTCGGGAGCAGAGAGTAGGGAGTAGAGAATAGAGCGCGGTAGAGAATCCGCCAATTTGCGCGAATTTTCGCTAATCTTTTTTACATTTCGCGAAGATCGGTGAAGACAGCGTGCCCTTTGGGCATTAGTGGAAAGGCCATACTTCTCCAGCGCCGCCAGCGCATCCTCTTTCGTGGTCGGGTCGGGGGCAGTCGGGCCGGAGGCGATGGCTTCGAGCGGGCTGCCGACTACGTCCGAAAGGATCAGGCTCAACACGCGCGCCTGGGTAGCCTTTGCAATGCCGCCGCCTTTGACGCGGTCCAGGCGACGGCGCAGGGTGTTGATTTCATCTATTCGCGCGCCGCAGGCCAGCAGCGCGGAGGTGAGCGCCTGCAGATCTTCGAGCGGGACGAGGGGCGCGGTCATCAGGGCCGAGCCGCCGCCGGAGATCAGGCACACCAGCAGGTCGTCGGCTTGCAGGGCAGAGACGAATTCCAACGCGGCCTCTCCCGCCGCCAGGGAGCGGGCGTCCGGGACGGGGTGTCCGCTTTCTATAATCCCCATACTGGGGACTGTCGTGGAAGCAGGCACATCGGTCAGCGAGGAAGCGTGCTTGGTCACCACCAGGGCGCGGGTCAGGTGCGCGAAACGGGACAGGGCTTGGGTCATCGGGGTGGCCGCCTTTCCCAATCCCAAAGCGAAAACGCGGCGGGCGGGCGGCAGCGGGTGGGATTCGAGATAACGCCGCACGGCTGCGCCGGGTTCGACCGCCTCCAGCGCCGTTGACAGGATGCGGGCAACCCGCCCGTCTTGCAGGCTGTGGGTGAAGAATGGGGAAGCATCCATGCTTGGAGTATACTTCGGGTATGCCGAAACCAAAAGTATTCGTCACGCGGGTCATCCGCGACAAGGGACTGGGTCTGGTCAAAGAATCCTGCCAGGCCGAGGTCTGGCCGGAGGAACTGCCGCCAACGCGCGAGGTTTTGCTGGAACGGGTGCGCGGCGTGGACGGCCTGCTGTGCCTGCTGACCGACCGCGTCGACGGCGAAGTGATGGACGCTGCCGGGCCGGGACTGAAGGTCATCAGCAACCACGCGGTCGGCTTCGACAACGTGGACGTGGCCGCCGCCACGGCGCGCGGCATCCCGGTGGGCAACACGCCCGGCATCCTGACCGACGCCACCGCCGACATGGCCTTCGCGCTGATGATGGCCGCCGGGCGGCGGGTGGTGGAGGCCGAGAAGTTCCTGCGCGCCGGCAAGTGGAAGACCTGGGGGCCGTCGCTGCTGCTGGGCGTAGACTTTGCCGGGGCCACGCTGGGCATCGTCGGCTTCGGACGCATCGGGCAGGCGGTTGCCAAACGCGCGACCGGCTTCGACATGCGCATCCTGTACTATGACCCCAGCGCTTCTGCCTCGACCTCTGGCCTGCCCGCCGTTTCGACGGATTTGGATACACTGCTGGCTGAATCCGACTTCGTCTCCATCCATGTGCCGCTCACGCCAGAGACCCGCCACCTGGTTGACGCAGACTTCCTGTCGAAGATGAAGCCGGACGCCGTGCTGGTCAACACCGCGCGCGGCGGCGTGCTGGACCAGTCCGCTTTGTATGAAACGCTGAAAGCGCGCCGCATCTTCGCCGCCGCGCTGGACGTGACCGACCCCGAACCTCTGCCGCTCGACAGCCCGCTGCTCGAACTGGATAACTGCTTGATCCTGCCGCACATCGCCAGCGCCAGCGTCCAGTCGCGCGACATGATGGCGTTTCTCTCCGCCCAAAACCTGCTGGCCGGGCTGCGCGGCGAGCGCCTGCCGCATTGCGTCAACCCGGAAGTGTATTGACAGGGAACGGATGAGCGCCGTTGATATCGAATTGCTGCGCCTGCTGGTCGGGCGCATGGAACGGCTGTCGGTCGATTCGATCTGGGCGCGGCGCGCCAGCGGGCTGCGCGGCAACATGGTCAAGGTGCTGGAGGAGATCGACGCCGGGCAGGAGGTCGAGTCTGCGCGCGTGGATCTGTTGACCAAACGCGCCTTCGAGGTGCTGCGGAAGGCTGCGCAGGAAATCCCAGACCCTCTGCTATAATCCAGCGCATGACCACGCTGCGCCGCGCCCTGTCGCTCCTCGGTTGGACCAGGCACTCCTCCATCTTGCTGGGCGGCTTCCTGCTGACCATCTTGCTGATCGTCTATGTCTGGTGGCCGCTGGCCGAAGAAGTGCTCTCCTACATCGACTGGAACGGTCCCTGGTGGCTGTACATGGACTGGCTGTTGGTTGGCGTCTTCCTGTTCATGTCGCTGACCATCATCTCGCGCGCCGACCTGAAGACCGACGGCCTGATCGTCTTCGTGGGCGTCTTCGGCGGTCTCGCCATCGAATCCTGGGGCACGCAGACCAACCTGTGGCGCTACTACACCGCCGAGCGCCCGCCGTTGTGGATCATCCCTGCCTGGCCGATTGCCAGCCTCTCGATAGACCGCATCACGCGCTTCTTGAATTGGCTCATCGAGCGAGTAAGCCGTAACCATGCGACTACTCTCCCTTCTCTAATCTCCACTCTCTATTGGATCACCTTCGCCTCCTTCTACGCCCTGATGCTGCTCTTCGTTTCCCCGACCTTCGACAAATCCTATACCGTCCTCTCACTGCTCCTGTGCGGACTGCTGATCCTGACGCCCACCGATCACCGCCTGGCGCTCCTCACCTTCCTGGCCGGGGCGGGACTGGGCTATTACCTGGAATTGTGGGGCACCACCCGCGAGTGTTGGACCTACTACACGTACCAGAAACCGCCTCTGTTCGCCGTATTGGCGCACGGCATGGCCGCCGTCGCCTTTTGGCGGACGGGGTTGATCCTCAAGCAGGTCGTAGGGCAGTTCCGGCGTGGGTTGCTGCGCGCCGATAAGGTGGTATAGTTGCAGGGTAGGTTCCTTTCTCTCGAAGGAACCTTTGTAAGCAGATGTTCGTCTTTTGGGTGTAAGACCACCCCTCACCAAACGGAGAAGAGACCATGAAACGCTTATTTATTCTTTCCCTGGCTGTCGCGCTTGTCCTGTCGGCGTGCGCCGTGGGCGCATCGGCGCCGGAACAGCGCATGGATTTGCCCGCCGCGCCGGAGATGATGCTCGAAGCGCCAGCCGACGCATTCGAATCACAACCTGCAAGTGATGAAAGTACTGGGGCGGCCGGTTTTGGCGCAGAGGCCGCAACTGTGGAGCGCATGGTCATCAAGAACGCGGACTTGCGCATCGTAGTAGCCGACCCGGAGGCCAAGATGACCGCCATCCAGGCGATGGCTGAAGAGATGGGCGGTTATGTCGTTTCCTCGAACATCTACCAGACCTACACCTCCAACAACGTCCAGGTGCCGGAGGGGAACGTCACCATCCGCGTTCCTTCTGAAAAACTGGACGAGGCGCTCGGACAGATCAAAGCCGACGCCGTCGAGGTGCAAGCGGAGACCGTTTCGGGCGAGGATGTGACCCGCGATTACGTGGACTTGCAATCCCGCCTGAAAACGCACGAACAAGCCGCCGAGCAGTTGAGCGAGATCCTGGAGCAGAAGACCGAGTCCGAGGAAGTGATCGCAGTCTTCAACCAGTTGGTCTACCACCGCGAGCAGATCGAACTCATCAAGGGGCAGATGAAATATATCGAGGAGTCGGCTGCGTTTTCCGCCGTCAGCGTACACATCACCGCCGAAGAGACGCTCCAACCGCTGGAGATCGGCGGCTGGAAGCCCGTCGGCGAAGCGCGCGACGCCCTGCAGGCGCTGATCAACTTCTTCCAGGGTTTCGTCAACTTCCTGATCTGGCTGGTCATCCTGATCATCCCCGCCGGGCTGCTCATCCTGGCGCTGCTCTGGCTGGTCTGGAAAGGCTTCCGCTTCGTATGGCGTAAACTCTTCCCGCGCAAGGAGAAGAAAGAAAAAGCGCCGGAAGAAGCCAAGCCGTAACCGAAAACCGATACCCCTCTCCTTGCAAAAGAGAGGGGTATAATTTTGCAGCATGGAAAAACTTGCCCAGGATGCGCAGGCGCTGTTCAACGTCCACTTGAGCGGACGGCAGGCGCTGGCGCTGACCACCTACGAGCGCGAACTGCTGGAGTGGAACCAGAAGTTCAACCTGACCGCCATCCGCGATGTGGCCGGCATCCGCACCAAGCATTTCCTGGATTCATTTTCTTGTGTGCTGGCCTGGAAGGCCAACCCGCCCGCCCGCCTCATCGACATTGGCTCAGGCGCGGGGTTTCCCGGCATCCCCCTGAAGATCATCTACCCCAACACGCAGGTGACGCTGGTCGAATCGGTCGGCAAGAAGGCCATGTTCTGCCAGCACATCGTCCGCCTGCTGGGGCTGGAGAAGGTCGAGGTCATCCAGGCGCGCGCCGAAGACCTGGGCCAGATGCGCGAACACCGCGAGCAATACGACTGGGGCGTGGCCCGCGCTGTTGCCAATATGCGCGTGCTGGCGGAATACCTCCTGCCGCTGGTGCAGATGGGCGGGGTGATGCTGGCGCAGAAAGGGGAAAGCGGCCCGGCGGAAGTCCACGCCGCTGAAAGCGCCATCAACCTGTTGGGCGGGAAGGTGCGGCAGTTGCTTCCGGTCACGCTGCCGGGCGTAGTGGAGGAGCGTCACCTGGTGCTGGTGGACAAGGTAGCAGCCACGCCGCCAGGCTACCCACGCAAGCCCGGGACGCCGGCCAGGAAGCCGCTATAACGGGATCAGCAAGAGGCTTCGTCCAGGATCGTGATCTTGTCTTCCTGGTTGGGGATGAGGCACAGGAACTCGAACGGCTCGTCCCCGATATTTTCATAGAAATGGGGGATACCCTCAGGGATGAACACCGCGTCTCCCTGCCGGACCTCGTATACCTGCTCGCCGATCCCGATCCTGGCCCGCCCCCCAAGTACATACTGCTCGTGTTCGACGGTGTTGGTATGCAGGGGCATCCCGCCGCCCGGTTTCATCGAGAACTTGCGCATGGCAAAATGGGGGCCTTCCTGCGCGGAGATCAGCACCTGGATGGCGGTATCCTTCCCCGCTGCTACGGGTTTGGCTTCCACTTCATGGGTATGTTTTACGGACATTATTTCCTCGCTTTCATGTCGAAGGCGGAATCGAAAAAGTCCACCATGCGGGCAGCATACTCCTGCGGGCGGACGAGCGGCCCGTCACAATGGTGCGCTTCCGGGATGACCCACAGTTCGGCGTTCTCCCCGGCGTAGCGGACGTAGAGCGGCAGGCGGTCGCCCTCGCTGCCGACGAAGGGCTGGGGCTGGCCGCCGCCGACCAGCATGATGGGGCGCGGCGCAATATCGCCAATGACGGCGATCATCGGCGGAGGCGCTTCGATATCCAACTTCAACTCGAACATCCAATCCAGCATGTAATTCGCCGCCGAGATCAGGGCATAGATCGGGTTGGTGGGCGCAGGGACATCCTGCGCGGTGACGATGGCCGGCCCGTCTGCCCACACAGCGCCGATCTGCGGGTAGTAGGCCGCGCCCTGCAGGGCGATCTGACCGCCGATGGAGCAGCCCGCAATGCCGACCTTTTCCTCGTCCACCTCCGGCCTGTCATTCAAGAAGGCCAGCGCCCCGCCCACATCGCGCGGGTCCTCCCAGCCGTACGAGCGATACGTCCCCTGGCTCTCGCCGGAGGCGCGTTCATCGTACATCAGCACGCCGTAACCAGCCTCCACCAACCGCTCGGCATGCCAGCGCATCGCCAGGCGGTTGCCGCCGTAACCGTGCAGCAGGATGACGGTCGCGCCGTTTTGCGAAGGGACGAACCAGCCCGCCATTTGCAAACCGTCTTCGCTGGGAAAGATCACCTCTTCCACCTCGAAAGGCAGGTCGGCTGGGACCTCCACCCGGCTGGGCGCAGGCGCTGCATCGACCTGAACAGTGATCCAATTACGGTAGACCATAATTGCCAGGCTGACCAGCAGGAAGGCCGACAGGCCAAATCCCAGCAGGCGCAACGTGTATAGGATGTACCCCCAAATTCCACGCTGGACTGGCTGCCCGGCTTGTGCGCGTTTCATGCGCCGCGCGCGCAACAAGAACAACAGGACGGCAAATACCCCCAACATCAGGAGCACCTCGATCCACAAGTACTTCATCAATTCCATAGAATTACTCCTTCCGTTGAATGTTCCCGCCTTGCACATGCCAGGTTTCGGCCCGCGCCACAAATTCGGGCGTAAACAGGTTCAAGTCGGTGGTCGTGAAAAAGGCCTGCTCACTTTTACCGAGGTACGCCAGCAGGTCGGCGCGGCGCTCGAGGTCCAGTTCCGCCATCACCTCGTCCAGCAGGATGACCGGCCATTCGCCGGTTCGTTCGCGCATCCAGTCCACTTCCGCCAGTTTCAGCGCCAGCAGGGCCGTGCGGATCTGCCCGCGCGAACCGTAATGCCCCAGGTCGATGCCGTTGGCAAGGAAACGCAACTCGTCGCGGTGCGGGCCGATGGTCGTCACGCCGCGCGCGATCTCCTCGGCGCGGAGGCGTTTCAGGCGTTCGATGAACCCCTTGCGGACGTCTTCCAATTCCAGCCCGGCGCGGTTCACGGGCGTGTCGATCTTCAATCCCAATTGCCCCTCCGGCTGGGGCAGCGGCTCGAAGGCCGGCTGGTAGTCCAGGCGCAGCACCTCCCCTCCGCGCGTCAGTTGACTGTGGACGCGCGCCGCCAGCCGTTCGACTTCCTGGACGGCCTGGATGCGCCACAGGATGATCTGCGCCCCCAGCCGCGCCAGCGCCTCATCCCACACCCCAAGTTGCTCCCCATTCCCGGCCTTCGACTTGCCCTGGGCCGCGCCCCGTTCCCCCAGCGCCTTGAGCAGGGCGTTCCGTTGCGCCAGCGCCTGGTTGTACTCTCCCAGCGCGCGCACGTATGCAGGGAGCGCCTGCGCCAGCGCCAGGTTCAGGTAGCGGCGGCGCTCCTCCGGCCCGCCCTCGATGACCTGCGACATTTGCGGCGCGAACACCACCGCATTGAACTGCCCGATGATATCGCCTACGGGCCGCTTCACCCCGTCCAGCAGGGCTTCTTTGCGCAAGCGCGCGCCGTTCACGCCGGTCGGCTCCAGGATCAGGCGCGCCTCCAGCCTGTGGTCGGCCCCGCCGCGCCGGAAATGCGCCGCCAAGCGCGCCACCGCCACCTGCTTACGCGCCTCGCGCGCCGCGATGAAGTTGACCAGTTGCCGGTCCACGTGCGTCTGGAATGACGTGAAAGCCGCCAGGAAGTAGACAGCCTCCAACAGGCTGGTCTTGCCTTGCGCGTTGCCGCCTACCAGCAGGGCAACCCGCCGGGGCATATCCAGGTCCAGGCGGGCAAAAGAGCGGAAATTGGTCAGCGAAAGATGCGTGAGGTGCATGAAGTCGGGAGGGACGTCAAACGCGGTCCTGGGCTTCTTCCTCGGTCTGCGGCTGCCAGACCTGCGTTGCCAGGTCGGTGAAAAGCACGCCGTTCAAGTGGTCTATTTCATGCTGGAAGATGCGCGCCAGCCAGCCATCGGCTTTCAGTTTCATCGGCTGGCCGCGCCGGTTGAAGCCTCTCACCTGCACGGCGTACTTGCGTTCCACCTCGCCGACCAGGCCAGGCACGGAGAGACAGCCCTCCACACCGGTCTCGGTCTCTGCCGAGGCTTTCACGATCTCCGGGTTGACCATCACATACAGGCGCGGCTTGACTTCCTTGGGCTGCTGGCCTTCCTCCACTTCTTCCTCTTCTGCGTATTCCACCACGATCACGCGCTCCGAGACGCCCACTTGCGGCGCGGCCAACCCTACCCCCGGCGCTGCGCGCATGGTCTCGACCATATCCTCGATCAGCGTTTGCAAATCTTTGTCAAATGCGGCCACAGTCCGGGCTTTGCGGCGCAAGACCGGGTCCGGGACATTAACGATCGTTCTCACTGCCATGTAAGTCTCTACCTCCAAAAATAGAAACGAATCATTTTACTCGCTTTTTGGCTTTGCATCCTTCAATTCCTGTTCTCGGCGGAATTCTTCCACATTGGTGTGATAAGCCGCCATCCAGTCTGCCATGCGGTTGCGCTCGGAGGTCAGTTCGGCCTGCTTCTTGGCCTCGATGCGCGCCATGCGGCGGCGGTCGATATCAGATTGCACCCCGGCCGGGTCCATCACATCGTCGAAGGCCAGTTGCGTCCCGCCGACCGAGATGTACACGGTGCCGAAATTGAACACATAGCCAACAAACCCCGTCCGCTTGTATTCGGTGCTAAGGATATTGTCCAGGGGCGCAGCGCGGCGTTCCTCCGTCCCAAAGGGTTTGCGGTCGATGTCCATGATCTGGTCGCTGGTCACGCGGAAGATGTCGTTCGTCCAGTCAATGTACTGGTACAACCACCAGCCAAAGAAAGGGATCATCAACAGGGGCAGGGACACGGCAATGGTGTCCACGCCGCGCGTACCGTCCGGCAGCGTCTGGATGAAAGCCAGGCCGGGCGTGTTCGCCAGCGTAACCAGGCGGACGACAGTCATCCCGATCAAGGCAAAAAGGATAATTGTAGGAATCCCAATCTGCCGGGCCAGGACGAACCAGTGCTTGCGATACGTGATGGTAGCGCCTTCTTCGAAACGCAGTTTGAACAAGTTGGCGCCGATGATCTTCAGGATGTTCGGCTTGTACAAACGCGGGAAGGTAGGCGCCTTTTCCGGCTTCGGGGGCGTTGCCTCGCCCTTGGATGGCTCCAACAACCCCAGGCGCAGGCGCAGGGCGGTCTTGAAGGCTTCTTTTTCCGCCACGGTCGACTCCTGTTGGGTGCGCTTCCAGTACTCTTCAACCATATGCGCGGCCTGGTTGGGATGGTTGACGAACTTGAACGGGATCGCGCCTACGAAGGTGCGCACGATCACATTCCCGTAATCCAGGATGCGGCCGGCCATGTCCGATTCCACGCCAACCGACAGGATGGTGCTGAGCGGCGCCTCGGTGCGGCTGTCATAGATGCCGATCACTTTCTCCATCCAGACCACGCGCTGGTTGGTAACAATGTAATAGTCGTTGCCCCAGTCGATGGCGTTCCAGGTTCCCCAGCCCAGGATTGCCAGCAGCGCCACCCCGCCGAAAGCCGCCGCCGCCGTAGACTGCGCCAACCCTCCCCAAAAGAACAGGAAGACAGGCAGGAGCAAAGCCAGGGCGGGCGCAACCAAGACCTGGATGAGGAAGAACGGGTGCTTGCGCGCCAGGAAATAGACCACTTCGTTGGGGCGCAGCCATTTGAAGCGCAATGTGCGCGATAATTTGCGGCTTTCGATGGAAACTTCCAGGTTGGGCTTGACGCTGGGATACTGCTTCAGGATGTCTTCGAAGTCTTTTTTCGAAAAGCGCAACAACAATGAAGGCGTCAGGGCGGCTACGTTGGCCGAACGCCCGTGACGCGAGAACAGTTCCATCTCGCCCACGTAATCGCCCGCCACCAACACCGCCAGGTCCTGCTCGCGCCCATCGCGCCGCTGGAAAACGCGCACCTTCCCAGAATAAATAATATAGAAACTATCTGCCGCAGTTCCCTGTTCGAGAATAGCCCCGCCGGTATCGAAGGAGACCTCGGTGATTCTTTCCGCAACCTTCAGCAACTGCTCGTCTTTCAGGTCGTGGAACAGGTGGATCTTCCGCAGGAATACCGCGCGCTGGGTTGGTTCCATAGTGATTTTATTCTAGCACGAATCAGGCATACCGTACGATGGTACACCCAAAAGGTTTCGTCCCTGCCAACGCTGGCAACGAACCTCCCAGGAGCGCCTCCACCGCCTCCCGCAAATAGGAGCGGGTGGCCTCGCGCTGGCGAAAGGCGACGTCATCCACCGCGCCGCGATAGCGCAGGATGCCCTGGCGGTCGATCACAAAGACGTGCGGCGTAGTGAGCGCCTCGTATCGGTCCGCGACCGAGTGGCCTGCATCCCTTAAAACGACCGGCAGCCCCCGCCGACGGGCCGTCCCGGCTACCATCCCGTCCGGCTCATTGTCGTTGGGCGCGACCGCCAACAGGGCCACCTCCCCGCCCCATTGGGGCAAGCAAGCCAGGATCGAGGCGTCGGTGCGCTCGCAATGCGGGCAATCCGCCGACCAGAAATTGACGATCACGATCCGCCCGCGATAGTCGCTCAACATGTGGATGCGCCCGTCAAGGTCGGGCAATGTGAATTCGGGCGCTGGTTGGTCCTGTCGCATGACACGAATTATACAGGACTGACGGCCTGCTTTGGCTGGCAAACGCAAAAATCGGGTTTGACAGCCTCCCCGGACTGTGGTATCCTGCTCGTGAAGGATACTGGTAAGTTCGCGGTACAGTAGGGGCGGGCCTCGTGTCCGTCCAAGTACGACGAAGGCGGCTCACGGGTGTAATCCGTGGGCTTTTTTGTTCGACTGCTCCGATGGAACGAAACAAGTACCTGAAATACCCTTTTTCTTTTGCCACAAGGAGGCAAATCCAATGTCAGAACGTATCATCGGCACAGTCAAATGGTTCAACGGGAGCAAAGGCTACGGCTTTATCGCTCACGATGGCGGCGCGGACGTGTTCGTCCACTTCTCCGCCATCCAGGGCGAAGGCTTCAAGAACCTGCAGGAAGGCCAGAAGGTCGAGTTCGAGATCGAACAAGGCCCCAAGGGTCTGCAAGCCGCCAATGTTGTACCCGCATAACCAACCTGTGTGATACAACCAGGGGCTGTCCAAGAAGTTGGGCAGCCCTTTTTTGATTCAAAGGTCGATTGTGATTTTTTTCATTGACATTATCGCAGCATCTTTGTACACTAAATAACGAATAGGTATACGTCCCGCATTTCTTTCGAGGAGGTTCGATGGACCCTGTAACCCTTTCCCGCTGGCAGTTCGGCCTGACGACCGTCTACCACTGGCTCTTCGTCCCGTTGACGCTGGGCCTGGGCTGGTTCGTGGCCTTCATGCAGACCCGCTACTACCAGACCAAAGATGAAACGTACCGAAAGATGTACAAGTTTTGGGGCAAGTTGTTCCTGATCAATTTTGCCATCGGCGTAGTGACCGGCATCGTCCAGGAATTCCAGTTTGGCATGAACTGGTCGGAATATTCCCGTTACGTGGGCGACATCTTCGGCGCGCCGTTGGCCATCGAAGCCCTGCTGGCCTTTTTCCTGGAATCGACCTTCCTGGGCGTCTGGATCTTCGGCGAAGGCAGGGTGCCCGAAAAGGCGCACCTGGCTTCTATCTGGCTGGCCGCCATCGGCTCGAACCTGTCCGCGGTCTTCATCCTGATCGCCAACGGCTGGATGCAGCACCCGGTCGGCTACGCCATCAACGAAGCCACCGGGCGCGCCGAATTGGTGGATTTCTTTGCCCTGATCACGAACGAAAAGGCCTGGGTCTTCGTCTGGCATACCCTGGCGATCGGCCTGGCGACCGCCTCTTTCCTGATCCTTGGCGTCAGCGCCTATCACCTGTTGCGCAAACAGCACACTGAAATCTTCAAACGCTCCTTCCAGATGGGCGCGCTGGTGGGTGTGATCGCCAGCGTGTTGGTCTTCCTGGGCGGCCACACCATGGGGCAGTTCATGTACGAAGCCCAACCGATGAAACTGGCCGCGCTCGAGGCGGTCTGGGAGACCGAACAGCCCGCCTCCTTCTCCCTGCTGACCATCGGCGACCTGACCGGCAAGCGCGAGGTCTGGTCGGTGCGCATCCCCTACGCCATGAGTTTCCTGGCCTGTAACAACTTCACTTGCGAAGTAAAAGGAGTGTATGAGTTACAGGAGCAATACGCCGCCCAGTTCGGTCCCGGCGACTATATCCCGCTCATGGTGGTCACGTATTGGACGTTCCGCTTCATGATGGCAATCGGGTTCCTTATGATGGGCGCGGCGGCCTGGCTGCTGTATTCCACGCGACGCGCCAATTACGAAGAAGCAAAATGGTTCAAGTGGGTGCCGTTCTGGGCGATTTTCCTGCCCTACGTCGCCAACATCAGCGGCTGGGTGTTGACCGAAATGGGACGCCAGCCCTGGATCGTGTATGGACTGCTCAAAGTGCAGGATGCGGTCTCGCCCAACCTGACCGCCGCCGATTTGCTGGTTACGCTGATCGGTTTCACGGTCATCTACAGCGCGCTGGCGGCCGCCATGTATTACTTGATGCGGAAATACGCCATCGCCGGCCCAGAGGCTGCGCTGCACGAATCGGTTGACGTTGCCCCTTCGTTCGTCGGGGCGCAGGATTGACGGAGGCGTACCATGTCTTACATATTTCTCCAAACACTCTGGTTTGTCCTGATCGCTGTGCTCTGGATCGGGTTCTTCTTCCTGGAAGGTTTCGATTTCGGCGTCGGCATGTTGCTGCCCTTCCTGGGCAAAAAGGACGAGGAACGGCGCTCCATCATCAACGCGATCGGGCCGGTGTGGGATGGGAATGAGGTCTGGCTGATCACCGCCGGCGGCGCAACCTTTGCGGCCTTCCCGCATTGGTACGCGACCATGTTCAGCGGTTTCTACCTGGCGCTCTTCCTGCTGCTGGCCGGGCTGATCATGCGCGGCATCTCCTTCGAATACCGTTCCAAAGATTCGCATCCGAAGTGGCGCCATACCTTCGACTGGATGATCGCGGTCGGCTCGTTCCTGTCAGCCTTCCTGCTTGGAACAGCCTTTGCCAACCTGGCGCGCGGCGTGCCGATTGACGAAAACATGATGTTCACGGGCAACCTGTTCACGCTGCTCAATCCCTACGGATTGCTGGGCGGCGCGGCCACCGTGACCGTCTTCCTGCTGCACGGCGCAAACTTCTTGGGGTTGAAACTGGAAGGCGGACTGCGCGAGCGCGTCAACGCCGCCGCGAAGAAACTGTGGGGCGTGACCACAGTCCTCTACCTTGCCCTGGCCGTTTTCACCTACGCTTCCGGCTTCTGGGCGCGCGGCATGATCGACCCCGGGATCGCCCCGATTACGGCTGTCGTCGTCTTGCTGGTAGCAGGCTACTTCATCAACCAGAAGCGCGAAGGCTGGGCCTTCATCATGGTGGCGCTCAACATCGTCCTTACCCAGGTGACGTTCTTCAGCATGACCTTCCCCAACGTGATGACCTCCAGCAGCAACCCGGATTGGTCGCTGACGATCTACAACGCTTCTTCCTCGCAGTACACGCTGACGGTCATGTCCGTTGTGGCGTTGATCTTTGTCCCCATCGTGCTGGCTTACCAGGGCTGGACCTACTACATGTTCCGTAAGCGCGTCAGCGCCGACAAGAAGAGCCTGGTCTACTGACAAGCCTGCTGGTTACTGCGAACGAGCCGGGGAATTTCCCCGGTTCGTTCATTTCATGTTGCGTGATGACAGGCGGTTGGATCGCTGTTGGCGGATTGCCCAAGTCGATCTCCTCCGCCGGGGCGGCTAATACTCGCCGGCAAAGCGTTCGTGCACCCACAGGAACTCGTTGCGTTTGTTGAGGACGCGGACGAGGCCGCCGAAGCCGGGGTCTTTGGCTTTGAGCATGGCGTGGAGTTCGCGCAGGGTCGCATTTTCGGCGCGGAGGCCGACGCCGCGCTCGAGGGTGGAGGTATCTGCCGCGCCCATTACTTCGCCGAGTTTCGTTCCCTCACCAGAGAGGAAGTCAATCACGCTTTTGCCGAGGCTGAGTTGATTTTCCAGCGTTTTGAAGGCGGTGTCGTCCACGACTTTGAGGGTGGAGGACATCATCGGCAGGACGAGGCTCAAGGTTCCCGTCATGAATTTCAGGAAGGGGACGGCGCGTTTGAACCAGTCGCGGTCGAGGTCGAAGTCGTAGGCGCCTTTCTTGCTGTCGAGGCCGTTGAGGGTAGGGAGCGGAAGCCGCGAGTGTTCGCACCACAGTACCAGGCGGAATTTTTCGCGCAGCCAGGTTTGGGGATTGAATTTGTTGCCGTCCACGGGGAAGAGACTGAAGAGACGCGGGCCTTCTTTGGCTTCGTCGGTGTAGAGTTGGATGAGGTCGGCGAATTGTTGGTCAATTTGACTCAGGATGCGACCCGTATCGCCTTTGAGGTCATCCAGTTTGTCTTTGACTTGGGCGAATTCTTTTTGCAGGTAATCCAGCGAGATGGGTTGCGTTGCGGCGGGGGCATTGAGGAGTAACTGATCCGTGCTTTGCCAGACGTTGCAAATGGGACAGGGGACTTCGGGGCGTCCGCGCCGTTTGTTTTCGATCAGTTTTTCGATTTCGAATAAGCCAATACAGGGTTTTGGATTCAGGCATGGCACGGTGACTTCACAGCGCAATCCCTCCCAGAAACTTTCCACCAGGTATTTGACTTCGCTCGTGAGCATGGCAAGGAAGAATTCTGGGTACGGGGCGCGGACAGTGATGTGGATGTCGTTGCCGACGTGCTGGAGGAAGGCGCGGCCGTTGTAGGCGTTATCGAGCACGAGGCCGCGCTGCCAGTGGACGCTTTCGGTGTAGTTCACGCGGCCGAGCGAGTATTTGTGCAGGCGGACGATCAACTGGTAGAACAGTCCTTCGGCGCTGGCGGATTGACCGTCCCCCGCGTCCACGATGCGGCAGATTTGCGTCTGTTGGAGGTCGCCTGAGGAGGGCGCGGGAGGCCAGGCGGATTCTTCGATGTTCGCGGGGCGGATGTCGGGGACGAGTTGGCCGATGAGGCTGAGGGGGTTGGATTCGTCGCGGGAGGTGGGATCCGCCACACGGTAGGAAAGATCGAAGCGTTCCATCAGGCGGAGGAAGATCGGGTGGAGAGTCGCTGGGTAGCGTGAGTCGTCGGCGCGGGAGGGGTCATCCCATAACTGGCCGAGGCGCGAGAATTTCACCAGGCCGTGGGCGAGGCGCGTCTGCTCGTCGTCGAGAACGTAACTCATGGCGGTGGCGAGCCAGTCGGGGCGCAGGATGACGATGTCGCGCAGTTGGGGGTCGTTTTCGTAATGCGTGAGGTGACCGAGGCGGTGCGAGATGGTGATGAAGAGGCGGGCGATCTCATCGTCCATGTGGTGGGCGCGGCAGATGGCGAGGACTTGGTCGAGAGGCAGGTAGGGTTCCCCTGTGGCGGCCAGCGCGGCGCGGACATCGGCAAAACTTTTCGGCACGGAGCGACCCATTTCAGGTAGTTTTGCAGCGACGCGGGCGATGGCCTGCTTGAGTTCCGCGATGCCTTTGCGCTGACCCTGCTCGTCGGGTTTGCTATCCACGAAGAAAAAGTCAACAACGGTGTCCTTGCCGAAGAGATCCCACAGTTCCTGACGGTCAATATCGGGCTGGCGTTGCTGCGGTCCGCCGTGCGTGGCGACGACGAGGATTTTGGCGCTCGGCTCGCGGCGCTTGACCAGTTGAATCCATTCCTTGACTTGCCCTGCTTGCGAACCTTCGCGTGGTTTCCACACGACGAGATAAACGGCGGGGGCGCTGAAGAACAATTGGTGCGTGGGACGGTAGACGCGCTGACCGCCAAAGTCCCAGCCGTTGAGGGTGATTTCGGTTTGGGAGTCGGGGTCGGTGAGTTTGAATGACTGGATTTCGATACCGTGTGTGGTTGGGAGACCTTCGACAAATGGCACACCACGCAATGCGGCAAGTAAACAGGTCTTGCCAACCTCGCCTTCGCCGACGAGGATGAGTTTGGCTTCGTTGAGAGTGATTTGCGCGGCGGCTTTGGCGCGCAGATAGGCTTTGACGGCTTCTAGACCTTGTTTATATGCGGCGTCAAGTTCAGGGTTTAGGGGATTGCCACCAAGATCAAGATGTACTAGATTTGTAAGTTTCGCAAGCGAAAATGGCAAGTCTGTCAATTGATTTTTGAACAGCAATAATTCTCGCAAATTGATAAGTTGTCCAAATTCATGCGGAAGTTTCGCTAGTTGGTTGCTTCCAATGCTTAATCTTTGCAGACTTAATATTGTAGTTTAGTTTCTGGTGCAAAACGCGAAAATCCATAGAGAAAACTGGCGTGGGGAGCAGTTTTGCACCGTGTCGGTGAAGGGTTCGTTTGCTTCGTACTTTGACAATCGCATATCTTCAATGTTTG
>JBMOMO010000127.1:0-2337 GCA_049324135.1 Chloroflexota bacterium
CGGGCGGGGTGTAATCGTTGCCGTGGATGCCCGTCAGCAGGAAGACGGCCATCTGTGCGCGGGTCACGCCCAGGTCGGGACAATAGTTGCCCTCCCCGCAGCCGCCGGTGATGCCCGAGTTGGCCAGCCGTTCGATCCAGGGTGCGGCCCAGTACGAATCGGGAACGTCCGCGAACATCGGCGGCGCATCGACGACTGAAATGATGAAGGCCTGCTCAAAGCCTGCGCCGCGGCTGTCGACCGTGCGAATGCGAACGGTATGGGAGATTTGCGTTAAGTAGTTGAGCGGGCGGGTGGTTTGCAGCGTGTTTTCCTGGATGGCGAAGTTGGCGTTGTCGTCGCTTCCATCGCCGGTGACGAGGGAATAGGTGAAGGTCTCGCCCGTATCGGCATCGACGGAAGATAGCGTCCCGACCCTTGTGGCGGCTGGCAGGTTTTCGATCACGGTCAGGTTGTCGAGGCGGATGGCGGTGGGCAGGCTGTTGACCGTAAACTGCCACCAATCATCATTATTGGCGTAGACGGTGGCGTTAACGTTCGCAGCGCGCACCTGCCAGTAGTATGTGCCGCTGTCCAGGCCGCTCAGGGCCACGCTGGTGGCTTTGCCGGTATCGGTCCACGTGTTGGCGCAATCGTCATCGTCGCTGGTATCGAAACAGTAGCTGTAGTTATCCACGCCTACGCTTTCATCCCAACTCAGGGTCAGATCGGACGCCAGATTGTTTGCGCCGTGGGACGGGCTGGTTTTGTAGAATGTGGAAGGGGGCAGGCTGGGCGCGGAAACGCTGATCTCGAAGCCTGTGTCCGTGGCCGACAGGATTGTCACCGTAATGCCGTTGGCCTCATCCTGGAAAGTCTCGCCGGGCAGCCACATGGCGCCGTCATCGCCAGTGTCGCGATTGTTGTCTGAGTCGATCACATGGGCGGGAATGGAGCGGGTGGTATCCACTTCGTGAATGATGACGGCCTGCCCGGGTAATTTCACATCGTAGCCGACCTTGTGACGCGTTTCGAGGGTGTAGAAGTGTGTTCGGGAAGCGGCGATCGGGATTTTAACCATCTTGTAATTGTCTGTCTGCGGGAGGGATAGTTGATCCAATAGGATCGTGTGTGTGCTGCCATCCGCAGGTGGAATGTAACGCTCAGAGGGATCGATCCAGCCGAGCAAGTCTTTATGAAAAGCGATGGTATGCTGTCCGGTGCAGCCGTAGATGGGATCGGTGGAGTTGGCGCAATCGACCCAGACGGCGCTCATCACGTCCCAGCGGTTGTCGTAGACCTGACCGTAGGTGCCCGAGGAATGTGGCAGACCAAATGTGTGGCCCATCTCATGTGACAGGACGGTGATATTCGAATATGCCCAGGGCGGTTCCCAGGTAACGTTCCATAGCTTGGCAACGCCATCCAGGTTGAGAGGCCAGGCGGCTGCCCAGGCATATCCATCGAGTTCGGCGTTGAACATCAAGTTGATGCCGTCGAAGTTGACAAAATTCACATCCGCATCTGCCACTGCGGTGCAGTCGTTGGCTGCTCTGCCAAAACTGAGTTTGCCATTGACGATGTAATAGGAGCGCGGTTGGGGCAGGATATACCACCCGACTGCCTGGCTGCCCTCCACATTGACGTTATTGAAAGATACTTCGCGCCAGTAGTGGTCAAGGCCCGGCCATTTGCTGCCGTACATGTTTTGGAAATAAGCCAGATCCTTGGGTGTATCTTTCATGTCATTGAATTTGCACATGATCGTAATCCACGGGTGGGGGCCTGTCACTGCCTGCGGGCCAGGTCCGTCCGCGGCGGCTGCAATGGAGCCGACCTGCAAGCGCGCTGTCCCTTGGGGGGATTTCGACACCGAACCATGCGCCACCACCTGTTGACGGTTCAGACTCAACACACCGCCGGCGGCTTGGGCGACTTCCTCTGTCAATTCCAGGGAGATAACCTGACCGTCCCCGTTGTGCAGGAAATAGCTGGTTTGCGGCGCTAGATCAGGCCCGTCGCCGTAAACGATGAAGAACTGTCCATGCATGGATATGTTTTCACCTGCTTTCAGGGCGCTGGCCCAGGCCCCCCCTCCGAAACAGGTGTACAGGAACACAGCTGCCAGTCCCAATAGTCGCACGGCTATGCGGCGTGCGGCTTGAGTAAGGTATTTCATGCAAACCTCCGTGTCCTCCTGGTTCCTGACCAAAGCCGAGAACCGATGGATGATGAAATGAACGCAGGTTATCCCACTTCATAAGAATATACATTTTCTTCGCGTTTGTCTGCCCGTACAAATGGGGGATTTTTTGCCGCAGGGTTATAATTCCAGGCATGAATCTCCAACCTTACCTT
>JBMOMO010000128.1:0-2331 GCA_049324135.1 Chloroflexota bacterium
CCGTTGGCATCATCGGTTACGGCGCGTACGTGCCGCGTTACCGCCTGCCCGCCAAGGAAGTTGCGCGCGTATGGACAGGCGGCAAAGGCGGATTGCCCATCAAAGAGAAAGCCGTCCCCGGGCTGGATGAAGACGTCATCACCATGTCCATCGAAGCGGCGCGCAACGCGATGAAGCGCGCGCAAATTGACCCGACCGAACTGCGGGCGGTCTGGGTCGGGTCGGAGTCCCACCCATATGCGGTGAAACCAACCTCCACCTTAGTCGCGGAAGCGATTGGCGCCGTCCCCAACACGCAAGCCGCCGACTGGGAGTTCGCCTGCAAGGCTGGCACCGAAGCGCTCGTCGCCGCGATGGGACTGGTCGGCTCGGGCATGGGCAAATACGCGATGGCAATCGGCATGGACACCGCGCAGGGTAAGCCCGGCGACGCGCTCGAATACACCGCAGGCGCGGGCGGCGGCGCGTTCATCCTCGGTCCCGCCGAAGAGTCGCTGGCGGTCATCAACGCCTCGTACTCCTACGTCACCGACACGCCCGATTTCTGGCGGCGCTCCGACGCGAAGTATCCCGAACACGGTATGCGCTTCACGGGCGAACCTGCCTACTTCAAGCACATCACCGAAGCCGCCACGCATCTGATGGAAGCAAGCGGCACAACCGCCAAAGATTACAAATGGGCGGTCTTCCATCAGCCCAACACCAAGTTCCCGCAGCGCGTCGCCGCTCAACTCGGATTTTCGATGGAGCAGATCGAACCCGGTCTGCTCGTCCCTGTGATTGGGAACACGTATGCCGGCGCGGCGCTGATCGGACTGACCGCCACCCTCGACATCGCCCAGCCCGGAGATCGGATTCTCGTCGTCTCGTTCGGATCCGGAGCCGGGTCCGACGCCTTCGACCTCACCGTCACCGACGCCATCACCGCCCGCGCGGGTCTCGCGCCCAAGACGCGGGACTACATCGCCCGCCGCACAGAGATTGATTACGCCACCTATGTGCGCTATCGCGGCAAGTTGCAGATGAAGTGAGAAGTACACAGGTAAACAGGTAGACAAGTACATACGTCCACCCAACCTGTGTACTTGTATACGTGTTTACCTGCTCACCTGTGTACGCGTTTACCTGTATACTTACGCCATGCCCAAACTCACCATCCAAACCCTCTGCAAAGAAGCCGCGATCTTTTCCGCGGCGCAATCCAAGACTCCCGAAAAATCCCTGTTCGGCGTCACTGATGGAAAAGCCGTAGGCACATATCTTGAACACAAATTCAGGGATTACTTGAAAAGCCGTTATGAGTTTGAGGAAGGCAGTTCGGCGAGCGGAATAGATTTTCCCAAACTGCTGGTGGATATGAAAGTGACCAGCATCAGGCAGCCGCAATCATCCTGTCCATTCAAGTCCGCGCGGCAAAAGATATATGGGTTGGGATATTCATTGCTGGTTTTCGTTTACGATAAGGCTGACGACAATAAAAAGAAAACCGCGACACTCAACATTCTGCACACAATCTTCGTGGAAGCGGAGCGAACGGCGGATTTCCAAATGACAAGCGGATTGCGGCAGATACTTGCAAATCAGGGCAACAAAGACGATGTTATCGCATTCCTGCAAGATAGAAACCTGCCAGCGGACGAAATCGAATTGAACAATCTTGCGGATGAGATAGTCAGCAGTCCTCCCGCACAGGGTTTTCTGACCATTTCGAACGCCCTGCAATGGCGATTGCAATACAGCCGCGTGATTGAACGCGCGGGGCTGGAAAAGGGTGTCACCGCTATTTACCGAGCAGAGCGATGAACCATACCGCCCGACACGCCAGAATTGAATTTGGCGATTTTCAGACTCCTTCAGAATTGGCTAATCTTGTATGCCAAAAACTGAGGACATTTGGCGTTTCGCCCGAAACAATCATCGAGCCGACCTGCGGAACGGGCGCTTTTATCGAAGCCTCCGCCCACCATTTTCCAAACGCAAATAAAGTGATTGGCATCGAAGTCAATGACGCCTACCTGGCGCAGACACAAAAGCGAATCTCCTCCCTGCCCAACCGCGAGCGGATTGTTCTTCAACAAGGAAACTTCTTCGATTTCAACTGGAAGAATTTATTAAAGAGCGTCAAAGATCCGATCCTCGTGATTGGCAATTTCCCCTGGGTAACCAACTCGCAGCAGGGCATGATCGGGGGGGCGAACTTGCCCGAAAAATTCAATTTTCAGAATCGCGACGGTTTCGACGCCATGACGGGCAGGAGCAATTTTGACATCTCGGAATGGATGTTGATCCAGGTTGGAAATTGGCTGCAGGAACGAAAAGGGCATCTTGCCA
>JBMOMO010000129.1:0-2313 GCA_049324135.1 Chloroflexota bacterium
ACTGAACCAGACTCCAAATGCTTTTGGAAAACCAGCAAGTGACATGTTTATTCCGCCAGCATAAACGGTTCAGGATTTTCCCGAAACTCTCGATACCATTCCAGGCAAGTCTTTTCTATGCCGGGCGGCGGATTGTCGTTGGGATACAGTTCGTTGTAATCCGCTTCGCCGGTAGACGAAATACCGACGTACTCGGCCTCGTACATAAAGACGGGGTAATCCACGCGCTCTTTCCAACGCTGGCGGGCTTCGCGGGCGACCTGGGCGGCCATGTCCTTTTCGAAGGCGGCGAGTTCCTTTTGCAGGGCTTTGCGTTTTGCGGCGTCGCCCTCACGCCTGGCGGTTTCGATCCCTGGTTTCAGGCGCTCGGTCTCGGCGGCGACCTGCCCGGCGTACCCGGCTTGGGTCTCCTCCAGCGCGGCGGCGCGCTGGCGGTCGAATTCGGCTTTCTCGGCGTCGGTGAATTTTTGCAGGAACAGCAGCGAGGCTTTCACGCTCGCGCCGGACGAGTAGAACGTCTCTTGCGGCAGGCTGACCACCGCCCGGATATAGGCGCGTTCCTCGCAGAAAGCGCGCACGTAAGCCAGGGATGGATTGTTGAACACACCTTCTGGCAGCACGATCCCCATCCGCCCGCCGGGTTCGAGCAGGCCCAGGCAGCGTTCGATGAACAGGATCTCGGTCTTGATCTTGCTCCTGGCGCTGCGCGGCAGTTCATACATGCTGGCGATCGGGCGGTCTTTGGCGGCCTCCACTTTCTTTTGCGCTGTTTCGTACACCGCCCCAAATTCGGCAATGTAGCGGCTGCGCAGTTCCTCCGAAACGCTCACTTCCGCTTCGAGGACGATATCGCCGAATTCCACGTTTGCGCCAAAGGGCGGGTTGGTCAGGACGATGTCGAACCGCCCGTCGAAAATCCCGTTGACGTTGATAAAGCCGTCATGATGGTGGACGCCCCCATGCCCATCGCCGTGCATGATCATATTCATCTTGCTGGTGCGCGCCATGCGGTCGTTGGCGTCCGTGCCATAGATACAGCGGTTCGCCAGCCGCCACAGGCGCGAGCCGGCCTGTTTTGGGTCGAGTTCGGCCTGGATTTCCGTATATCTCTGGCGCAGCAACCGGGCCTGTTCTTCTTCGGGGAGTTTATAGCCCGCTATTTCCGTTTTGTATTCCTGGTACTGCCGGTCCGCATCGGCCATGACCTTCTGGCGCACGATCTCGAAGAAGCGGATCAGGAAACCGCCGCTGCCGCTGGCCGGATCGCACACCACTTCGCCTTCCTGCGGATCGAGCATCCGGATCATGAACTCGACGATGGTGCGCGGCGTGAAAAACTGGCCGATCTCGCCCCGGAACGTGCGTCCCAGGAACCGCTCGAAAGCGATGCCTTTGATGTCTTCGCTGGTATCCGACAGGTTATAACTTTCCAGCAGTTTGACGATTTCCTTACCGGTGGAGGGTTTCAAATCGATGCGGTCGATCTCTTTGAAAATCTGGTCGTCTTTGTAGAAACGCTTGGTCTTCTCGAACAGGTCATTCAAGGGGTCGTCGCCAATCTGCTCGTCCAGGAACTCGACCGAGAAAATGTTCTTGCGGCGGCGTTTTTCGCGCAGTTCGCGTTCCACGTATACCTTGACGAACAGGACTTTGGCAATTTCATCGAAGGCCGCCGCCGGGTCGAGTTTCTGGCGGTTGCGGATGACGTTATGGCATTTGTGGAGCAAGTCAGCGAACTCATCGCCCTTGAAAACCTTGAGTTTGTCCAACAGGGCGTCAATTTCCTTGTCGCTGGCGTCCGCATGGGGGATGTTCTCGATTTCTTCCAGCGTCTTGGGCATGCGCTCGTGCACCATGCGCCAAAAGCGCGTTTCGCGGCTGTTGTGCGTGACGAAAAATCTCGCCCCGGCCAGGCGGGCGTAGTTATCCCCCTGTCCGTAATCTTCGGCCCGGATGGTTACATTATCCGATTTGCATTCCACGATAATCAGCGGATTCTTGCTGTCTGCTTTTTCCTGGGCAGTCCGCCAGATGACGAAATCGGCGCGGGCATGGCCGGAGCCGCGCCCGGTCACTTCGATCTCCTCCCCCATTTGCTCCAATGTAAAGCCATATTCATTGACAAGCACGCACAAGTATTCCTGCCTCACGCGCTCTTCGGGCGTCTCATTCAGCCATTTGGCGCGCAAATGACTCCAGATTTTGCCTTTTTTCTCGTCACGTTTTACCGCCAGCAATGCGTCAATTGCCATACCGTGCCCCTTTCAAGGATATCGGATGCCCTATTATAGCCGAATGGGAGGGCAGGGCGGG
>JBMOMO010000130.1:0-2305 GCA_049324135.1 Chloroflexota bacterium
CAACAGCAGGCAAGTCCCCGCGCCCTGCGCTTGCCGCGCGCCGTGCAACGCTCCCTGGAAGAGTTCCAACGCCGCGCGCTAACCCTGTTCCCGGATGAGATCAGCCGCATCGTCCTGTACGGTTCCTACGCGCGCGGCGCGGCGCGGCCTGATTCGGACGTGGACGTGCTGGTGGTGGGGAGATGGCCCGCTCCCAGGCGCTACCTGGGCGGGCCGGGCGACGGACGCTGGCGCAGCCTGGTCAACGCCGCAGTCGATTCGATGGTCACAGGCGGGCCGTTCATTTCGGTCGTGGTGATGGGCGAAGACCTGTACGACAGCGAATTCCCGCTGGCAGAAAGCGCCAGGCAAGAAGGCCGGTTGCTATGGACGACACAGCCGACCTGAAAGCGCCCCAAACCTGGCTGGAACTGGCTGAGATCAAGATCGGTCATGCGCGCCGGATCTTCGACATCGGGTTGTTCGACGATGCGATATCACGCGCCTATTATGCGATGTTCTATGCCGCCAAGGCCGCCCTGCTTTCCAAAGGGGTAGACCTGCGGAGACACTCGGCTTCGATCGCTAAATTCCGTGAATTGTTCGTTATAACAGGCCAGGTAGACGCCGAATACCTGCGCTATCTCGGCCAAGCGCAATCGGCGCGGGAACGCAGCGACTATGCGCCTTTTGTTCCTGTCAGCCATGAAGGGGCGTTGGAAATCCTGCAAGCCGCGGAAGCCTTTATTGGCATGATGAAATCGCTTCTGGGAAAATGAGATGGGCGCGTTTCAAATGAGTTGATACATAGAACGTCCCGAAGGTTTTAACGGGAAAATCTGGTCTTTTTCCCCAACCTTCACCCTGCGGGTACTTCGCGGGACGGTTTCATCTGGAATAAAACACGCCCTTATGATAAGATAATCACGATTATGATAATCGTGATTATCTAAAGCGAGGTTCCCATGTTCGTCAATCGCCTGGCAGAACTGGCGCTGCTTGAAAAGCATTATCGATCCGGTCGCGCGGAATTGTTCGTACTTTACGGGCGCCGCCGCGTCGGCAAGACCGAACTGCTGGCGCATTTCTGCGCGGGCAAACCGCACGTCTTTTTTGTGGCTGACCAGGCGCCGGAGAAGACCCTGCGCGCCAATTTGTCCATCGCCATCAATGACGTCCTTTTCGGCCCCGGCCAGGTCAATGCAATATATAACTCCTGGGATGACCTTTTCGCTGCGCTTGCCCAGCAGTCGCAGTCCCAGCGTCTGGTCGTGGCGCTGGACGAGTTTCCGTACTTGATTGCAGCCTATCCCCCGTTTGCATCCATCCTCCAGCGGCACTGGGACCGGTCACTGAAAAACAGCCAGATCATGCTCATCCTGAACGGTTCCTACATCGGCATGATGGAAGAGACTGTGCTGGGCTACCAGGCGCCCCTGTATGGCCGCCGCACAGCGCAATACCTGCTAGAGCCATTGGAATTCTTCGACGCCCAATCTTTTTTTGGAGAGTTTACGCCGGAAGACCGGTTGAGGGCCTATGCAATATATGGAGGCACGCCAGCCTATCTGCAAACCGTCAATCCTGAAAACAGCCTGGAAACGAACATCATAGACGGCATCCTGGCGCGAGGTTCGTTCTTGTACGATGAAGTCCGCTTTGTCTTGCAGCAGGAATTACGTGAGCCGCGCAACTATTTTGCCGTCCTGCAAGCGATTGCCTCCGGCCATACCCGCCAGAATGAGATCAAGCAAGCCGCCGGCCTGGAAAACCTCGCGCCGTACCTGGAAACACTGCAACAACTACATTTGATCGAACGGATCGTGCCGGTGACCGAGAACCAACCGCACAAAAGCCGGCGCGGCCTTTACCGATTGAAAGACAACTACCTGCGCTTCTGGTTCAAGTTTGTGCTTCCCAATCGTTCCCAGTTGGAGCGCGGCGCGAAAGAGATGGTCTACGAAACACGCATCTTGCCCGAACTCGATCATTTCTCTGCGCTGGCGTTCGAACAGGTCTGCGCCCAATATTTCTGGCGCCAGGCGTTGAACGCCGGGTTGCCATTCCAACCCCGGCAGGTTGGCAGGTGGTGGCAGGCTAACCAGGAAGTTGACCTGGTATTGCCTGGCGAAGAGCAGTTGCTGCTGGCAGAATGCAAGTGGAGTAATCGGCCTGTAGGTGAGGACATTTTGGTCTCTTTGGAAGGGAAGTCCAAACTTGTCCTGCGGGAGGCCGGTCTAAAGCAAGCCTCCTTTGCGCTATGCTCACGTTCCGGGTTCACAGATCAGGTCAAGGCGTTGGCAAAAGAACGGAATGACATCTACTT
>JBMOMO010000131.1:0-2304 GCA_049324135.1 Chloroflexota bacterium
TAGTTGCCAGGCAGGGCAACCGACTTGAAGTGCCAGCCCTTTTGCGCCATCCCGCGCAGCCAGGCTTCCTCCTTGTCGTCGTCCCAGGCCCAAAACCAGTGGAATAATTTGAGTGTGGTCATGTGTTTCTCCAAAAGCCGTGGAAAATCGGAGCGCAGACTTTCGTCTGCGGCGGACTGAAGTCCGCGCTTTGCGAAGATTACCAGTTCCTGGTCATCTGTCCGTTTTGCGCCAGCAGTTCACTGCGGCGGATGTGTTCCTTGAGCGCGGCCCGACCCTTGTCGGTCAGCGCATAGGTCTTGCGGCGGTCGGCCTCGCCGACCTTGACAATCAGCCCCTCCGTTTCGAGGGTGGTGAAGGCGCCGTAGAGCGTGCCAGGCCCCACCTTGACGGTGCCCTGGCTCATCTCGTCCACCTTCTGCATGACGGCGTAGCCGTGCAGCGGCTCGGCCAGCGCCAGCAAAATGTAGGCCGTGGACTCTGTGAAAGGGAGGTACTTCGTGAGTTTTTGATCCATCAGGCTCTCTTGTATCGGTGTCTGTTATATCGTACAGTGATATATTACCACGCGATATATCGGTTGTCAATATACAAAATCAAAAGACTTCGGAAGTTTCCAAAACTTCCGAAGTCTGGGATGTGGGGCTTTGACCCCGCACGGACGTTCGCTGTCAGGGTGCGGGTTGGGTCATCGCATGGGCAATTTCAACCTTTCCTCGATTTCCTTTGAGGCTCTCGTTACCGAAAGTCCGCCAAGCGCGGTGCAGCGCAACTCGTGCGGGATGCTCTTGCCGACGCGATCCAGGGTTTCGATCACTTCGTCCAATGGGACAACGGCATCGTAATCAGCCAGCGCCATGTTGGCGCAGGCCAGGGCGTTGCTGGCCGCCATGACATTTTTCCCGAGGCAGGGCACTTCGACGCGGTTGGCGACCGGGTCACAGACCATGCCCATGACATTTTGGAGCGCCATGGATGCGGCATCCACGCATTGTTTGAGCGTGCCATTTGCCAGCGTGACCAGCGCCGCGGCTGCCATGCCTGAGCCGGAGCCGCATTCAGCCTGGCATCCCCCGACCTCCGCCGCGAAGGTGGCGTGGGCGGCGATGAACACACCGATCATTCCCGCGGACAGCATGGCCCGCGTCATCTCGTCCACGGATAATCCCAGCGAAGTGGCCGCGCCGATACAGGCACCGGGCAAGCCTGCGCATGCTCCCGCGGTGGGCGCAGCGACGATCACGCCCATGGAACTTTTCACCTCCATCATGGCGGTCACGTACAGGATCATCTGGTTCAGCATCCCGCCATCCAGCAATTGACGGTTGGCCATGCGCGTTTGGAAGAGGCCGGATTGATGACCGAGGATGCGGTCGGCATATTTTGTCCCGGCAATTCCGTCGAGAATGGATTTTTGCATCAGGCGCACGATCTCCGCCATGCGCCCCCATACCTGCTCATGGGACATATTCCCGCGGGCGCTCTCGTAATGAACCGCAAGCTCCCACAAGGCCAGGTTTTTGTCCGCGTTATATTGCAGCATCTCCTCACAGGTGATGAACGGTACGGTAATCTTTTTACGGGACATGACCGGCAACACGGGCGGGATGGCCTTCACATGTTTGATGTCGTATTGCGCACGCAGCGCGGAAATGAGCCTGTCCTCCAGGAAGTTCTGCGCCTTGATCTCGATGATCCGCGTATCGGCGCCGCGCAGGAGCAGGATCTCGTCGGCTTCGATATTTTCGCGCAGATATTTTGCAATCGCTTCATCCTCTGCGTTGGGATAGAGCAGCGTTTCAAAATAATCGCCCGCCATCGACACTGCGATGCCGTCGATCTCCACGATCTCCATCATCCCGCCGCCCGTGGAGATGGCGGTCAAGGTGTGCTGTTCCGCGGAATTTTTGAGGGTCAACTGATAGGTGTTGGGATGCTGCGCCCCCATATCCTTGATCTCGATCTGGACTCGGATACCCGCTTCCCGAATCGCCCGGGCGGATTCCGCCAGCCGTTCATCGGCCGCCTCCCAGCCCAGCAGGCCCCCGAACAGGCCCATGTCCGAGCCTTGACTTTCATGGGTGGTGGCCAGTGAACCGCGCGTGTCGAACTCGATCAGAACATTTTCGATGTTGGCATCCATCAAATCCCTGGCGATCCGCCCGATGCGCAAAGCGGCGGCGCAATGTGAACTGGACGGCCCGCGCATGACGGGGCCGATCACGTCGTTGAATATGCTGGGATAGCCGGGCTGTGCGTCGTTTTGGGTTGGTAACATTTAGTCTCCATAACACATGTAGGGGC
>JBMOMO010000132.1:0-2298 GCA_049324135.1 Chloroflexota bacterium
ATCGCGAAAAGCGCACTTGCCAAAAGGCAGGCAGGCAAGTATAATGCCCACTGCTTTCCCGAAAGGGACAGTTGCGGGGTGTGGCTCAGCCCGGTAGAGCGCACGGTTCGGGTCCGTGAGGCCCCCGGTTCAAATCCGGGCACCCCGACAGTTCATCAAAAACTCCCTTACCCGAGGGGAGTTTTTTTGTTTCCAGCGTGATGGATCAGCGTGTACGCCGCAATTGCGAAGGCAACTTCCACGTTCAGGGAGCGTTTGTTCCCGCGCATGGGGATGTGTACGATCTGGTCGCACAGGTCGAGCAATTCGGGATCGACGCCGGTCACTTCGTTGCCAACGATCAGGACAGCCTTGCGCAGGTCGCTTACCAGTTTGGCTTGTAGCGGGATGGCTCGCTCGTCCTGTTCGAGCGCGACCAACCTGTACCCTTCCGCTTTCAATTTCCTGGCTGTTTCTACGCCGTCTTGCGCGTGTTCCCAGGCCACGTTCCTTTCTGCGCCCAGGGAGGTTTTGGTCACGGTCTTGTTTTCGGGTGTGGGTGTGATGCCGCACAGGTACAGTTTGCTGACGCCCAGTCCATCGGCGCTGCGGAAGATGGCGCCCACGTTCCAGGCCGAACGGATGTTATCCAGCAGGGCGGGGAGGCAGGGGGCGCGGGGAGTGGACGAGGGGGCTGGCGCTTGTTCCAACGGGGGCAGGTCCCGGCGGAGGACGAGGCGGGTCGTCCCCAGGCAGGCCGGGCAGCGCTGGCCGAACGTCCCTGCGTCAGCCAGGGGGTAGCGCAGTCCGCAGGCTTCGCACAGTCGGATTTCGAAGTGTTTGGCGCTCATATTCCTGCATTATAGCCAACCAGCGCGGTTTCGACGAACGAATTGGCAATTTGCCGGATAACCATGTAAAATTGATCGGGCGGACACAAGGCCCGCCCCTACCTATGCGTCAACTTGTCCCTCATTACGTTGCTGACCAGTACCATGCTGGCCGCACGCGCGGCCAACTGCAGGCAGCCGGATTGTTCGTGGACCTTTCGGGGTTTTCGAACATGGCGGATGCGTTGGCGCAGCACGGGCAGCCCGGCGCCGAAGCGCTGGCCGAAGTGATGCGCGCGATCTTCGAACCGTTGGTGGGAGCCGTGTATGCCCAGGGTGGTTTTGTGGTGGGGTACGCCGGGGACGCTTTCACGGCGGTTTTCCCGGATGACCCTGACCGCTCCTCGGCTGCTTTGCGTTGCCTGGCTGCCGTCCGAACGATCCAACATCACACCCGCGCGCGGCCTTTTGTCGTCACTCCCTTTGGGCGTTTTCCCATTTCTGTCAAGGTGGGCGTCGGTTTCGGCCAGGTGGATTGGCTGATCTTGCGCTCTTCTGATGCCCGGCGCGCTACCTGTTGTATGCGCGGTGAATGTGTAGACGGGGCCGTGGAGGCCGAAGGATGCGCCCGGCCCGGCGAGGTATTTTTGTCCGGCGCGGCTTACCGGGCTTTGCAAACGGCATTGCAGGCCGAACCGGTGTATGGATGTTATCGTTTGACCAGCGTGCATGGAGACCTGCCCGCCTCGCTTCCCATCATGGAGCCCCTGCCTGCTCCCGATTTACGAGGCGTGTTCTACCCTGGGGAACTTGCCAGCCTGCCAGACGTGGGGGAATTCCGGCAGGTGGTCAACCTGTTCATCGATATCCCGATCGACCCGTCCAACGAGGCTTTCGTGAAACCCTTTATGGAGAGTGTGTTCGACCTGCAAGAGCGTTATGGAGGCGTCTTCTTGCGCCCGGACATCGGCGATAAGGGTTTCAACTTGTTGATCTTTTGGGGCGCGCCTACCGCGCACGAAAACGATGTGGAACGCGCCCTGGGTTTTATGTTGGAACTGTTCGAGCGTACCGGCCTGTCTTTTAAGGCAGGAGTGACTTACCTGGCGGCTTACGCTGGTTTCATGGGAGCGCCGTTGAGGGAAGACTATACAGCCTATGGCTGGGGCGTTAACCTGGCGGCTCGTTTCATGGGCATGGCTGGGCCCGGACAGGTTTGGCTGGACGAAGAGACCGCCCGCCAGGCAGAAAAGCGATTTTCGGTGCGCTACCTGGATGATTTTGTCGTAAAAGGGTTTTCTGGGCGGCAAAAGGCGTATCAATTGTTGGGGCGTAAGAAATTGGCAGAAACGGTCTATCGCAGCGCGTTGGTTGGTCGCGAGGCAGAGTTGGAGCGCCTGGCGCGATTCTTTGCCCCCTTGCGCGATGGAAAATTTTGCGGCGCGTTGGTCATCCGCGGCGAGGCGGGCATCGGCAAGAGCCGCCTGGC
>JBMOMO010000133.1:0-17412 GCA_049324135.1 Chloroflexota bacterium
GTACGACGTGGCGTTTGACATTGATGCCCGCGTAGCGCGAAGCGTGTGGGTTTTGTCCCACTGCGCGGATGCGGTAGCCAAGTACGGTGCGCCAGAGCAAGATGTAGACCAGCACTGCCAGGACGACAGCCAGCAACGCGCCCAGGTGCAAGCGGGTGGGCGACAGGCGCGGCAGGCGGAAAATCTCAAGCAGGCGCGCGGTTTGCGGGATTTTGGAGGCTAACTCTGCCTGCGAGGGGTCGATCATCGGACCGCGCAGCAGGAAGTTCATCAACTGGACTGCAATGGCATTCATCATGACTGTGCTCAGGATTTCGTTGACGTTGAAATAGGCTTTGAGAAAGCCTGGGACGCCGCCCCAAACTGCCCCGCCTGCAAAGCCCGCCAGCATTGCCAGGGTAATCGTAAGCCATCCTGGCAAGCCAGTGAACGTCAAACCCAGCCATGTGGCCAGGATCGCGCCGACGATCATTTGCCCTTCCCCGCCGATGTTGATCACGTCCCCGCGGAAGGAAATGCAAATGCCGAGCGCTACCAAGAGCAACGGCGTGGCTTTGACCAGCGTTTCAGCCAGTGCGTTGGAACTGCCAAAAGCGCCATCCCAGAGCGCGGCATAGGCTTCCAGCGGGTTGACCCCTAAGACCAGCAACATGACCGCCCCCACTGCCAGCGCTGCCAGGGTGGCAAGTACCGGCAAAAGCGCATCGAAAAGGCTACTCAGTTTTGCTTGCATTGGTCGCTTCTCCTCCTCAAAGTCGCGCCTGGCTATTTGTCCAGGCCTGCACCAGGCTCAGGCGCAGGATAGTATCGTTGAAATAATTGGTTCCCAGCGATAATAAAACGCTGTCTTTGCTATAAAACGAGACATCCAGCGCCAGCATAACTTTATCAGGGGAAACATTGAGCAGGCTGCCTACTTCTTTCCCGGCTTGGGTGGCGTGGATATCTGTGATGACGAAGGCGATTTCCTGGTGGAAGTAGTTCTGCAAAATATCACGGATATGCAAATTGCCATCCACTTTTTCGGCGGGTATGCTCAATAACGACGCTGGGAAGATGTTATGCGTCAAAATGACCGGCATGTTGTCTGCATGGAAAAGTCTTTGCAGCGAAAGCACCTGTTCTCCCGGCGCAATAGAAAGCATCTCGGCTTCTTTTTCGGCGGCGGATCGCACTTCATTGGAAATAAATTGAATGGACGGGGAAAAGCCGTTGCTCTCGATCAGGCAGATGAAATCCCACACGTTGCCCAGGTGTGCGCTGATCTTTTCCACGCGGGCGTTGACATAGGTTCCATCCCCCTGTTTTCGTAAGATCAAACCTTTGACCGCCAGTTTTGCCAGCGCCGTCCGCACGGTGGCCCGGCTGACGCCCAACTCATCCGATAATTCGCTTTCGGAGGGCATCCGGCTCCCAGGCGCATACGCGCCTTCGCGGATGCGTCCGCGAAGGAGATCTTCGACCTGGTCTGCGATTGGTTTCGCTTGAATGAGTCGCATGGGACGGCAAATTGGTTAGTGGATAGTCGTCTGACGTTTGTAGTTATTTTGTACCATAAATCACAATCAATTGCAAGTACTTTTTGAATATTTTAAGATTTGGAAAGTTGTGGTTTCCGAAGGAGATCACGCATCTTTTGCGCTACACTTTGACCAACTTTTCAGGCATGATCGGCAATGATTTGACTCGTTTTCCTGTTGCGTTGTAGATAGCGTTTGCTATGGCCGGGGCAGTGGCCGGGACGGTCACTTCGCCGACGCCCTTCGCGCCGAACGGACCGCTTTCTTCGGGTATTTCGAGGATGATGTTCTTGTGAACCGTTGGCACATCTTTCGAGGTGGGGAGCAAGTATTCCGTGAAACTGTCAATCCATTGGCCGTTTTCTTTTAGAACCATGCTCTCGTATAGGGCATATCCCAGTCCCATGGCGGCGCCGCCCTCGATCTGGCCTTCGACGCCGGCCTTGCTGATGACGCGCCCGACATCGTGGATGGCGGTCAGGTGGGTCACGTTGACGGTACCAAGCTCAGGGTCCACTTCGACGCGGGCGGCCTGGGCGCCGAAACAGAACAGGACGTGCGGCATCCCGATCGGCAGGTGTTGGGGCGTGGTCTCTTCGGGATAGGGGAAACTGAAGGTCGCTTCGCTTTGCAAGATGATGCCGTCATCCGCCGCGCGACTGATGATTTCTTTGACGGCGATCTTCTCGCCTTTGGTTGTGACCACGTGGCCCTTGGAATAGCCGAGAGACTCCAGCGGACGGTTCAGCAGACGGGCGGCCTGCTCCAGCATTTGCGCTTTGAGTTGTTTCCCGGCATCTACCAGGGTGTTGCCAACCATGTAGGTCATGCGCGAGGCGCAGGTCACGTTCCCGTTAGGGGAAGTGGACGTGTCTATGCCGATGGTATTGATCATTTCATACGGCAGTTCCATGACTTCAGCGGCGACCTGCTCGGCAGCCATCACCAAGCCCTGTCCCATATCCGGCGCGCCCAGATGAACCAGGATGCTACCATCCGGCTTCCATTCCAGGCGCTGGGTCGAATTGTCCGGCACCTTCGCGCCCAAGCCCATGGATTGCATGACCAGCGCCATGCCTACCCCGGCCACTTTGCCGGGAGAAGGCGGGATGGCCGCGAATTTTCGGCAGGCCTCCTGCGCGCGATCCAGTGACACGGGCAGGCTGTCTGCGGTGTTGTTGACTACTACGCCGGTGAACATTTTGTCCCCTTTGCGCAGGATGTTCTTGCGGCGCACCTCGATGGGGTCCAGCCCCAGTTCTGCCGCCAGCATGTCCACCAGGCTCTCGATGGCAAAATGGGACTGTGGGCTGCCGAAGCCGCGCATAGCCCCCGCCAGGGGAGCGTTGGTATACACCACCAGCGTTTCCAGGTCCACGTTCGGGAAATGGTACGAGCCGCCCAGCGTCTCGGTCACGATGACGCCCACCGCCGGGCCATACGAGGCATAAGCGCCCGTGTTGACGTGCGCAACGGCCTTCAAGGCCACAAAGGTGCCGTCCTTCTTCGCGCCCAGTTTGAACTGGAATTGAACCGGGTGGCGTTTGGGGTGCGCCCAGAACGACTCCTGGCGCGTGTTGACGAGCCTGACCGTCCCTTTGACCGCCCAGGCTGCCAGCGCGGTCAGGATGGCCAGGCTGGCGTCTTCCTTGCCGCCAAAGGCGCCGCCGATCACCGCGCTCTTGACCTGCACCTTCTCCGGCGGCATTCCCAGTGTGGCGGCGATCTCCAGTTGATCGGTAAAGGGATGCTGGGAACTGACCCATACGGTCAGTGTGTCGTCGGCATTCCAGCGCGCCAGTGAGTTCTCGGTTTCCAGGTAAGCCGGGGAGACTAGCGGGACTGAGAAAGTCTCTTCGAGGACGACATCCGCTTCGGCGAAGCCTTTCTCGATATCGCCATCCTTGATCTCATAGCGGGAGATCAAATTCCCGCCTTCGTGCAGTTTCGAAGCGTCTGCTTCCAACGCAACAACCGGATCGAGCAACGGGTCGATTGCTTCGACCTCCACTTTGACCAAACCGGCGGCTTTACGGGCAGCGGCCTTCGATGTTGCAATCACAATGGCCAGGGGTTCACCGTAATGGCGCACCAGGTCGCTTGCCAGAGCGGGCTGGTCTGGCACCAGGCCCCCGAAACAATGTTCGCCGGGGATGTCCGCGGCGGTCAATACGCGCACCACGCCCGGCACAGTCTTGGTGGCGGTGATATCAATTGAAAGGATGCGGCCATAATGAACCTTCGAACGCGCTACAACCCCATATAAAACGCCATCCAGTTCGATATCAGCCGCATATTTTGCCGCGCCTGTCACCTTCTCCCAGGCGTCTTTGCGTATTTCTGACTTCCCAAGGGTGATGGGCTCAGGCATGGCTCATCTCCTGCGCTGCGCGGCGGACAGCCTCGATCATCTTGACGTATCCTGTGCAGCGGCACAGATTTCCCGACAGCCCCTCGCGGATTTCATCATCACTGGGATGCGGGTTTTCCTGCAAGAGCGCCTTTGCGGCCATGATCGCGCCGGGCGTGCAGTAGCCGCACTGCACCGCGCCCGCCTCCACGAACGCGCGTTGGAGTGGGTGCAACTCCCCGTCCTTCGCCAGCCCTTCGATGGTCTCAATGGCGCTCCCCTCCACCTGCCCGATGAAAACCATGCACGAATTCACCGACTTGCCGTCCATGATGACCGTGCAAGCGCCGCACTCACCCTCCCCGCCGCAGGCATCCTTCACACCGGTCAAGCCCAGGTCCTCGCGCAGGACATCCAGCAAGGTGCGGTTTGGCGGGCTGTCCACCGTAACCTGTTTCCCGTTGACTTCGAAGTTGACTTGGATCGAATTCATGCTGTCCTCGCTTGCGCCCCCTGGATGGCCTGGAGCAGGGTCCGGCGCGTCAGGATGCGGGCAGCATGGAGGCGGTATTCCGCCGTCGAGCGGACGTCGCTGATGGGGGAGATGTCCGCGACGACTGCATCTGCCGCATCTTTGACGACTCCCGGGCCTGCTTCGCGCCCGATCAGCATTTGCTCAGCCCTGGGGCTGCGCGCCACCGTCGGCGCGACGGAACCTAACGCGACCCTGGCATCCAGCACCATCCCTGAAGTATCCAGCACGACCGCGGCCGCCACGCTCACCACGGCAATTGCCATGCCGTTGCGCTTGCCTGTCTTTTGGTAGGCCGCCCCCCAGCGGCCGGGCAGGCGCGTAAAAGTGACGCTGTGGATGAATTCCCCAGGCTCCAGTTTTGTCTTCCCAGGGCCAACCAAGAACTCGCGCAAGGATATGGATCGCTCGCCGCCTTTTCGCAAGAGCCGCACCCGGGCGTCGAAAGCCAGCAGGGGCGGGACGGTATCCGCCGCCGGAGAGGCGTTGGCGATGTTGCCGCCCAGCGTGCCGCGATGACGGGTCTGGCTGCAACCCACAGAAGCCGCCGCAGCCGCCAGGGCCGGGTTCACAGATTGAATGAGACCAGAATCGGCGATCTCCTGGTGGGTGGTCATAGCGCCGATGGCGAGCTGGTCGTCCACTGCTTCGATAAAATGTAGTTCGGCGATGTGACTGGCATCTACAAGCGCCGGGGTCGAAAACAAATCGCGGCGCATGCGTGGGACGACATCCGTCCCCCCAGCCACCACCCGCCCGCCAGTTTCATCCAGGATTTTTATCAGTTCCCCCACAGAACCCGGCCTGAAAAAATCAAATTCTTGCATAGGCGCTTACTCCATGTCATGCAACGAAAGTAATCCTAAGTCACGAACGAACTGATCAAGGCATGGGCAAACACGTCCACCAGTCCCTTATCGGTCAGACCGAGTTCGGGCACGGTTGGCAGTCCGATGAAGGAAATGGTCATGAAGGGCGCTGGCAGCGTACCGCCCAGTTTTTTGTAGATCGCATTGATCTCACCCAGGATATCGATGACGGTTTCGACCGGGGCGGCGCTCATCAAGCCTGCAATGGGCAAGGGGAGTTTTCCCATCACTTGCCCGCCGGAAGCGATTGCCAAGCCGCCTTGCATTTCTTGGATGGCCTGCACACAGGTTGCCATGTCGGCATCGTTCGTCCCGGCCACGATGATATTGTGATGGTCATGCGCCACGGACGAAGCCAGTGCCCCATTCTGTAACCCAAAGCCGCGCACGAAAGTAACGCCAATATTGCCATTCTTGCCGTGCCGTTCGACCACAGCCAGTTTGAGAATATCCCGTGAAACAT
Organism: Chloroflexota bacterium; assembly: GCA_049324135.1. Lineage (GTDB taxonomy): Bacteria > Chloroflexota > Anaerolineae > Anaerolineales > Villigracilaceae > JAABUE01. The sequence continues at coordinate 5,735 of JBMOMO010000133.1, forward strand.
CCGGCGTCACAGCGCCGTTGACCACCGGCAGTTCGGCTTGCATGCGCTTGTTGATGATCTGATCTGGGTACAGGTCGATCACCCAGATATTGGCCCTATCTCCCTCAGCAACGAGCGCAAAGTCCGCAGCCTGTTTGCCGCAACTCACTTTCACCGTCTCATAGATCCAGGCCGGATAATCGGAAGCAGGCGGGGTCACGGTCAGTTGACCGTTTTGGGCGACATGCTGCCCCTTGACATAAACATTGCCGGGAACGATATGCTGCAAATTGTCCGCCAGGATAATGTCCGCCCAGCGACCGGGCGTCAGGCTGCCGACCAGGTGTTCCAGGCGGAAATGTTTGGCGGCGTTGATGGTCGCCATTTGGATAGCCGTCACCGGCGGGACGCCTAGTTCGATAGCGCGGTTGACCATAAAGTCAATGTGTCCTTCTCGGAGGATTTCATCGGGATGTTTGTCATCCGTGCAGAACATGAGATGTGGAGAGGTATAAAAACCATCGGCAACCATTCCCTTGAGGATCAATTCCAGGTTGCGCTCGGTGCTACCCTCGCGGATCAGCACGGCCATGCCCAACTGCAGGCGCGTCAGGGCTTCGGCGTAATCCACGCATTCGTGGTCGTCGGACAGCCCGCCGCAGGCGTAGGCCGTCAATTCCCTGCCAACCCGCCCGACCGCATGTCCGTTGCAGATTTTCCCCAACTCCTGGGCGGCTTCTACTTTGAGCAAGTGTTCATCGCTCAGTCCCAACACTTTGGAGGGATCCAGTTCCCCCAGGCTGACTGTCTCCGGCCAGCGCAGGATTTCGCGGACTTCATCCAATCCCAATTCCCCACCGGTCGTTTCCAGGCCAGGGGCGGTAGGGACACGCGAACTCACCTCCCAGAAAATGTGATACGGCAGGCGCTCGCGCGAATTTTGGAGCGCCTTGAACCCTTCCAGCCCGGCAACGTTGGAGATTTCCATTGGATCGACCAGCATGGTCGTGGTGCCGCGCGGTACGATCAGGTACGAAATATTTTCGGGGGTCACCAGGGTCGAATCGATATGGACATGAGTGTCGAAGAAGCCCGGCATAGCATAGCGTCCGCCGCCGTTGATGGTCTTTTTGGCTTCGTAGCCGCTGGCATACGGGGTGACAATGCGTCCGCCCTGTATGCCGATGGCTCCAGGTTCGACCTTTCCCGTATGCACATTGACGACCTGGACGTTCTCGATCAGCAAATCCAGAGGGTGTTGCCCCAGCGCCGTTTGAATGAGCGTTTTCCGCTCAACCAGCGAAAGGGTCATATTACAGACCGCGCTGCCCGCGAATGAACGGTAAGCCCAATGCTGCCGGTGTGCCGATGCGCTTGCGAGTCGCTTCGCGCGAGCCAATCACCAGGACGAATACGGTAAAGGCATACGGCAGCATTTTCAAGAAGAACCCATAATACGGGTTATAGAAAAATGGATTGGCAAAACCGAGCAGCATTGTCGGCCCTTGGATATCGAGCACCAGGCGCCGCAGCGCGCCGAACGTATACGCACCTACCGCAGCCCGGACCGGATTCCATTGAGCAAAGATGACCAATCCGACCGCGATCCATCCCTGCCCGGCGGTGGTCAGCGCTGCAAACCATCCCGGCGAAATGGACAGGCTGATCGTTGCCCCTGCCAAACCAGCCATCATTCCGCCGACAAAGACGTACAGGTAGCGCATGGAGAATACGCTAATGCCCAGGGTATCAGCCGCAGCCGGGTATTCCCCTACGGCGCGCAAGTGCATGCCCGGACGTGTTCGGTTGATGTAGTACCAAGCCACGGGGATAAAGAAATAGCCAATATACACCATCACACTTTGCCCCTCAAAAAACACCTTTCCAAGCCAGGGGATCTGTGAAAGGAAGGGGATGCTGAATGATGGCAAGGTAGGAACGACATCGCGCAGGCTGGTCAATCCCTCACCCAAAACCAGGCTGAGGCCTGTAGCCAAAAAGTTCAATGCCAGCCCGCTGACGACTTGATCCGCCTGGAGGGTGATAGAAATAAAGGCATGGACCTGGCTGACTACTCCTGCCGCCAGCATAGCAGCCACCAATCCCAGCCAGGGATTTCCCGAAGAGGCCGATATCTTATAAGCGGTCATAGCGCCGACCAACATCATACCTTCGACGCCCAGGTTCAGAATGCCGGAACGCTCAGAAAATATCTCGCCGACCGTTGCATATAGCAAAACAGTGCCGGTTGCAACACCAGAAGCCAAGATGATGAGGATGAAATCCATGTTTACTCCTCCACGCGCCGTGTGATCGTGATTCGATTGCGAAGGAAGAAATCGCTGGCAATCAGGCTGACCATGATCACGCCCTGGATCAAAGTAGGAATGCCAGACGGCTGGACTTCCCGGCCGGCAAGGATCAATGCGCCGAACAGGATGGAGACGAAGATCACTGCCAGCGGGTTGAGCTTGGCCAGCCATGCGATGATGATACCTGTATAGCCATAGCCAGGGGAAATCGCGCCTTGCAGGCGATGTACTACCCCGGTAATCTCAGACATGCCTGCCAGCCCGGCCAATGCTCCCGAAACCATCATGACCAATATAATATTCTTGCTGATAGAAACGCCGGCATATTGCGCAGCGCGCGGGTTGTCGCCAATCAAGCGAATCTCATAGCCCCATTGGCTTTTCGACAAGATCAGCCAAAGGATGATTGCTGCTACAATCGCAAATAGCAGGCCCAAATGGGTTGTGAGCCCGCGAAATTCGGGGATGATCTTTCCATAATCCGACAGGCGTGGCAGCCAGGCATTGCGTTGGAACATGCGCGACATCTGGAACCCACCCTCTGTCCAAACTGCGTAGATGAAGTAGTTGTTCCACTCAACAGCAATGTAGTTCATCATCAGTGTCGAGATGATTTCGTTGACGTTGAATTTGGCTTTCAGGAACCCGGGAATGAAGCCCCACAAGGCGCCGAAGAGCATACCAGACAGCACCATCACGGTTATGAATAGCCACTGGGGAGCATCTTCCGGCAGCACCGGTAATAATACGATCATGCTGGCACCAAATGCGCCCAAGAAGAATTGGCCTTCTGCACCGATGTTCCACAATTTCATGCGGAATGCCAATGAGCAGGCCAGGCCAACCAACATCAATGGGATCGCCTTCACCATAGTGTCTGATAGCACACCGACGCTGCCAAACGAGGCGCGGGCAATGTGGGCATACACTTTCCAGGGGTCGCCGCCTCCAAACCAGATTACCAGGGCGCCAATCAATAAGGCTACGATTACAGCCACAACCGATAGCATGGGAGAATACCAGCGCGGTGGCTCTTTAATTCGAGGCTCCACTTTTATTTTGAAGGGAAGCATGAACCCTGCGTTCGATTTTGTAGAATCTGCCTGCGTCATCTCAAGATTCTCCTTGCATTTCGATTTGCTCCAGACGAGTCCCCGTCATCATCTGACCGATCTTATCAATATCTCCGTCAGTGGTTTCTCCCATGATCTCGCCTTCGTAGATGACATAAATGCGGTCGCTGAGCGATAGGAGTTCTTCGAGTTCTTCCGAAATCAACAGAATCGCGGCGCCGTTCTCGCGTTGTGTCAGAAGCAATCGCTGTACACCCTCGATTGCGCCGACATCCAGGCCGCGTGTTGGCTGCACTGCGATCATTAGTTTTGGTTCGCTCGAAATTTCGCGCGCCAGGATTACTTTCTGCAAATTGCCGCCGGAGAGCAGGCGCACTGAAGTATTGATTGTCGGCACCATGATGTCGTAGGCTTCTTTCAAGCCAGAAGCATATTTGCCAGCCTCGCCTGCATTGACCATCCACCTCTGGCCGATGGGTGATTGGTCGTAGTTCTTCATGATCACATTGTCGGTAACGCTCAAATTCGGCGCAGTCCCAACCTGGGTGCGGTCAGCCGGGATCAAGGAAACGCCATTTCGAATGCCGAATTTGACCGGTTTATTGGTGACATCTTTCTGGTTGACGATCACTTTTCCGCCCGTGACTTTCCGCAGTCCGGCCAGCGTTTCCGCTAATTCATTTTGCCCATTGCCGGCCACTCCGGCCAAGCCAACAATTTCGCCCTCCCGCACATCCAGGCTGACGCCTCGCAACGCGGGCAGGCTTTTATCATTGTCAGCCCGCAACCCGTCCACGGCGAGTACAACCTTGCCAGGCTCGACTTTTTTCTTTTCGATGCGGAAAACGACCTCGCGCCCTACCATCAAACGAGCCAGGTCTGCGCGCGTCACCCCCGATGTCGAAATGCCGGCTGATGTGACCTTGCCTTTTTGCAGCACGGTGACGCGATCCGCAATTTCCATGACTTCGTGCAATTTATGGCTGATGAAGACAATAGATTTTCCCTGGGCGGTCATCGCGCGCAGGGTTTTGAACAATTCTTCGATCTCACTGGGCGCCAGCACGGCGGTGGGCTCGTCCATGATCAAGACATCAGCGCCGCGGTACAGCATCTTGAGGATCTCGACGCGCTGCTGCTCGCCGACTGTCAATTGCCAGATTTTGGCTGCTGGCTCAACGTGCAGGCCATATTGTTTGGCGATCTCTGCAATCTTGCGATTGTAGAGTGGTAACTGCATGAGGAAGCGCGGCTCATTTAGCCCCAGAAGCACATTCTCGGTAACGCTCTGGGACGGCACCAGCATAAAATGTTGGTGCACCATACCTATCCCAGTAGAAATGGCGTCGCGCGGCGATGAAAAATTAACGACCTTGTTTTGTACCGTAATCGTTCCCCCATCCGGGCGATAAAGCCCGGCCAGGATATTCATTAAAGTACTTTTTCCGGCCCCGTTTTCACCTAAGAGGGCATGAACCTCTCCCTTGCGAAGTTCAAAGTCAACCCGGTCGTTGGCAAGGACGCCAGGAAAACGCTTGATAATGCCTCGCATGCTTACGACATTTTCGATTTCGTTGGCTTCTTTATGCTGGTCCATATTCTTTGACACCACTTTCGGATTTTGTACAACAGATTGGCAAAAACATACAAGACAAAGGCCGGCTATGGAAAACTTAGACGAGCAGGCGCTAACCATCAAACAAGGTGACCAGGCGTATTGTTTTACCTGGTCACCTTGTTTTCAATCTATTACTGGCCTAAGTCAGGCAATTCAGCCGTGACGTTTTCGTTCCACCAGTACATGCCATACTCGCATTCCAGACCAGGGGCGCCGGGAGCGAACTGATCGATATCGGCAACTTGGAAGCTTTTGCCTTCTTCGATCACCAGGTTGCCCTGGTTGTCAGTGATGGGACCGGTGAAAATGTCGAAGCGGTCGAATTCACCAGCCAGCATCTTTGCTAACAGGTCGCGCACTGCTTGGACATCTTCTTCGGGCAGGCTCTGGACGCCAGGCTGCGGGGTTTCACCTTCCATGAAGCCGTAAAGCCCCAGGCCGCCTTCGGATGCTTCAAAGTAATCCCAACCGTACTCGTAGGTTCCTTCCATAACGGCCTTGGTGAGCCTGACGAAGACAGGACCCCAGTTCCAATACGGGGCGGTCAGGCACTCGTCCAGGGTGCAGGAACCGGACCAGTCGTAGGTGATGCCATAGACGCCTTCGCGGTCGGCGGCGGCCAGCGCGGAAGCAGGCGTGTCGGCGCCGGTCATAACAACGTGAGAGCCAGCGTCGAAGAGCGAGTCAGCGCCTTCGCGCTCGATGATCGGGTCGTGCCAGGTGTTGATCCAGCGAATGTCCAGCGTGCATTCCGGGCAGGTCTCCTGGATGCCCAGGGCGTACGCATTGAACAAGCGCAATTCTTCGGGGATCGGGAACGTGGCCATGCCGCCGATCTTGGTTTTGCCATCCGCTTTGGCGCGCGAGCCAGCCAGCATACCGGCCAGGTATTTCATGTCTTCCATAGCGCCAAACAGGTTGCCAAAGTTAGTCATATTGGACTTGTAGCCGCTGATGTGAATGTAACCAATGTCGGGGAACTCTTCAGCAACCACTTCCATGGAATCCATATAACCGAAGGAACCGCCGATGATCAGGTCGAAGCCTTTGCGGGACAGCGCCCGGAAGACCTGTTCTGAATCAGCGCCTTCAGCAACCGATTCGATATAGGCAGTGTGGACACCGGGAAGGTTCGCCTCCAGGTATTGCAGGCCGTCATACTGCGCCTGTGACCAGCCGCCGTCATCATGGACGCTGAGCATTGCCAGCGCAACGTTGAATTTGCCTTCCTCGATATCCGGGATTTGCAACTCACCGGCTTCGGCAGCGGGCGCCTCAGCGGCGGGGGCTTCCGTTTCAGCGGGTGCCTCAGCGGCGGGCGCTTCAGCCGCAGGGGCTTCGGCAGCGGGCGCTTCGGTGGCCGCAGGGCCGCAGGCAGACAAGGCCAGCGCAAACGCCAGGGCGAGGGCCAATACGCGCAAAATCATTTGGTGTTTCATTCGTTACTCCTCCGAATTTCAGATTGTGGAAATAGATAGTGCGTAAGTTTATTATCCGCTTCTTATCTTTCTGGGGCAAACCTCCTTTCATAAAATGTCTAGACAATAGGCGCTATTTTACTTTTAAGGCGCCATTTTGACAACTAATTTTGTCTTAAAAAACACTTTTATACAAGTCACAATTCTCACGGATTGCATACGAACATCGTCACTACTTGTCTGACAACTTCATCCTTTTTGGGCGAGGCAGTCGTTGTCATTTCGATGCGTTCCCATAACCGGCATAACGATGGCCCGACCACGTTCTTCGAAACCAGGTAAGAAGCCCGCGAAAGTTCCAGCGCCTTTTCCCAATCTCCGGTATGGGCATAGCCTTCGATAAAAACAAAACGTTCCAGCGGGTCATTGGGGTAGTCGTCCAACGCAAAAGCCTGGTTGCCCAGTTCTGCCACGCGTTCCCAATCCAGCGCTTGGCGAGCCAGGTCGGCCTGTTCGAAGTAATAGCACCAACCATGCGCTGGTTCCGGTCCAAAGATCTCCGGCATTCGGGCAAGCGGTTCCGCCAAAATCGATTCCGTCGTTGACAGGGAAGCCGCTTCGCGCATCAAACTCTCTGCCGGGATCAGGCGGTTAGTTGGATCGATCTCCGGGTCGAGCAGGCGCAGGCAGCCGGGCGGACTGTAATAAAAAGCGACAGCCTGTGAGGTGTTGCCGCTAAACTGCCCGGCCAGGTAGTCGTAATGCACCGGCAGCCCCGGTTCCAGGTCTGCCAATGCGCCGTCCAGCCGGTTGGTAGGGTAAAAGAGCGCGTAATCCACGCGGTCGGTGTGATTGTCCGGCGCGTAGGCCCAGTTCAACACCGCGCCGAGCGAGTTATCGGCGTAATAGGACAACTCCTCGTTCATCAACACCATTGTACCCGACGCCAGCCCCGGCGCGCGCCAGGTCATCTGCCAGAACAGGTTCTTCTGGTCGTTCCAATCGCGGCGGAACTCGTTCGACCACAGGAACTGACTTCCTGCCGCTAACGTTACCAGAATGGTCGCTAAACCCCAATTCAAGCGCTGGGGCAACAGCGCCAGCAACCCTGTCGTCAAGAGGCTGGCGCCCAGCATGAACGACAGCGTGGCGCGGTTGGCCGGGTACGCCAACGAGACCGGCACGCCGGTGAGCCAGAACGGCCAGCCGGCCGAGAGCAGGAGGAAGACGCCCAACCCGGCAGCCCAAAGCGACTCCCTTCTCCCGCTTCGCTCCCCGACCTGGGCCTGCTGAGGCCTCAAGGAAACGAGTCCCACCCCGGCTGTGACCAGCGTCACTGCAGCGTACAGGGCGGTCGTCCGCAGCCCGTCCACGCCGGGATTGGGGAAGCGGAAGACCTGGCCCCAGGCGGCGGCTGTGACCGTCCACAGGCTGGACAGGATGGCGGTGAGCAGGTCAAGCAGGGTCGTCCCTGCCTGTTCGCTCCCAATTTCATAGATCTGATTGTTGAAGATGAGTAAACGGGACAAAACCGCAGCCAGGAACACGGCCAGATAGGGCGTCCACAGGCCCAGGGTCCGGCGCAGACGCGGTTTGAGGTCCAGGTTCTGGTCACGGGAAATGGCCCAGAGGAACGCAATCCGCCCGGCTTCGAGGGTGAAGAAATATTCGTGCATCCACAAATTGAGCGCCGAAAACAGCATGGCAAGCGCTGTCCACAACCAGTAACGTGACTTTTGCGCGAGGAGCATCAAGTAAAGCGACAGCAGGAAAAAATCGAGGACGATGAAAAAATGGCTGTACAGGTAAGCCCCCCATTGTTGGTTGAAGCCGGGGTAAAGCAGGAAGAACAGGGCAGCGGGCAACGCCAGGCGCGTTTGTTTGGGGAAAAGTTCGCGCAGGATACCCCATACCAGCAGGCCAGAAATGAAGCGCCAGAACAACGCAAAGACCTGCCAGTAAATCGGGACTTGCGGCAAGATGTGTGTAGTGACCTGGTAGAGCAGCCCCCATACCGGGCGGTTGGTGGAAAAGTAACGCGCCATCGCCTCCGTCCCCAACTGGTAACGGATCCACGACATGGGCAGGTCGTCCCAGTAAAAACCCAAACCGGGAATTAATAGCCCGTATGCCAGGATTGTAATGACAAGAAAGGCGAGGGCGGGATGAACACGTTTCACGTTAGTCACATAGTTGCATAGTCGGACAGTCTGATAGTCGGAGTTCTGATAGTCGCATGGTCTGGTTATCAGGCGGCAATGCGACTATCAGACTATCAGACTACGAGACTACGGGACTATCAACGTTCCCGTTTCACCCTTGAGGGCGCGACCGATATTCTCGGGATTGGTGATCAGCGCCTGCTTGCCGCCGTTTTCCAGGAACCAGATGATGGCCTGGATTTTGGGCGCCATAGAGCCTTTGGCAAAATGAGTGCCCTCGGCCAGGTATTGCTTGGCTTCGGAGAGAGTCATTTTGTCGAGCCACTTTTCTTCGGGCTTGCCAAAGTTGAGCGCCACTTTTTCTACCGCGGTGGAAATGACGAACAAGTCGGCGCCGATTTGTTGGGCCAGCAGGCTGGAAGCAAAGTCCTTGTCGATGACTGCGGCGATGCCTTCATAGTTGCCATCGCCGGGGTCGATGACCGGGATGCCGCCGCCGCCCACAGTGACCGTCACGATGCCTGCGCCGAGCAGGGTTTGGACAGTTTCCAGTTCGACGATTTCCTTGGGCAGGGGAGAAGCGACCACACGTCGCCAGCCGCGACCGGCGTCTTCCACCACGCTCCACTTCTGCTCCTTCTCACGGCGTTTGGCTTCAGGTTCGTCCATGAAACCGCCAATGGGTTTGGTGGGATTTTTGAAGGCCGGGTCGTCCTTGTCTACCAGGACCTGGGTGATGACCGTTACCACTTTCTTTTTGATGCCGCGCTGGTAGAGTTCGTTTTGCAGGTTTTGTTGGAGGGCATAGCCGATTGCGCCCTGGGTATCTGCGCCGCACACGTCTAGAGGGACTTCGTGCATTCCTTCGGTCTTTGCCGCAATCTCGGAGCGGCGCAAGACGAACCCAACCTGCGGGCCGTTGCCGTGGCCGATGGCTACATCCCAGCCCTGCTCGATCATGTCGGCAATGTGGTAAGTGGTCTCTTTAGCGGCCTGGTATTGGTCTTCGACGGTTTGGTGGGTTTTATCTTTAATCAGGGAATTGCCGCCGATGGCAACAACCGCTAATTTTTGCTTTGACATCGGATTACCTCATCGTCAACGCCATGACGGCTTTCTGCGCGTGCAAGCGGTTTTCGGCCTCGTCGAAGACAACCGAGTGCGGGCCGTCCATAACTTCGCTGGTGACTTCCACGTCGCGGTCCGCGGGGAGCGGGTGCATGTAGATGGCATCGTCTTTGGCGGCTTTCATCTTCTTGGAGTCGGTGATCCAATCCTTGTACTGGCCGATGATCTTCGCGCCTTCGTTGGCGTCTTCGGTGGTGAGCATCGCGCCCCAGGACTTGGCGTAGACCACATCCGCGTCCTTGAAGGCTTTTTCCATCCCGTGCGGGTCATCCATGACCTCGAAACTGGTGTGATATTTCTTTGCCTGCTCCTGGGCCGCGTCCATGATCTCGGGCATGAGTTTGAATTCCGGCGGATGCGCCAGCACCACGTCCATGCCGAAGCGGGGCATTTGCAGAATCAGGGACTGGGGCACGGAGATCGGTTTCTGGTACGAAGCCGCGTACGCCCACGAGACGACGATCTTCTTCTTGCGCAGGTCGCGTCCCTTCTTCTCCATGATGGTCATCAGGTCGGCCAGGCACTGGAAGGGATGGTAGACCTCGCATTGCATATTCAGGACGGGCGAGCGGGAATACTTGGCAACCTCGCTGATGTACTTGTTGCCGATCTTCCAGTCCACGTGGCGGATGGCAAGGCCGTCGAAATAGCGTCCGAAGATCTCGCCGATTTCCACAGGCGTGTCGCCGTGCGCGATCTGCGTGGACTTGCTCTCGATGAAGGCGCCGTGCCCGCCGAGTTGGGCGATGCCCGCCTCGAACGATCCGCGCGTGCGCGTGGACGAGAAGAAGAACAGCATCGCCAGCACCTTGTCGCGCAGGTAGGCGTGCGGCTCGCCGAGGGCGCGCTTGCGTTTCAGGTCGAAGGCCACGTCCAGGACGGTCTCCACCTCCTCTTTCGAGAAATCGAGGTCGCCGATCAGGTCGCGGCCGCGCAGGTCAGTAATCATGGGGAATCTCCTTTTAGAAAGTTTTGGTGTACACGGGTAATAGGTACACAAGTGCACAGGTGGGTAGTATGTGTTTACGTGTGTACTTGTCTACTTATTTGCCTCGTAAAGTTCTTCGAAGCGTGTGAGCAGTTCGGGCGTTTCGAGCGCTTCGGAAAATTGTTGTAACCAGTGGCGGATGTATTTGAAGTCCAATTTGCCGCGCTGGCGGTAAAGAACCTGGGGAATATCGAGCCAATCCTTGCCGCGATTCGCAATGGCTTTATGAATGATAAAGTCCTCCGCGGTACAGATTTGCACAGGAACACCCATGATCTCTTTTGTGACCGCCCGACGAACCGCTTCCTTTTCATAATCAAAAATACACACCAACAGATCGGTCGCCACATCGGGAGCCGCCCAAACTTGAAGAACGAATTGACTTTTTTTGTGGGCTGGAATTTTTGTTGGCCGCTCGGGAAACCGCTCCAAGACAAGTCTTCTAAAATCAGCCAAAGGCGTATCAATCACAACTTTAAAATCGGCGTCATGCGTGGCGCGTCCCTCGCCCCAGACGGCAAGAGTAAGACCCCCAATTACCATATAGGGAATTCTGTGATCTTCCAGAAATTTGACAACTGTTTGAAAAACGAGTGGATTGTCAAACATTCTTGATTCTCCGAGACAACGTTTCCCATTTTGCGATCATGGATAAATAATGGTCAGCCTGTCGCTCCTGCAACTCCTCGGGTAGATCAGGCCTGCGAGCAAAGGCAACCACCAGTTTATTCCAGGAAAAGTATTTGCGAACACTATCCTCGATAGTTTCAGTATCCAGGCGCGCGCGTAACTCCTCCCACTCCATTTCGTTGATTATTTTGTATTCAGCCGCCCATTCCTGAACAGCCTTTTTATCCATCGCCATTCGCGCCTCGTAGTAGTCAGACAGTCGAATGGCCGGGTAGTCGAGTAGCCTTGACATAAACCAACACGACTATCAGGCTACGCGACTACCAGACCACAAGACTGATCTACTCCATCGCTCCCAACACCAGCGCCA
>JBMOMO010000134.1:0-2264 GCA_049324135.1 Chloroflexota bacterium
GCCTTCTATTCGCCCAAGCGCGACCAGGTGGTACTCCCCCCGCGTGGCGCCTTCAATTCCGAGCTGGGCAACGAGGAGGGCGCAGCGCGCTACTACGGCACCTTGCTGCATGAGATCGGCCATGCCACCGGCGCAGCACACCGTCTGAACCGCGAAGGCATCACCGGCGGCCACCGCTTCGGCTCCGAAGGCTACGCCAAGGAAGAACTGCGCGCCGAGATGTTCAGCCTGTTCGCCGCCGCACAGACCGGCATCCCGTATGACCCCGAACGCCACGCCGCCTACGTTCAGGATTGGGCCAAGGTGCTCAAGAACGACAAGAACGAAATCTTCCGGGCCGCTGCGGAAGCGGGCAAGGCCGTGGACTATGTGCTGGACAAGGAGCGGGCGCTGCAGATCACGCAGGAGCGCCAGGCATCGGTCGATGTTGCGGAACGGGCGGCAGAGCAGCAGATCGACGCCGCTCCCGGAGCGGGGCTGACACTCATCAGCCTCGACCAGATCAGACCGGGGATCGATCTGGTGGACATGGAGAAAAATCGCATGTCGCGTGTGCTGACCGTGGAGCGCAATCCCGCCGGGACGACGACCACCACGGAACAGAACCTGGACACGGGAACCCGCCGTCACATGACCTATTGGGAGGGTGACGAAATTGTGGCGACCGCGCTGTCACTGAAGGTCAAAGACCCGGAGCAGACCATCAACGCCGAAGCGCAACAGGGCAAGACCGATTCCACGAAAAAGCCGCCCACGATGCACGAAGCGCTGGAATCCAGCGGCTGGAAGCAGACCCCGCATGGCTCGTATGAAAAGACCTTCCTGCTCGACAAGGACAGGAACAAAGGCGGCGAGTTCACGCGCGGACAGACCGTCGCCGAGAAAATCCTTTCCGTCAAAACCGCGCCTGATGGATTCGTGATGGCGCACGGCTGGGAAGACATTTCTGTTCCTGTCAAGGCTGGACTGCCCCCGGCGCAGGCTGTGACCGAACTCGACAATGCGGCCAAAGAGCGGCTGATGACCGAGCACGGCAAGAGTCTGGGCGTGACATCCATTCGTGGCAAGGGCGAGACGCAAGCCCTTCCAACGAAACCGCCCCACGAAATGACCTTCGCCGAGTTCGCCCAGGTTGCCACCGTGCGAAAGCTCGGCCCCAACCACGGGCGGGAATGGGAAGTGTTCAGCGACACGATGGCCAACGGCAAATCGCTGGGTTTCGCCGATGGGCCGACCGCAGAGGGCGCCCTGCGCCAGGCGCACAAGCGCGAAGTGAACAACGCGCTCTACGGCAATCAGCCGGACACTCCCGAGTTTCTGCAGAAATCCATGCCATCCGCGCGGGTGCTCGATGAATATCCTGATCTCCAGGAGAAGTTCGCGCCCGCGATCAAGGAGTATCGCCAGATGCTCGACAAGGAAGACCGCAAGGCATCTGAGTATCAGATGACAAAGCAGGCGGAGCGGGCGGCAGGCCATGACAAGCCAAACGCCGCCGACCCTGCTGCCGACAAATCCCCCGAACCGCCCGAGGCCGACAAAACCGAACGCCCGGCCCGCCCCCGCCTGCGCCAGTCCCACCGCAAGGCCGCGGCGATGGAACGCTGAATCCAGCACGCCCAGCGGCAGGTGGCGCAAAACAGCCGCAGCGCGCGACCGGATTCCTTCCCCCTGTTGGCGATCCTTGCCGGGGCGCGCGCCGACTGGCCCACGTCACGGGCCGCCCTCAACCCCTGAGACCCCACGACCATGACCGCCGCCTCCGAAGCCATCTACCACATCCCCAAAGCGCAGAAAGACATCACCCGCTTCGTCTGGACGGGCCTGGGCCTGTTCATCCTGATCGTGCTGCTGTCCACCTGGGCCGCCACCGAATACGCCGCCTGGGCCTTCGGCTTCACCCCGGCCCTGGGCAAACCCATGATCCCGCCCTGGCTCTACGCCCCCTACGACATCCTGATCTGGACCTTCAAATACAACCGCATCGAGTATGGCCAGGCCGTGCTGGACATCCTGGAGCGCGCCCACCTCATCATGGGCGTGGGCGGTTTCCTCTCCCTGGTGCTGCCCGTGGGCATCGCCTATCGCCGTTCACGCAAAGCCGACGCCGAACGCAATGACCTGCATGGCTCGGCCCACTGGGCCGCCGCCCCGGAAGTCGCCGCCGCCGGCATCCTGCCCGACGACAAGAACAAGGGCGGGGTGCTGTTCGGCGCCTGGGATGACGGCCGGCAGGTGCGTTACCTGCGCCACAAGGGGCCGGA